>JAQWAQ010000091.1 GCA_028707635.1 Negativicutes bacterium
GAACATCATCTATAAATATTGCATTAGGGTGTGTAGAAACTTTCTTGCACTTGTCTGATCCGTTTCCAAAGAAAGCAATTAAATTGCACCACAATCGCTCAGAACACTGGATTGTCGTTCATGGTACGGCCAAGGTTACACGTGGTGATGAAAAGATCATTCTAAAAGAAAATCAATCGGTATTTATTCCCGTCGGGGAAAAACATCGTGTGGAAAACACTTGTCATGTTCCTCTGGAAATAATTGAGGTCCAGTCGGGATGCTATTTTGGAGAAGATGACATTGTACGCTTGGAAGATCAATATGGCCGCGTGTAAATAAAGTATAATAAAGGATGAACTATGGGCAAAGTCGCATTGATAACAGGTATTACCGGTCAGGACGGATCTTACCTGGCCGAGTTTCTTCTTGATAAGGGGTATGAAGTACACGGCATAAAACGCCGTACCTCCCTTTTCAATACAGATAGAATTGACCACCTTTATCAGGATCCACATGTAGGAGATCATCGCTTTGTTCTCCACCACGGGGACCTGACTGATTCATCGAGTCTGATTAGGATCATTCAGCAGATAAAGCCGGTAGAGATATACAATCTTGCGGCCCAGTCTCATGTGGCTGTGTCTTTTGAAGAACCCGAATATACTGCTAATTCCGATGCGGTAGGAACCTTGCGCATTCTTGAAGCCATCCGTATTCTGGGCATGGAAAAGACCACTCGATTCTATCAGGCATCTACCTCGGAACTCTTTGGCAAGGTCCAAGAAATTCCGCAGAAGGAAACGACACCGTTTTATCCCCGCAGTCCGTATGCAGTAGCAAAACTTTATGCCTATTGGATTACGGTAAACTATCGCGAAGCCTATGGGCTTCATGCTTGTAATGGAATTCTTTTTAACCACGAATCGCCGGTTCGGGGAGAAACATTTGTCACACGTAAGATTACTCGCGCTCTAGCCCGGATCAAACTTGGACTTCAGGACACGCTTTATCTAGGCAATCTGGACGCCCTGCGCGATTGGGGCCATGCACAAGACTATGTAGAAATGCAGTGGCTTATGCTTCAGCAAGATGAACCGGAAGACTTTGTGATTGCCACCGGTGTTCAGTACAGTGTCCGTGATTTTATCAATGCGGCTGCCGCTGAGTTGGGAATGAATATACGCTGGGAAGGAAAAGGATTGGAAGAGGTTGGCTATTGGCGGCAAAACTTATCCCATTGCAAAGATGATGGCATTAGTATTTCCTCTTCCATAAATGGATATAGCTGGCATCAGGAGGAAAAATCAATTGTCCGTGTTGATCCCCGTTATTTCCGCCCTACAGAGGTGGAAACCCTGCTTGGTGATCCCACTAAGGCTAGGCAAAAGCTCGGTTGGTATCCGAAGATATCTTTTCAGGAACTTGTATCTGAAATGGTTAGGGAAGATCTCAAAGCGGCCGAGCGTGATGAGCTCGTTAAAAAGCATGGTTACAATGTATATTGTCATAACGAATAAACATTCTCGGTGGTACATAAAACAGATGTGTTATAATACTTCAGCGAATCGGAACACCTTGAACACCAAAATGAATGGTAAGATGTTTGAAGAGGTTCGTTGATTCTGCAAATGTTTTCTGATGTGTTACCAGAAGGTACTGAGTTAAATTTAGATATAAAAATTCTCTGGGAGAATTACAAATTACAGCGCTTATGAACAACAACTCCGAGTTAGAGCAAATAAAGAAACGATCAAAAACCAAGAGAGTCGTCTTCGTTTATGGTAATTTTAATATCATCCATCCTGGGCATCTGCGACTTCTGCGATTTGCCAAAGAATGTGGCGATTATCTGGTTGTAGGTGTGCTGGGCAATAATTCTCCCGGTTCATTTGTCGATGAAAAATTACGTCTTGAAAGTATTCAGGCCATAGCCTGGGTTGATTATTCATTCATTCTATGCCAACATACTGTTAGTTTTATTGAAAAACTGAAACCTGCTTTTGTGGTTAAAGGGAAAGAACACGAAGAAAGGGAAAATCCTGAAAAGGATATTTTGAAACAATATGGTGGAAAATTAATATTCGGCTCAGGTGAAACCAGCTTTTCGTCTATTGATTTAATGAATACGGAGTGGAAAGAGCTATCTGTTTCATCCATCAAGAAGCCTGTTGATTATATGAAGCGGCATGATTTTAGCTTTCAAGAGTTGCTCGAAATTACAGATAAAATGAGAAATTTGAAGGTATGTGTGCTGGGGGATACAATTATTGATGAATATATTACCTGCGATGCGCTGGGAATGTCGCAGGAAGATCCTACGATTGTTGTAACGCCAGTAGCGTACGAAAAATTTGTTGGAGGAGCAGGAATTGTTGCCCTCCATGCCAAAGGATTGGGGGCAGATGTCCACTTTTTTTCAACAGTCGGAAAAGATGAAATAGCTGATTATGCAAGAGCAAGAATGACGTCTTTGGGCGTGCACACCCATTTATTTCAAGACGAAAGCCGGCCAACCACTCTAAAGCAAAGATTTCGTGCACGGCAGAAAACATTATTGCGAGTAAGTCATTTACGGCAACATGCAATTTCTGCGGAAATCAGAGAAAGATTCTGGCAAGAGGTGTTGGATGTGATAGAAGGAATGGATTTGATAATATTTTCGGACTTCAATTATGGTTGTCTACATCAAGCTCTTGTGGACCAAATTACCTCATTCTGCCTTGAGAAAGGAATTATGATGGTAGCGGATAGTCAGTCATCTTCACAAGTCGGTGATGTGTCACGCTTTCGCGGAATGACGCTGGTTACGCCGACCGAACGGGAAGCCCGTTTGGCTGTGCATGATTTTGAGTCGGGGCTTGTGATTCTTGCAGAAAAATTGAGAAAAAAAGCTTGTATAAGTAATGTTATGATTACTCTTGATGAAGAAGGTGTTTTAATTCATGCAGAAGGAAAGCAGAAAAGCGATTGGCTAACCGATCGATTGCCCGCTTTCAATATTGCACCTAAAGACGTATCAGGTGCGGGAGATTCTTGTTTGACTTGCACATCCATGGCTATGGCTGTGGGAGCCAACATCTGGAAAAGTTCATACCTTGGTTCTCTGGCCGCTGCTTGTCAAATTGGAAGGATCGGGAATATACCGCTAAGTCCAAAAGATTTAAAAATGGAAATAAATGGGATGAATGTGATTCGATGAGAGCACTACTTCTTGCTGCTGGTTTGGGGACGCGGTTGCAACCTATAACTGACACTGTTCCCAAATGTCTCATAGAGATTGACGGAAAGCCTCTTTTAGAGTACTGGGTCAGTATGCTTTATAAGGGAGGCGTTTATCCCCTCTTGGTGAATTTATATCACCATGCGGATAAAGTCATCAATTATATCAACAACAGCCAGTACCGAGAATACATCATGACAGTTCTTGAAAAAGAGCTATTAGGTACAGGGGGAACCCTTCTGAAAAATAGAGATTTTTTTGGTAATGAACCCCTTATGCTTGTCCACGCCGACAATCTGTCCGTCTTTGATGTTCGATCATTCGTGAATTGTCATCTGAATCGCCCTAACGGTTGCGAAATTACCATGATGACTTTCAAGACGTCTACACCGCACACCTGCGGCATCATTCAAACCGACGAAAAAGGCTGTGTCCAGGACTTTTATGAAAAAGTGACCAATCCACCAAGTGATATGGCCAATGGAGCAGTCTATATTGTAGAACCATCCATATTTGATTATCTTGTAAACCTGAAGAAAGAATTTATTGATTTTAGTACTGAGGTCATTCCTCACTATATGGGCCGTATTTATACATTTTACAACGATGTGTATCACCGGGATATTGGTACGATAGAAAGTTATAAAGCAGCGTGTAAAGAATTCCCGCGGAGGATTTCGCAATATGCAACAGATTGATCTTTACCATAGTTATTGCCAGAAAATTAATCAGGCTGTGCGGCAAGTTAATCTCGAAAAGCTTTGCTCGATATCTGACTACCTATGGGATGTTCTCCAATCAAAAAGGCAGGTTTTTCTGTGCGGAAACGGGGGGAGTGCTGCCAACGCCATGCATATTGCGAACGATTTTATTTATGGGATTGGTAAGAGAAGTGATGAGGCGCTTAAAGTTCATGCTTTATCGACAAATCAATCTATCCTGACGTGTTTGGCTAACGATATTTCGTATGATGATATTTTTTCTTATCAACTCGAAGTATTAGGTCAACAAGATGATATTCTAATTGCCCTCTCCGGCAGCGGTAATTCTCCTAATATAGTTAAGGCTATAAAAACGGCAAAAAAAATCGGTATGCATACATTTGCTATTTTAGGGTACGATGGTGGTCGTTGCCTTGCTATTACCGAAGAATCTATTCATATTCCCATAAACGACATGCAGATTGCAGAGGATATGCAACTCATCATCGGCCATATGCTGATGCAATGGCTCAATATAAAGATTGTTATCGAAAAGAAAAACATAGAATAAATCTCAGTTGTTCCAATATTAAACGGATAGATTCAATTGGTTGCTGGGATGGTTCACTAAGCTTGTGTACAAGTGTTTAAAGGTGCTTGATAAATTGGTTCTTTTTTGAAAATGGTCACGCTCAAAGGCCTTTGCACGACAAAGACCAATAAATGTCTTGTAATGCATTGAAGTAATTAAATATTTGTCAGTTAATGGATTGATTTGTGTTTGCCGATAAGGGATACGCCGATGGAGTAGCAGAGAAAGTGTCTCAAAAAGAAGCAATGGGAGGTACAATTCCCCCATCAATGGACCAAATTAGATTCCAAGCAACAGATACAAAAACTTCAAATTTGCATGAAAAATGGGAAAAAAACTAAACCAGTGATTTATGCAAAAGTCTTGTATAGTAATATCAATAGATTATCAGTGGATAACTACAATTTACATCAGAGAGTAAACAGCAAGGAGAATGTTGACTGAGTTAGTTGTGTAAATATCTCCAACGTTGGGACAGCAGTGAAAATAAATTTGAAATCACGAATAAAGGTTGTGTTATGAAATGTCTTGTTACAGGTGCGGCAGGATTTATAGGAAGCCATCTTACAGATTTGTTGTTGCGAGATGGCCACGAAGTAATTGCATTAGACGATCTGTCAACTGGCCGGGAAGCAAATTTAGCTCAAGCGCGCAAAAATAAAGCCTTCTACTGGATACAGGCTGATATTTCTGATCTATCTGCATACCAAAAAATACCGGTTGTTGATTGGATGTTCCATGTTGCCGGGCGGGCAGATTTGGTTCCATCAATTGAGAAGCCGGATGAATATTTCAAAGTGAATGTATCTGGAACTTATTTGGCTTTAGAATATGCACGAAGAGTCGGCATAAAGCGATTCATTTATACTGCCAGTTCAACTTGTTATGGTATAGCAGAAATGGTTCCCACACCGGAAAATTATCCCTGTGTCCCTCGACATCCATACGGATTAACCAAATATATGGGCGAGCAAATGGTAATGCACTGGGCACAAGTCTATAAATTACCAGCTCTTTCCCTGCGTCTCTTTAATGTTTATGGTCCAAGAAGCAGAACAACAGGTGCATATGGTGCTGTCTTTGGTGTATTTCTCAAGCAAAAACTTGCTGGCAAGCCTTTTACAGTAGTTGGTGATGGAAGGCAAACGAGGGACTTTACCTATGTGACAGATATAGCTGAAGCATTTCTGGCTGCAGCAAAATCGGACATCTCAGCAGAGGTGCTTAATGTAGGTTCGGGTGGAACATACAGCATAAACCGGTTAGTAGAATTGCTTGGAGGCGAGAAGGTATTCCTTCCCAAACGACCAGGAGAACCTGATAGTACATTTGCTGATATTAGCAAAATCAGGGCTGCCCTAAAATGGGTACCGAAGGTTTCTTTTGATCAAGGGGTGGCAAACATGCTGTCCGTAATTGAGGACTGGCAGGAGGCACCGCTTTGGGATGAGGCCTCCATATCTGAGGCAACCAAGAACTGGTTTAAATATTTAAAATAGAGAGAGGTATCGATATTGAAGATAGAAAATGTGCTGGTAACAGGTGGTGGCGGATATGTGGGCGCTGTATTGATTCCCAAATTACTGGAGAGTGGTTATAATGTTCGCGTAGTGGATTTGTTTATTTATGGTGAGCAAGTACTTGATGCTGTTAGGGAAAACCCAAGCCTTGGGCTATATAAAGGCGATATTCGAGACCAATCCTTGTTAAGGAGGATTTTACCCGGTTGCGATGCCATTATCCACCTCGCCTGTATTTCCAATGATCCCAGTTTTGAATTGGATCCAGAACTGGGAAAATCTATAAATTTTGACGCCTTTGCTCCTCTTGTGGATATTTCACGGGAAAGCGGTGTTAAGAGATTCATTTACGCTTCTTCCTCAAGCGTTTACGGAATAAAGGAAGAAAAAAATGTAACGGAAGATCTTCCTCTATTGCCCCTGACAGACTACTCAAAATACAAAGCCATGTGCGAAGAGGTTCTGCTTCAGAAAAGAACACCTGGTTTTGTAACACTAGTTTTACGACCATCCACGGTTTGTGGTTATTCGCCTCGATTGCGTCTTGATCTTACCGTTAACATTCTTACCAATCATGCCATTAATAATCGTAAGATTACCGTCTTTGGTGGCCAGCAGATGCGTCCCAACATACATATTAAGGATATGGTTCAGGCCTATATAAAATCCTTAGAATGGCCGGATAATGCTATTGACGGTAAAATATTCAATGTTGGTTTTGACAATTTTACGGTAGCAGAAATTGCGAATAAGGTGCGAAAGGTAGTGGGAGAGGATATTGAGATTGTAACGACGCCATCTGATGATAACCGTTCATACCATGTATCTTCGGCGAAGATAAAAAAAGAACTCGGTTTTGTGGCGGAGTACAATTTGGAAGATGCCATTAGTGATCTAGTGGCATCTTTCCAGGCCGGGAAAATCCCGAATGCAATGACAGATATTAGATATTATAATATTAAAACTATGCAGAAAATTAACCTTCGGTGAAAAAAATGCGAGTCCCATATTCTTATTTAGACAGACAATTTAGAGCGGCGGACGTTGGTGAGCCAAAGCAAATTTTGGATTTAATTTTAGATGATATTAAGGAGTTTGTTAAATCAGGAGATTTTACACTTGGCAAAAAGGGAGAGATATTTGAGAAAAAATTTGCGTCATTTGTTGGTGTTAAACATGCAATCGGTGTTAATTCGGGGACGGATGCTCTCTTTCTCAGCTTAAAAGCACTGGGAATAGGCGGCGGTGATGAAGTGATCACCTGTGCGGAGACGTTTATTGCAACAGCCGATGCAATTGCCATTACCGGAGCCAAACCTGTGTTTGTGGATGTAAAAGATGAATTTACTATTGATACGGATCTTATAGAAGCTGCGATCACTGATCGGACAAAAGCTATCATGCCTGTATGGTTTACAGGAAATGCACCCAATATGGGAAAGATAATTTCAATTGCAAATAAGTATAATCTGTTTGTCGTTGAAGATTCATGCACCGCCATAAATGCTGCTTATAAAAATAAGCATGCGGGCTCTTTTGGTATTACTGGAGCTTTCAGTTTCCATCCGTTGAAAAATCTAAACGTATGGTCGGATGGTGGCATGATCGTGACTGACGATGACAGTCTGAATGAAAAGCTACGCATGCTAAGAAACTATGGGTTGAAATCAAGAGATGAAGTTGAGATATTCGGCTATAATAGCCGTTTGGATACTATGCAAGCTGTAGTTGCTCTGCGCTTGCTTGATGAAGTTACAACTTACACGGACAGAAGAATTATGATAGCAGAAGCTTATGATCATGCCTTATCTAAAATTCCACAAATTGACATTCCAGCACGGCATAGTCATATTCGTCATGTATATCACTTGTATATGATCCGCACAAATGAAAGGGATAATTTGTTAAAGTATTGTATTGATAGAGGAATAGAAGCAAAAGTACATTACCCAATCCCATTGCCTTACCAAAATTGCTCAAGAGATTTGGGATATAAACCAGGCGATTTTCCTCGCACTGAGAGAGATTGTAGAACAATTATTACATTACCGGCGCATCCATACTTAACAGATGATGAAGTCAATTATACTATTGAAACTATTCTGTCATTTTATAAATAGTATTTTACTAACGATTGGACTGAATGTACCATGATGAATATACCTTATGTAAATATCGGTGCTCAGACAAAATTGCTGAAAAAGGAACTGTTAGTTGCTATAGAAAAAGTTCTTGATCATGGCAATTTTATTTTGGGAAAAGAGGTCCAGTCTTTTGAAGAGACGTTTGCTACATACTGCGGGGTTCGTTTCGCGGTAGGTGTTAATTCTGGAACGGATGCTTTATTTTTGAGTCTGAAAGCGCTTGATATTGGACAAGATGATGAAATAATAACCGCGCCAAATTCCTTCATTGCGACTGCCTCAGTAATTGTTGCATCGGGTGCGAAGCCCGTTTTTGTTGATGTTCGAAGCGATTACAATATTGATCCTGAGCTTATCGAGCAGGCAATTACGCCAAGGACGAGAGCAATAATTCCTGTGCATCTGACGGGACGTCCGGCTGATATGGACCCTATCGTGAAAGTAGCCGGTAAACATGGGCTCTATGTCATAGAGGATGCTGCGCAGGCCGTAGGCGCTAGATATCGCAACAAAAAGGTAGGTTCTTTAGGGGATGTCGGTTGCTTCAGTCTTCATCCCTTGAAAACATTAAATGCATGTGGTGATGGTGGAATTATTACTACGAATAACGAAAAAATTTATGAAAGACTTGTCCGCTTGCGAAATTTCGGACTCGTTAATCGTGATGAAACAGTAATGTGGGGTTATAATTCCCGTTTAGATTCGCTGCAGGCAGCTATTCTCCTTATAAAGTTGAAATGGCTTGATGCATGGAACGACAAAAGAAGAAAGAACGCAAAGGAATACAATTCCTTGTTGCAGAATGTAATAGAAATACCACAACCTCTTCCTCATGAATATTGCGTCTATCATACTTTTGTCGTTCAGTTGGAGGAAAGGGCCGCGTTACAGAATTATCTTCAGAATAATGGAATCGGAACCCGCGTACATTACCCTATACCGATTCATCTCCAAAAGGCAGCTTACTCTTTAGGATATAAGATGGGAGATTTTCCCGTATGCGAACGGCAATCACAGAAAATCTTGAGTTTGCCCATATACCAGGAGCTGGAGACAGAGCATATTGGTTATATATCAGACACAATCATGAAATTTTATCAAAGGAAATCATGACTCCCAATAGTAGGTTATTACCAAAATTACAGACCGCCGACCTTATCGGAAAAGCCAACGAGATCAGAAAAGACTTGATTCGAGTGTCTGTTCAAAACGGGGCCGGACACATTGCGCCGTCACTTTCGTGCGTTGATATACTAACTGTATTATATTATGAAATAATGAATATATCCATCGATCCACAATGGGTGGATCGGGACCGCCTTGTTTTTTCTAAAGCACACGGGTGCTATGGTTTATATTCTATCCTTGCTGATATCGGTTATGTTGAAAAATCCCAATGGGAAAATTTTTATAAAGGAAGTTTCCTTATGGGGTGTGTCGAACGCAGTATTGACCACGGTATTGAAGCTGGGTGTGGGGCCCTTGGCCATGGTTTGCCAATGGCCGTCGGTATGGCCTACGGTGCAAAATTGCAGAAAAAAGGCTGGCGAATTTATTGTGTAATGGGGGATGGCGAACTCCAAGAGGGATCCAATTGGGAAGCAATTCAGTTTGCTGTGAAGTATGAATTGAATAATCTTACTGTTATCGTCGATGCCAATAAACTCCAAGCCATGGATTATTTGGATAATGTGCTGACGGTTAAAGGACGGAAAGGAGATATCCAGAGAAAAATGAGTGCTTTCGGGTGTGAGGTGAAATCATGTTTGGGACATTCGGCCAAGTCCATGGTCAATATATTGCGAACTTGGATACAGAAGCAGTCGGAAATAAAAGCACCACAAGTGTTGGTTGCCCGTACCGTAAAAGGTTACGGCCTGCTTTGCATGGAGAATATGCCGAAATTTCATTTTCGTCTGCCAACCGAAGAAGAGCTGAAAGCAGGCAATCGCTATGAGTAATGTCGGTAATATAAATTATAGGAGTATGATTGTTAATTCCCTGATTCCCTTTGCGAGAAAAGATGAAAGAATATACTTGCTTGTCTGCGATATGGGGTTCGGAGTAACCGATAGTTTTCGCAGTGAGTTTCCGGATAGGATGCTGAATACCGGTATAATGGAACAGGGTACTGTAGGGATTGCAGCCGGTATAGCCATGACGGGGCTGATACCCGTTGTCTATTCCATGGTCAATTTTTTAACCTTTCGGGCGATAGAACAGATTCGTAACGATATCATCTATCAGAATCTCAATGTTAAATTTATAGCGACCGGCGTAAATAACTATTTTTCTTTTCTGGGACACTCTCATTGTTGCGGCCAGGATGATAAAAAAATTATGCAGCTGGTGAGCATGAAAGTATTTGATCCTTATCAGGTAGATGTTGATTTTGATAAAATGGTTGAAGATTGGATTACCGATAAGCAGGCTGGATACATAAGAGTATAAGGCTCCGTTGTTTGCAAGCCGATAAATAATGACCGAAACAAAAGAAAAGGCAGACAGAATTCATGATGAAATACAAAGTTAGTGTGATCATGCCTGCCCTGAATGAAGAGGGCAATATCACTAGGGCGGTGGAAAATGCACTGGATGCATTCAGGCGTCTAGAGTGTGCAGGAGATGTTATTATTGTTAATGATGGCAGTACGGATCGGACAGCACAGATCGTCGAAAAAATGTCTGAGCGGAATCCTGAAATAAGAATGATTTCCCATGAAAAGACAAAGGGAATAGGGGCGTCATTCTGGGATGGTGTATCTGTAGCCGGAGGAGAATTGGTGGTTTTGCTTCCGGGTGATGGGGAAACGGATGCGTTTGAGATACTCAGGTATCTGCCGCTTCTTGAACACGTCGATATGGTTATTCCCTTTTTTTACAATAAAGAAGTCAGAAACTGGAAAAGAAGGATGATCTCTAAAATTTACAAGGGAATCATTAATCTTTCCTTTGGCCTTTTGATTAACTATA
>JAQWAQ010000092.1 GCA_028707635.1 Negativicutes bacterium
TACAGGATTATCGTTATAAATAACAGCCATTCCTTCAAATATTATAGAAGGAACTTTTCCTTTGAAAATGGGATAAAAAGAAAGATACCCTGCTTGTTTAATGTTATCTACAATAGTTTCTATCTCTTCACTAGTTGTAATAAGAATAGCGGGTGTTGGCTTTGGCAAACTCATTTGTTTACTGTCAGCAGTTAATATACTTCCCATACGAGCCAATAAGCTTTTAAACTCGAATTTAAGAAGAAACTCCTCTACTTTGAAACGGTTCGGTTTTAGATTAAATTTTTCAGCAGTAAAATCGAGCTCCATATCACAATTAATTGTCGCAAGTTGCTTTGATAGAATAGCCGATTCAACATTGTTACGAATGTTCTCCTGAAGTTTTTTTCCTGAAATATTATCAATATTGTCCAATACATTTTCAACTGATCCAAATTCACCGATCAACTTCATGGCAGTCTTTTCACCAACACCCGGAACCCCCGGAATATTGTCCGAACTATCGCCCATAAGCCCTTTAAGATCAATTAATTGAATAGGCGCAACACCGTATTTAGCTCTAAATTCTTTTTCGCTATATAACTCCATCTCAGAAATACCCTTTTTTGTAAGCAAAACCTTAGTGTTAGGATTAATGAGTTGAAGGGCGTCACGATCACCTGTGACAATAATAACCTCATGCTTTTGGTCAGAAGCTTTTTTCGCCAATGTGCCGATAATATCGTCAGCTTCAAAGCCATCTTGCTCAATCATTGCAATATTAAACGCATTCAACAACTCTTTAACCAACGGAAATTGCTCAGCTAATTCTGTGGGCGTGGCCTTACGGTTGGCCTTATATTGGCTAAACTTTTCTGTCCGAAAGGTCACCTTACCCTTGTCTAATGCAACAACAATTGAATCTGGTTTAATATCATTAATTAACTTAATAAGCATTGTAGCAAACCCATAAACGGCATTAGTATACTGACCGCTTGCGGTTGTTAAAAGCGGTAGCGCATAAAAAGCACGATGGATCAAACTACTACCATCAATAATTACAACTGTATGGGGCATTGCCCATCACCTTCTATCTTTTTTTATACAATCTTTAGTTATTGGCTAATTTGCCGTAAATACCTTTATAGTTTTTAAATAAGTAGCCATGTTTTATGTAAGAACTGCAATAATAAAGTGAGACTTGATTCAGATAACTCCACCTGAACCCTAGCCTAATCGTATCCAGACACCTAGCCGCTCGCCTGTGCCCTTTAGGGTATCACTTATAGCAGAAGAGCGGCTAGGTCATCGGATAAATGACTCTATCAAAATTACTGATAGAGTCATTCCTGTGAATCATTATTTAAGCGGATATGTTATTTCGATTTTGCGGTCTTGCTGATTCCAAAAAACAAAGGCATTGAAATATTCATTGATTTTATTTATTTGAATATAAGGCTGATTGTCAATCAAAGCAAAAGGTATGCCTTTGTCTTTCATCATTAGCAATCCATTACTCGGATCCCAAACCACTTTTTTACCAAGTGCTTCACTTAGTTGTAATACAGGCAGTGCTAACACACCATCGACAAATTGTACGTCTCTCGTAATTAACTTGTCATTTATAACGACACTAAGAATATTAATATCTAAGTGATTTTCCTCTGTATTTAGTAATTGCTGTCCGCCAAGCAATACCTTTAGATTTTGGGCGGACACATACAAAACATCCCCTTTAACAACACCCGGAACAACATTCTTTTTGGCCCGAACAACTTGTTTTATCTCATCCCACGCGATATTAACATCTAAAGCACCCGCGACAGCCCAAACCGGCACATACAGTACGTCCCCGCTTTCTATCGCGTGCTCACTAAGCATCCTATCATTCACCTTTACGTTAACAACTCGCGCAACTGTTACTTGCCGGTCGCCTTCTTCCTCAATTAGTTTCTCAATAAAACTTTCACTTACAAAAGCATTTACTCCATAGTCAGCTAATCGATTAGATACTTCCGCTACTGACACAGCTTTATAGCCATAAATATCAGGATATATCCCCACCGAGATTTGTCCCATGTCGTCGAAACGTACTTTAACCCTATCATATGCTACCCGTACTGGTGTCCCATAGCTAACAATATCAAACAATTCCTCGGCATCCTCCTCATGCATCCTAACACAACCATTAGAGACTGCCAGACCAATTGCCCATGGAGCATTAGTACCGTGAATACCATAGAGAGGAAGAAACCCCATCCACCTGTACCCCAGCGGGTTATCAGGTCCTGAGTAAACAACATACCCCTTCCTCGGAGGTATCCACACCGGGTCTACCTCCTTGTTGATAATTGAGAAATCACCCATAGGCGTAGGCGTAGAGGGCTTGCCAATGGCTACTGGATATTCTTTCACGAAATCGCTTTCCGAATATAATTCCAGCATCCTGCTGGGTAAATTAATAACAATTCTTGGGGATGAAATAGGAGCGCACTCACCATACACGGGCAGTAACAGCAGCAACAAAAATAAAGCAGTATAAACTGCCCTAGGCAAAATAAACACTGGCATCCCTTCCTCGTAATGTTTTTACCAACATTACACCTATATGAGGGACACCAGTCAATTATGAATTCTAACTTACTACATTCTATTGAAGATTAAGGATTTGCTGATGCACAACTGTGAGATGACTTAATCGGCCATCAACGATCGGTATATAAATGTGAACCTTAGTTCCGCCCTTTTCATCAGAACTAATATTAATAAATCCACCGTGTTCAGCAATAATGCGATGAGCGATAGGGAGTCCTAACCCCATGCGGTCTAGCTTAGTTGTGTAAAAAGGCTCGAAAACGCGTGGCAATATCTCGGAAGCAACACCTGAACCCGTATCAGTAATGGCAAGTACGATCATATTCAAATCAGCATTAAGCCATGTCTTCAATGTCAATAAACCTTCATCCGGCATCGCTTCAATCGCATTTTGGATAATATTAACAATAGCCTGTTGAATTAAGTTACTATCCGCATTAATCGTCGGGATAGAATCGGTAAGCTTTTTATTAATTGCAATCTTTTCACCGCCAATTTCCTTAAACGTCAGAAGCAAGGCTTGCTCCAATAAACGATTAATGTTTACGTCCGGCTTCATTTCCACTGGCGGCTTTGCAAACAGCACTAATTCCTTAACGACATCGTTTATATATGATACCTCGCCTAAGAGCATTTCCAATAGATCACGACGCACGACATATTGATCGTCTTTAAGGCGGCCCAGCATAACCTGCAAGTAACCGCCGATTGTGGTAAGTGGAGTACGAACATGATGAGCCACACCTGCCGCTAACTCACCCAGCGACATAAGCATCTGAGTTGTTTGAATCTGTTTAATAGCCGCACGCACGGCAGTGACATCCTGCATGATAACAATCATACCACTGACCGATCCTGATGAATCATGCAACTTAAGAGTATCAACATGCAAATATAATACTTGATCCTTTATGTTAATTTTAAGACTCGTAGTGTAAATATCATCATATTCAGATAAAGAAAATACGCGTAAAAACTTCTGCCCATAATCTTTAAAAATATTATCAGCACGCTTACCTACAAGCCTCGCTCGATCTATACCGCAAATTCTTTCCGCTTCTCGGTTAAGATTTTTAATCCTCAGTGAACTATCTAGACAGATAATACCGTTCGTTGTCGATTCGAAATAATCACTATAATCTTCTTCCTTCGCTAAATATAAAACTTTATTATGAAGAGCACCGGATGCATACATATTGCCATCCCCTTTTGTACTATTTGGAATTCAGTGATAGATAAATTCTTGTAAGTATTTGTATTTCCTGCAAAAATAGTACAATTACTTTTCGTAAAAATGCGACAAGTTATCACCAAAAACACTAGCAATTGTCGAATTTTATGTATGGTTTAACACAAACACCAGATTTGCCGCCATTTGGAAAATACTGGTATTCGACAATAAGTGCTAGTGTTCTCAAAAATATCTTACATAACAAATTATTAGATGGCAATATTTTACATATTTTAATTATTTTTTCATATTTACACTCTTAATTTATGTTACCACACCCTTCAGCTTTTTTATCCACCTACATATTTTTGATAAAAATAGTCTGCATTGATTTCCTGTGCCACCACAGCATGAAACCTAAGCCACTCCTGACCGTTTTCCAACTTTGTTATTAAATAGGTTTTAGCTTTGTAATCCCTGTTATCAATTGCTAAAAGCTGCACCGTTTTTGCTGCACTGTCTAGATCTTCACGCGAGTAGTTCTCAGTATAAAAATACTGGTCAATAGTTGTGAGCTGTCCATCCCCATCATAAACCGCACCAAAATAAACCGCACCACAATCAATGGTAAACTCAAAAAGACCATCTTCATTAGCAGCATCGCTATCTAAAAACACCCTTTTAACAGGAAGTACGCTCATCTGCTTTCGCATCTTACCCCTCCTCAATTAACGTATACGATACAATTATTCCCGGTTAAGGAGCAATTATGCAAGCCAAAAAGCGAGTCATCCTCTCAATGTCTGCACCAAAAAAACTGCTTGACATTAGCTGAACATAATGATAAGATATCAATTGTTGATAACATAACACATGCCGAAGTGGCGGAATTGGCAGACGCACTTGACTCAAAATCAAGCGTAGTTCCCTACGTGCCGGTTCGAGTCCGGCCTTCGGCACCAGTAAATTAAGGCTTCCAGTGATGGAAGCCTTTTTATATTTTTCAGCCTTTGCTGAACTTGACTCATTCATGAGAAAAAACTGCAGTCCTCCTTCATATGATGGCGATTGCAGCTTTTTTACTTTAGCTCATACTTAGAAATACAGGGACTGAACCTCCTTAACAACATCATGCGTACGACTTGAAACATGCGGTATCGAGTAACCGATAAATATTGGTGAGGTTACAAACCGCGGCATAATTTTAGTGATAATCTTATTCTCTAGCTGATAAAAAAACAAATTATAGCTACTGCATCTCCGGTGAAAATGATTTAATGCATAGTGCGCCATGATCTGGATATAGTCGGCCATTCGGTCAATGTGAGCAAGGCTATCCATAACGACATTAAACTCAAAGAAACCGACTTTTGGCTTAGTAGAAATGTTCAACTCAATACCAGGCATTTTATTTATTGTGAACCCTTCAAAAAAATCACCTTTTAGATTTTTTTGAATGTCTATGTATTTTAGTCCCACGATTTGCATATGGGGATGACGAATCGTCCCTCCTGAAAGTGGACCGTGGTTCTTATAAAATATTGCAGATTGGTAATCGCCTGAACTCTTCATCTCTAACCATTTTTCCACACCGAATCTTATCAACGCATACAGATGTTTCTTTGAATAGGTAGACAGTTCCGAGTAACATTCATCTGTTTCAATCAAAACAGTTTGAAAAGCATCTTTAAGAACTGGATACTTATTTTTAACTAATATCATCTTCCCGCGTTGTTCAATAATTTCTTCCAAATCATTATGGTCACAGAACGGGCATTTTGTCGATGTATTAATGATGCTTTCGGGTTTTTGACTCCCAATATCCGAATCAAAGCATAGATGACTATGGTCTATCATGTCATGATTAACTCCTTTTGAAACATTTGCACTACTTACTTTTTCGTGCTCAGACTAGTAAATCCTGTTATACAACTATATTTCTCCCTATAAAGTTGGCATATTTACCTTAGTTTTCCATGTACTGCAAGCCATATGCATGGGGGATTCACTGACGTTTTATCGACCCGGTGCCGTTCATTAGCCGAAAAGAAAATAGAATCACCAGCCAACAAATCTTGTTTACGCCCGTCGTGCCACATAATCGTTGCCGTCCCCTGCAGTAAAACCACCCACTCATCGCGGTCTTGATTATACCAAACCCCTTCTGGGGTTGCTTGGCCTGTTGAAATAATTCGTTCAATCAGCACGCCCTGATCAGGAATAAGCGACTCGAAGATTTCTTCATCAGGTAATTCGCTCGGTAGTTCAAAGACGTTCATAACCAACCTCCATTTGTAATCTTACCATTGTAATTGATCTTTATAATTAATCTTTGCAGGAAAAGTTATTGCAATTGCCCAATTTAGTCGTTACAACCTTAAAGGAGATACTTATGCCTGAAATCACTATTAACGATACAACTTTCGTCTATACATTAAAATATTCAAAACGCCGAAAAACCATCTGTTTAAAGATCGTTGGCCCCCATAATATTGAGATTACGGCCCCTGCTAAGACTCATAAAATTGATGTCGAAAAATTATTATTTAGCAAATTCGATTGGCTTCAAAAGAAAGCGAATATCTTACGAACACTTGCTGAAAGTCCTCTAAACAAAGCGCCTTGTAATGGGCAACCCATTCTTTTTTTAGGAGAACAGCACCTCTTGCAGATTATTAATCACTCGACGTTGGAATATAGCGTAAAACAAAAAGAAAATAATATTATAATCTCTCTTCCAGCTCATCCTAATATAAAATATGATTGCACAACGCTTCTGGAACACTGGTATAAAAAAACCGCTACCAAAATTTTAATTGAAAAAACACGCGATTGGTCTTCTAAGTTAGGTGTCAATCCGACTAAAATTAATATCAAAGATCAAAAAACACGTTGGGGAAGTTGCTCTAGCCTCGGCACAATTAATTATAACTGGCGCCTTATCATGGCACCACTTGCAATTATTGACTATCTTGTGATCCATGAACTTGCCCATTTGATTGTACCCAACCATTCAAGTGAGTTTTGGCAGGTGGTTAATAGGTACTGCCCGGATTTTAAAGATCGCCGCAACTGGCTTAAGGTAAATGGACCGCTTTTAATGAAATTTTTACATAAGGAGCGAAAAGCATGAGCCCATTATTCAATTCTATTTCTATTGGGTCGATGATAATCAAAAACCGCTTTGTCCGATCAGCCACTAACGATTATCTTGGCAATTCCGATGGCAGCATCTCTGATCAGGAAGTCGAACTCTACCAAACCTTAGCGGAAAATGATGTAGGCTTAATCATCACTGCACATACATACGTGCAGCACCCAAAAGGTCGAGCCAGCATTTCCCAAAACGCCATCTATGAAGACCGCCTGATTCGTGGATACCAGAAATTAGCCCAATCAGTACATCCGTATGGCACAAAACTAGTCATGCAGATATCCCACGCAGGTCGGCAAACAACGACCAGTATAACAGAAGGACAAACACCCATTGCTCCATCCATGGTCATAGACCAGAGTACTGGCCAAGCGCCTCGGGAAATGTCAGAAGCTGAGATTTTGACGCTAATTACTGACTTTGTTGCCGCAATCGGCAGAGCCAAAACAGCTGATTGTGATGGGGTACAACTACATATCGCCCATGGCTACGCCCTATCCCAATTTTTATCTCCTTATACGAATCGGCGTTCGGATCAATGGGGCGGATCTATTGAAAATCGCACACGAATCATTAAGGAAATCATTACACAGGGTAAACTGCTAGTCGGAGCTGATTATCCAATTCTCGTTAAATTGAATTCCACCGATGGCTTTTCCGATCCCGGATACCTATCGCTTGACGACGTCTTATATACCGCTAAACTGTTAGAGAGTCTCGGAACTTCTGCAATTGAAGTAAGTGGCGGTATCAAAGAAGCCAAAGGAGTAATGTCACGGCCGGGTATTAAAACTGCTGAACAGGAAGCCTACTTTGCTGTTGCGGCAAAAGCAATTAAGCAAGTTGTTTCGATTCCGATTATCCTTGTAGGTGGTTTAAGATCAAAAACTATCATGGAGCATATCATCACTAGCCAAACAGCAGATATGGTCGCGCTGAGCCGTCCGTTTGTAAAAGAACCCAATCTTGTGACAAAGTTACTCGAGGGCCAAGAAACTGTAGCATGCGTGTCCTGCAACGCTTGTTTTAATCCCAATGGACTCAAGTGTTATTACAAAGGAAAAGACTGATTTAGATCATTCCCTATTCGGCAGGCTCAATCTTCTTATTACATAAATAGCGACTAACCCACCTAACAACGCTGTTACAAATTGCGGCCAGCTCATGATCATCATAATACCCTTTGCAACTGGCGATGGGAATTCGACAATAAGCATTATATACTGAAAACATAAATATAAAATTGATGCTTTAGCGAGTGCTGCAGCGAGCAGGGCCTTTAACGGCCCTTTTTTTATTCCTGTTTTGAAGAGGGTTATGTATGTCACATTTCCGATTGCCACCGGAATAATAAAAACCGGCAACACCAAGAGCTGCTGGAAATAGGCTATGATTGGAGCTAACACCGCGATAACCGCTGCTGGTTTTATCCCCACCGTCCGAGCAGCAATAATTAAGCAAGCGTTTACAAGAGTGCCAATAATAAACATCGATAAAAAAGGCGGAAGCGGTATAATCATTCTTAATGACTGAAACAGTAAGGTAAGTGCTAAGAGCAGCCCTGCCCGTGAGAGAGTTCGGTTGGAAACCACGCTTGTCATCTCCTAATGTAAAACGCCGCACTATTGTACGGCGCTTAGCTTTATTTATTCCATTTATGCCGCAACGTGGACTTACCTTTCCCTTTACCTTGTCCTCCACCACCAAAAACAACCCAAGATACTAGAATAAGACTTGCTATACTTCCAAGCATACCATCTAGTATCTGCACGTCAATTAAGATATTAATGAGAGTTAACCCACCAATAAACAACATGCTCTTTTTCATATCAACAAATGGATATCGCCGCAATAATATGTAAGAAATACCCAATACCAGTAAATCAGCAAATACCCATAACCATACATTCGGCAAAATAAATTTAACAATCGAACCGCCGATCATTACCCCAAATATTTGTAGCCAAACTTGTCTCATTAACTTTACCTCCTTTCTTTTTCTTTATAACTTAAAATAAGTAACGCATTAGATTGCTGTTACTTATTTTATATGTTTATCCTATCATTTGAATACGTTATACGTCAAACCTTTACCTTATCATAGAACGAGAAAAAAGTATAAATTTTATATATTTATTATATGTTTTGATTTTTTGAGCATACTTATATAGTAATTTTAAAAAATAGGAGTGAAAGCTATGGAGTATTCATTTACACTTTTTCAGCCTCATAGAGAGAAAACAATTAAATCTGATGAACCGGTCGTCGAACTCCGTCCAAATGGTCGAATAGTCTTTAATAAAAAGGCGAGCGAACTGTTAAACAAATACCAGTTTTGCATGTTAGGTTATGACCCTCAAAATAATGCTGTAGGGTTATTACCGCTTGCCGAAAGTCAAAATAATAGCTTCCCTGTTCGCTATGCCGCTAAAGGTGCTTATATTGGTGCTAAAAAGTTTTTTAAACACTTTGGCATATTGCCACAGCAACTGTACGAATCTGCTCCATTTAGCAGCGGACAGTATATAGGTCTTAAGCTTTAAAAAAGTGAGGGTTCTCCCTCACTTTTTTTGTTGAGCTAAAACAATCTCAATTATTTGGGTTTTTTTCAGGTAGTCTACGCATAACCATACGGGAACTGATATTTTCCCCTTCAATGTCAACATCAATATTCATTGTATCTGCTAGTTTTTCGGCAGTACTATGACAAAAAATGTTAACTCCCTCGACTTCCCTTTGTTTATATTCGCTTATCTCATGACTTTCCGGTTTTCCCAATTGTACCGACGGATAGGAACTAGTCTTAGAACCGCCGCAGCAGCAGGCCAGCTTCTGCTCAATTTTGATCAAAAGGGCATTTCCCTGTTCACTGATAAACCTATTCGCCTTTGGTGTTATATTAATAATCATAAAACCCCTCCTTCACCATTTTTACTTTATTTAAAAAATCATCATTATTATAACCCTTACCTATCAAAACTCGCCAAGCAAGCGAATTAATTCCTAAAAAGAAATGGGATATCGCTGCTGCCGGTAACAATATGAATATTTTGGCACATAATGAATTTATCTAGTATAATGATAAAGTACTTAGCACATAAAGGAGTTTCTTATGCCGAAATCATCATCTTCTTACATTTACCCAGCATTAACAAGTGTATCCCTATTATGGGGAACGTCTTTCGCTGCCGCCAAAATTGGCATGCTTGAACTGTTGCCGCTCAACATGGTCATTCTACGTTTTGCTCTAGCATCAACTATATTTGCCGCCATATTACTCACTATGCGCAAGGACAATATGATTAACCGTGGCGATATTCCTAAATTTATAATTCTCGGCTTCTTGACAATTACCTCCTACTTTTACTTTCAATACACAGGTCTTCAATACACAACCACAATTAATTCATCTCTCATCATTGCTACTAGCCCAATATATGTCGCGTTATTTGGGGCAATCATCGGCTGGGAAATAATCAACAAAACAGTGATTGCCGGAATCATCCTTGCCTTTGCCGGAGTAACGATTATCATAACAAATGGACAATTATCAGGCTTATTAGCTGTCAATACGCTAAAGGGCGATTTATTCCTGTTCTGCAACGCCATAGTATGGGCTGGTTTCACCTTATATGGAAAAAGCATTTTACAGAAATACCGCCCTTTTGTGGCTATAGCGTATATTCACATTTTTGGTACATTACTACTATTACCATTTGCCTTTACGCCAAACTTTTTCGCTGCCATCCCCTTAGTTGTTCAAATCCAGACAATCAGTTGGTCAACTATGGCAGCTGCTCTATATCTAGCTTTACTATGTTCAGTTTATGGTTATTACCTTTGGTACGCTGGTATAGAAAAAATCGGCACTGTCCGTACAGCAGTCTTTAGTTATCTTAACCCGTTATTTGCAATAATAGCAGGTGTACTATTGCTAGAGGAAAACTTGTCTATCTTTGCTATATTGGGTGGCCTGATGGTTATATCGGGTGTTTATATAACCAATAAAGCTAAAACACAGCAAATTACTCAAAAAATTTAGCTTACGGGAAGGAGCCGCATATGGCAAAACAGCGTATCCTCTCAATTGAATACATTCGCGGCATTTCTATGTTAGGTGTAGTAGGCATTCATACAGGTGCATTTTCACTTAGCAACCCCAATGTCAACATTCATTTATTTGCTCTTCTAGAAATCTTCACACGTTTTAGTGTTCCAATT
>JAQWAQ010000093.1 GCA_028707635.1 Negativicutes bacterium
TGGAGCTCTTTGCCAATACATTACCCATGCCGAGGTTAAACGTTTTCAGCCAATGAATATCAACTTTGGTCTGCTGCCGCCCCTTGGTCAGAAGATTCGTGATAAAAAAATAAAGAACAAAATGATTGCTGAGCGAGCATTAGCCTCTTTGCAAAAATTTAGTGAAAAATTCGACAACAATCTTGCATAATTTACATTACTGTGCTAATATAAATCAGTAAATTCTTACAATAAAGTGTGGTCGTTAGCTTTAATGGCACAGCAATTAAAACAATTCTTGCTATATTTGACAGTTGAAAAGAACGCCTCACCTTATACCGTGACCAGCTATAGTGCAGATGTTGAGAGCTTTTTCGAATTTGCTAAGCGTCAAGGTGTTAGTGAGGCGCTTTTTGCGAATACAAACCAGATGATTGTTAGAGCTTATCTTGGCGAGCTTAAGACACATGGCTATGCCCGGAGTACAATTGCTCGCCGTATAGCCAGTTTAAGATCTTTTTTTCGCTTTTTGGTATGCAAAAATTTGATTACTAACAATCCGGTGAGCGGTATTTATGCGCCAAAGTTTGAAATGAGGCCGTCAGTTTCTCTTAATAATAAAGAGATTAAAGAATTACTAGGTCTCCCAGGTTCGGATTTGTTAGGACAGCGTGATGCTGCTATATTAGAGCTTTTGTATGCGTCAGGAATACGAATCTCCGAGCTTGTAGACCTAACAACAAATGATATTGATTTAGTGAACCAATATCTACTGCTCTACGGTTCAGAATTTAGAAAAAGAGTAGTACCAATTGGGCGGCCAGCTGTTGACGCTGTTGAACAGTATTTGGAGCAAACACGGCCTAGACTTTATCGGCATCACATGGGTCTGTCTCATGACAAAATTTTCGTTAACAAGAACGGCGGGCCGCTTACAGACCGTAGTGTTCGCCGACTCATTATGAAATATGTAAATTGTTTGGCTGTGTCAAAAGAGATTAGTCCCCAGTCAATAAGGTATACATTTGCAACACACTTACTGGAAAATGGGGCTAATGTAAGTTCCGTAAAAGAAATGCTTGGGCAGGCAAACCTCTCATCAAAAATGTTTGACAATAACGATCAAAACGAGAGGTTAAGGTCAGTCTACAAGCATGCACACCCGCGAGCATAGGAGGTGTATTCATGTTTCATGCTACAACTATAGTTGCGGTAAATCACCAAGGAAAGACAGCGATTGCTGGCGATGGGCAGGTAACTTTTGGCGGCAATACAGTTATGAAGCATAATGCAAAAAAGGTCAGACGTCTCTATCATGGTAAGGTTCTAGCAGGTTTTGCGGGCTCAGTTGCCGATGCATTTACCTTGTTTGCTAAGTTTGAAACTAAGCTTGAGGAATTCAATGGAAACTTGGTGCGAGCAGCTGTTGAACTTGCAAAAGACTGGCGTACTGATCGAGTTTTGCGAAAATTAGAGGCTCTCTTAATTGTAGCTGATTCTGAGCATATGTTAATTATATCTGGAAATGGGGAAGTCATTGAACCTGATGATAACGTCACACCGATTGGATCAGGCGGTTCATATGCGTTGGCTGCTGCGCGCGCCTTGTTAAAACATTCTGCTCTTACAGCTCCGGAAATTGTCCGGGAGGCACTGGAGATTGCTGCAGGTATTTGCGTGTATACCAACAACCACATAACAGTAGAAGAATTATAGTCGGGAGGGATGACGTTGACTGAACTGACACCAAAACAGATCGTGGCTGAACTTGATAAGTATATTGTGGGTCAAAAGCAAGCTAAGAAATCAGTCGCAGTGGCCTTAAGAAACCGTTGGCGCAGTAAACAGCTTCCTGCTGATCTGAAAGAGGAAATCATACCAAAGAACATCTTGATGATTGGGCCAACTGGGGTTGGGAAAACGGAAATTGCCCGCCGTTTAGCAAAATTAGTCCATGCACCGTTTGTTAAAGTAGAGGCAACTAAATTTACGGAAGTTGGTTATGTTGGACGTGACGTAGAATCGATGATTCGCGATTTAGTTGAAACCGCAATTCGAATTGTTAAACAGACAAAGATGCTGGCAGTGAATGAACAAGCTCGCAAGCTTGCTGATGAACGGATTCTTGAGCATTTTCAGCCTTCCCTAAAGAAGGAAAGTCCGCGCAACCCGTTTGAAATGCTGTTTGCAGGTCAAAATACAATTGAGGCTACTAAAGATACAGCGCCTGATCACTCTGGTGCTGAAGCGGCAAGGGAAAACTGGCGAACCCGTTTGAAAAATGGTGATCTCGAGAATGAGCTTATTGAAATTACCGTGGAGGATAATGCAAATCCTTTGCCAGGTATGTTTGCTGGATCCGGGGTCGAGGAAATGGGGATAAATATCCAAGATATGCTAGGTAACTTCTTGCCGAAGAAACAGAAAAAACGTAAGGTGACTGTTGCCAATGCCCGCAAAGTATTCATTCAGGAAGAGGCACAAAAGCTTATCGATATGGATGACGTTCATGCCGAGGCGATTAGCCTAGCTGAAAATTCTGGTATAGTTTTTCTTGATGAAATAGATAAGATTGCCGGCCGAGGTCATTCCTCCGGGCCAGATGTATCTCGTGAGGGTGTACAGCGTGATATACTTCCCATTGTTGAGGGGTCTACTGTAGTAACTAAATATGGATCATTAAAAACCGACCATATACTATTTATTGCGGCAGGTGCTTTTCATATTTCTAAGCCATCTGATCTAATACCGGAATTGCAGGGACGTTTTCCGATCAGGGTAGAATTGACGAGTCTGTCTAAAGAAGATTTTAAGCAGATACTGACCGAACCAGCCAATGCTCTTATTACACAATATGTTAACTTAATGGCGACTGAAGGAATTAAAATTGACTTTAGTGAAGATTCTATTGACGAACTAGCAGAAATTGCCTGTCAGGTTAACGGTCAGACTGAGAACATTGGTGCCAGGCGTTTGCATACTATATTGGAAAAGCTATTAGAAGACCTAGCTTATGAGGCTCCTGATATACTTGATAAAAATGTAACTGTCAATCGGGATTACGTAAAACAAAAATTGGCTCATATTGTTGTAAACCAAGATTTAAGTCACTATATTTTGTGAAAAATTATAAATGCTATATTTGAAAGGTGGATGAATGTAAGATGTCTTCAATATTAGAACGTACCCGAAAAATCAATAAATTGCTGCAAAAGTCGGAAAAAGTCGAATATGATGAAATGTCAAATGTTCTCAGCGGTGTTATAGGGGCAAACGTATATATTGTGAGTAAGGAAGGTGCTGTGCTTGGCTACGCCTTGCTTGACGATTTTGAATGTGAGTTAATGCGTGATCGAGTGTTGAATCAAGCCACTTTTCCGGAACACTATGTTGAATGGTTACTCAGGGTCAATGAGACTTCACCGAACTTACGGTTAAAGAGTGGAATGTGTACATTTAGCGAAGGAACTACGTGTATGTTTGATGACAAATTTACTACCGTTGTCCCAATCTATGGTGTTGGTGAGCGTATAGGCACATTGATTGTCGCTAAATTTTACAAAGGCCTTACCGACGATGATATAGTGCTAGCTGAATACGGCGCAACAGTTGTCGGCATGGAAGTTTTACGGGATCGCAGCGAAAAAGTTGAAGAAGAAGCTAGGAAGAAAGCAACAGTACAAGTTGCGCTTGGAACCTTATCCTATTCGGAATTAGAAGCTGTAATCCATATTCTTAACGAGCTTGACGGGAATGAAGGATTGCTGGTCGCCAGTAAAATTGCCGATCGTGTAGGTATTACCAGGTCTGTTATCGTTAATGCTTTGCGCAAATTTGAAAGTGCTGGGGTAATTGAGTCAAAATCACTTGGGATGAAGGGAACATACATAAAGGTTCTTAATGACCGGTTGCTCGATGAATTAGATAAAATGAAGAAATAGTGATGCATGACCACCCTGCTACTAGGGTGGTCATTTTTTTGTGTTAAAATAGCAAAAAAAGGACTATTTAGGTCTTTTGGCCCAGCTAAATTGACACAATTCTAAAGGAATTTACAAAAAAATGTAGAAGTAAACATTTTGTACACCATAAATCGAATGTGCATAGTTATGCGCACTTTTGGAGGTTTTCTCATGCTGAGGGCACTTTTGGCAAACCCGCAATTATCAGTATTAGAACAAGGCATTAATGCGTCCTCTTTACGTCACAAAGTTGTGAGCAATAATATAGCAAATGTTAATACGCCTGGTTTTAAAAAAAGCGAAGTTGTATTTGAAGATTTATTACAGGAAGAGCTTAAAACAACTGGATTGCCTTTAGCTAGAACTAAGGGGAATCATTTATCAGGTCAGGTTTCTCAGGGAAGTAAGCCGTTCATTAATACGATAAATTCAACATCTTTTAGAGCAGATGACAATAATGTCGACATCGACGTCGAGATGGCTAATTTAGCCAAGAATAATATCTACTATAATGCTTTAGTGAATCAATTAAGCAAGCATTTTACGAATATTAAATCTGCAATTAATGAAGGGAGACGCTAATTATGGGGATGTTTGGCGCTATTGATGCCGCGGCATCAGGGCTTACCGCGGAACGATTGCGAATGGATGTTATATCCAATAACATCGCTAATGTCAACACTACCAGGACGGCCGAGGGTGGAGCTTACCGGCGTCAAATTGTTCTCTTCGAGCCGCGTTCAGGTCAATCATTTGCGCAGTTTTTATCGCGAGAGATGGATTCAGGGACGGGGGTCAAGGTCGCTGGTATAACACAAGATAATTCGCCAACCAGAAGGGTTTATGAGCCCAACCATCCCGATGCTGATCCAGAGGGCTATGTCGAAATGCCAAATATCAACATTGTTTCTGAAATGGTTGATATGATTACTGCTACGCGAGCCTACGAAGCCAATGTTACCGCTGTTAATGCAGCGAAAAGTATGGCACTCAAAGCCTTGGAGATTGGAAGATAGTGAGGGAAAATAATGCGGATTGAACCATTGAAGTTAATGCCAGTCATTTCATCGATGCCTAATACAAGTGCAGCAGCACCAGCCGAGGCTGGAAAAACCTTTAGCCAGTTTTTGACAAACGCGCTTGAGGATGTAAACGCACTCCAACAAAATGCTGAAAAAGCTTCTTTTGACTTAGCAGCCGGAAAAATTCAAGATGTATCGCAAGCAGTTATTGCCGCCGAGAAGGCTTCTATTGCATTACAACTGACTATGCAAGTTCGTAACAAGGTTATTGACGCCTATCAAGAAGTCATGCGAATGCAGGTCTAATGGTAAAGGTGCATAATAAAATATTTTTTGCTAGGTGAGAAGGGTGGAGACGATGGCTGACTGGAAGGAACAGTCTCTGCGCTTGTGGGAAAGTATAGGTAAAAAACAAAGGTATATGATTCTTGGTTCGGCAATTCTTCTTTTTATTGCTATTTTATCATGGAGTTATTGGTGGGGAAGCCGTCCGGATTTAGTGCCTTTATTTACCAATATGGATGCGAAAGACGCAGGCGAAGTCAGGGAAAAGCTTAAGGAACTGAAAATTGAACATGAGATTGGCAACAATGGAACGTCAATTATGGTGGCATCGAAAGATGTATACCGAATACGGTTGGATTTAGCTAGCCAGGGCTTGCCGAGAGGCAGCAAGGGCTTTGAAATCTTTGACCAAAACAAATTTGGTACAACCGACTTTCAAAACAAAGTATACTTACTCCAGGCCTTACAGGGCGAATTAACCAAAACAATTGAGCAAATGTCAGAGGTGGAAAAAGCCAGAGTACATATTGTTTTGCCAGAGGACAGCTTATACAAAAAAAATGAAAAACCAGCAACTGCTTCTATTATGCTGAAATTGCGGCCGTCATCACAGCTGTCACGCCAGCAAGTGAATGGCATCGTCAATTTGGTAGCACACAGTATTCAGGGATTAAAAGCAGAAAATATAACAGTTGTCGATAACACCGGCCGGTTAGGGAATGATCAATCTGACGCCACAACAATGGCTGGTGCAGGGACATTGTCACAAATTGAGATGACCAAGAAAGTTCAGGAAGATTTGCAAAAAAGTGTCCAATCTCTCTTGGAACAGGTTCTGGGACGAGGTAAAGCCGCAGCTAGGGTTAGTGTTGAACTTAATTTTGATCAGCGCACAATGGATCGGCAAACTTTCGAACCAGTTGTTGATGATAAAGGCATTATAAGAAGTTCGCAGGAATTGAATGAGAACTATAAAGGGAATTCACAAGCACCGGGAGGTCCTGCAGGTACGACCTCTAATATTCCTGGTTATGTAACAAACAATAATAATAATGCTCAATCCACATATGAGAAAAAAGACGTAACTCGAAATTATGAAATCAATGAAACGAAAGAAAAGGTGATTTCAACTCCGGGATCGATAAAACGATTAACTGTTGCTGTGTTGGTCGATGGTGAACTTAGCCGTGCCCAACAGGACAGCATATCCCGGTCAGTTTCCTCAGCGATTGGTATGAATGTAGCACGTGGCGATATTATATCAGTCGAAAGCCTGCCGTTTAGCACGGGACTAGCTGAGCAGCAGTTGAAGGAAGAACAAGCACTTCAGAGACAACAGACACAAGCATTATGGACAAAAATTGGTTTAGCCGTGGTCGTTATTGCTGCTCTTCTTTATAGTGTTCGTATGTATTTGGCTCGGCGCCGTCAGCGTGAGGATGATCAGGACATGCAGCAGATGATGGCTAATGCTGAAATGGAAGCCAGTGTGCCAAAAACGAAAGAGCTCAGTCCGCAGGAAAAGGAACAGGCGGAACAGCGCGAAGCTGTTGCAAAATTTGCGAAGTCTAAACCAGAAGATGTCGCCCAGCTGATTAAGGCTTGGTTGGCTGATGAATAAGATTCGGGAGGTGAAAAGTTGTATCAGTCTAATGAGATAGGGAATAAACAAAAGGCAGCAATTTTATTAATTGCGCTAGGGCCGCAAATATCGGCGCAAATTTTTAAGCATTTGCGGGAAGAAGACATTGAAAAACTCACGTTAGAAATCGCGAACCAACGTAAAATTACCCAGGAACAAAAAGATAGAGTTTTAGCGGAGTTTCATCAAATGGCTTTAGCAAAAGAGTATATTTCATCCGGCGGGTTAGAATATGCCCGGGATATACTTGAAAAAGCACTCGGGGCAGAAAAAGCCGTATCTATTATTAATAGGTTGACCGCCAGCCTGCAGATTAGGCCCTTTGATTTTGCCCGCAAGACTGATCCTGCTCAGCTTCTCAATTTTATTCAAAACGAACATCCCCAAACAATTGCTCTTATAATGGCATACCTTCACCCTGATCAGGCAGGCGTTATTTTGTCAGCCCTGCCGCCTGATCGGCAAGTTGATGTTGCTAAGCGGATCGCAACAATGGATCGGACTTCACCTGATGTGCTAAAAGATGTTGAAAGGATTTTAGAACGAAAACTATCTTCGTTAGCAACCCAGGACTTCACTGCTGCTGGTGGTGTTGATGCAATTGTTGATGTGCTTAACCGGGTTGATCGTACGACTGAACGGACGATTATTGAAAATCTTGAAGTTCAAAATCCAGAACTTGCTGAGGAAATTAAGAAGAGAATGTTTGTATTCGAGGACATTGTCTTGCTGGATGACCGTTCACTTCAGCTTGTGTTGCGTGAAATTGACTCGAAAGATCTTGCCCTTGCGCTTAAAGCTTCATCAGGCGAAGTGGCTGATAAGGTTTACAAAAACATGTCAAAACGGGCGGCTGAAATGTTGCGCGAAGAGATTGAATATATGGGGCCTGTCCGTATTAGAGATGTCGAAGAGGCCCAGCAAAAAATCGTTAATGTTATCCGTCGCCTAGAGGAATCGGGCGAGATCATTGTGTCGCGTGGTAAAGGAGACGAGATAATTGTCTAAGATTATAAAATATGCTTCGGTTGTAGGAGAGCCGGTTTTTATTAATAATCACCGGCCAGTGCTTGAGCTTGTTCCCGAAATAGTCACTGTATCTCAGGAACCGGATTTTTGCCAAGAAGCTCGGCGTGAGGCAGAAGATATTTTATATAATGCCAGGCAGCAAGGCGAGGATATAATGAACACGGCCTTAATGGAGGCTGATCACCTTAAGCAGCAAGCCTGTGAAGCTGGGCAGCAGGAAGGTCATCAAACCGGCTATGATGAGGGCATTCGGCAGGGGAAAGAACAAGCAGCCGATGATATGCGCGATGAGATCGAACGTGCAGTAGAAAAGGCCCAGCAGATTATAGCTGCTGCTCAACAAGAATATCAGGAAAGTGTAGTGGCAGCAGAACGAGAGATTGTTGAGATTGCTTTGGGTGTAGCAAGGAAGATTTTAGCTAGGGAGATAGAAGAGAATCCAACAGTTGTTTTGCCAATTGTTAGAGCAGCGTTAGAAAAAGTTCGTGACCAAGAACAGATGGTCATTCGTGTTAATCCGGCTGACTTTGATTTGGTCATTCAGGCGAAAAGAGATCTGCAAATGATGATAGGGCGTGAAAACGCAATATCAGTGATACATGATCATACAGTAAGTCCTGGCGGATGCATGATCGATACACCCTATGGGACAGTAGATGCTAGTATTGATAGCCAATTTGACGCCATTAAAACAGCAATTCAGGGAATTATGCCATGACTTTTTCTGCAGATCGCTATTTGCACGCAGTCAGTCATGTAGAAACCATTAAGCTAAGTGGAAAAATTGCTAATATAATTGGTCTGGTTATTGAAGCGCATGGACCTAATGTAAATCTTGGCGAACTATGTTATATCAAGCCACGGCATAATGATTTGCTCATTCCAGCTGAAGTCGTAGGCTTTCGTAACAATCGCGTTCTTTTAATGCCAGTCGGTGAGATTGCTGGAATCGGTCCTGGCTGTGAAATAATATCTGCCCAACAGACGCTGAAAGTGCCTGTTGGCCCACAATTACTTGGTCGGATTTTGGACGGTCTTGGCAGACCGATGGATGATAAGGGGCCCGTTTTATCAAAACAGCATTATCCATTGCATGCAACACCGCCGCCGCCACTGACCCGGCGTCGTATTGAAAAAACACTAGCTGTTGGCGTCCGGGCTATAGACGGTCTTATCACTCTTGGCCGAGGACAGCGTATTGGCATTATGGCAGGTAGTGGCGTGGGCAAAAGTACCCTCTTGGGAATGATGGCGAGAAATACTGAGGCTGATATAAATGTCATAGCGTTGATTGGAGAACGAGGTCGCGAAGTTCGTGAGTTTATTGAGCGGGATCTTGGGGAAGAAGGGCTTAAAAGATCGGTTGTCGTTGTTGCTACATCTGACCAGCCGGCACTTGTCCGGATCAAGGGGGCCATGACGGCTACAGCAATTGCCGAGTATTTTCGTGATCAAGGGTTGAATGTTATTTTGATGATGGATTCAGTTACTCGTTTTGCTATGGCTCAACGCGAAGTTGGTCTCACTGTTGGTGAGCCGCCGGCTACCCGAGGCTATACGCCGTCAGTATTTGCTATGCTTCCAAAATTGCTTGAACGGTCGGGAACAGGTGACAAGGGCTCGATTACCGGTATTTATACAGTGCTGGTTGATGGCGATGATATGAATGAACCCATCGCTGATGCCGTCCGAAGTATTCTTGACGGACATATTGTTTTATCACGAAGTATTGCTGCACAAAATCATTATCCTGCCATCGACGTTCTGTCAAGTGTTAGCAGGGTTATGCTGGAAATTGTCGAAAAGAACCATTATCAAGCAGCCCAACAAATGCGCGCAATGATGGCAATCTATCGTGAGGCCGAAGATTTAATCAATATTGGGGCCTATGCTCATGGTAGCAATCCTAATATCGATAAAGCAATCCAGCTCAATAATGGTGTAAAAAGCTTTCTTCAGCAAGAGGTTTATGAAACGACAACTCTTGACGAAGCTGTTCGTCAGCTGTTGGCGTTGACTGGCTGACCGGTGTAAAGAGGTAAATGATGAAAAAGTTCCAGTTTCGCCTTGATACTCTTTTAAAATACCGCCGGATGCAAAAGGAACAAGCCCAATTAACCTTTGCGCGCGCATCCCAAGTTTTGCGGGAGGAAGAGATTAAGTTAGAGCAATTCACACAATTGCTTGGTGAAAGCATTAGTCATTTTAATGATAGTCAGGATCAGCCATGGACTGTCGAAAAACTTAAGAGTTTCCATAATTATTTCGAGAAAATTAGAGGAAATATCAAAGATCAAAGTGGCCGAGTCCATGAGGCCCAAATAGTGCAGCAGAAATATTTGCAAGAACTTCAACAAGCTGTAAAGAATTTTGAGGTAGTTAACAAGCTCAAAGCCAAACGACTCCTTCAATACAAGGAAGACGTATTAAGCGCGGATCAGAAGATTCTCGATGAGCTTGGACTGCAAAACTATGTTCGTAAAGATTAGGTGATTTAATGGATGGATTGTCGCGAGTGGCCCAGCGCATAAATGCAATTGAACAGCGCTTTAACATACCGGCAAAGCAAGTGCAGAATAACTCTTTTTCGGATGTTTTGGCAGAAAAACAGCAAGAGGGCGTATCTCCCGTAAACGCTAATCAGCAAGGTATCGTCAGAATGGTTGAGTTTAGTGCTCGTCAGCACGGCGTTGATCCTAAGTTGGCGCTCGCTGTAGCCACAACTGAATCGAATCTTGCAGCAGATGTCGTCTCGTCGGCTGGTGCAGTCGGGGTAATGCAGCTGATGCCCGAAACAGCCAAGGGATTAGGGGTGCACAATTCTTTCGATCCACGAGAAAATATTGATGGGGGAGTGCGCTACCTCAAACAAATGCTGAACACATTCAATGGTGATACAGCTAAAGCTGTGGCAGCCTATAATGCAGGGCCACAGGCTGTTAAAAACTATGGTGGTATTCCGCCCTACACAGAAACAAAATCCTATGTTTCCAAGGTTCTCTCACTTGCAAGTAAGTAGTT
>JAQWAQ010000094.1 GCA_028707635.1 Negativicutes bacterium
CCTCCTGTCCCGGGCATAAAATAGTGCCCGACAAATTCGGTCAGCAGTAATGGCCACAATAGTTGCCCCTAGACTAACAGCAATGGTCGCTCCGACGATCTCGGCAGGTTGAACTGACCCAGCTGCTGAACGCAAGGCTATGATTGTCGCTGGTACTAACGTAAATCCGGTTGTACATAAAGCCAGCAAGGTACACATTGCGGGGGATGCGGTATCTTTTTTTTTATTAAGTTTCTGCAATTCCTGCATAGCCTTAATACCAAGTGGAGTTACGGCATTGCCAAGCCCGAGCATGTTGGCACTAAGTGTCAATATAATCGCACCCATAGCTGGATGATTTGATGGTACGCTGGGAAACAGGAGTCGAATAAGCGGACTAAGTAGGATTGAAATCACTCGTACCAAACCGGACGCTTCAGCAACTTTCATAATGCCAAGCCACAAGCACATAATGCCAATTAATTTGAAGGACAGGTTTACAGCTTCCTCAGCGGCGCTTATCGCACTTTGGGTAACGACATCAATTCGCCCATGCAAGCCTGCATAAAATATTCCACCTGCCATGAGCAGCACCCAAATGATGTTAATCATTCACATCACCTCGCTAAGAGCGTATGAATCATTTGATTTAACTAGAACAAGAGCAGCCCAACAAAAAAGAGAGGTAAAAACCCCTCTATGCAAAGTTACGTACTATAAAAGTGAAGAAATTCCAAACTGAGCTCCACACTAAGCCAACCAGAGACTTATTCTCAATACTTTCAGCTGCCACTAAATCGGCTGAACCTACCTCAACATTTTTATACATCAATTTTACACTGCCTAATTTTTGACCGGCCTTTATTGGTGCCTCAATTTTGTCAGGGGCATTAATCTCGGTTCGAAACTCATCTTTGTCAGTTTCTGATACAGGGGCAACTATGCTAGAATTAAGAAGCAGCTTGACACTACCAGTCTTTCCGTTGGTAACCCTGACGGTCTTTAAGATATCGCCTTGATTAAACATTTTTACTGGTGATACATGTTTAAAGCCATAATCAAGCAACACTATAGAATCTTGCCACATATAGTCACTATCAAGTACAACAGTAATTAGTTGAACACCATTACGATTAGCTGCTGATACCAAACACCGCCCGGCAGCATCAGTATAACCGGTTTTAACCCCATTTGCACCATCATAAAGCCAAAGCATACGGTTTTCATTAAAAAGTTCACGGTCATGGTCTTTGCCGGGCCAAGGAATAATCTTAGTTTTAGAGCCAACAATTTGCGTGAAAATAGGGTTTTTATAGCCATAAGCCGTAATTCTCGCTAAGTCATGGGCAGTAGTATAGTGATTCGGATCGGGAAGGCCACTGGAATTTGTAAAAAAGGTAGAAACTGCTCCTATTGCATGGGCCTTCTCTGTCATCAACTGCGCAAACTTAGGCAGTGAACCCGAGATATGTTCTGCTACTGCTACTGTGGCATCATTACCTGAAATCAGCATGATACCATAGAGTAGATCGCCAAGTTTAAGCTGCTCATCTTGGGCCAACCATAACGAGGAACCTTCAGTACTGGCCGCTGTTGCGCTGGCCGTAACGATATCCTCAAGATTCCCATGTTCAAGTGCTACAATAAGAGTCATAATTTTGGTGGTGCTGGCAGGATAACGTCTTTGCTCCGCGTCTTTTTCATATAATACTTTACCAGTGCTTGCTTCAATAACGATTGCCGATTTTGCCGTAACATCAGGTGTCTGGTCAAATGCAGCAAAACTGTTTAACGGTAGCATTAAAAACAGAACTAACAATAGTAATAGCATGTGCCTCAGCATAATATAAGTACTCCTCTATCATAATAGTAAAAATAAGTCTTATATGTAATGAAATAGATGATTACATTAATATAACAAAAAACTTATTGCACAATAAAAGTAAACCAGTAATTATTATATATTTGTTTTACCCAGTAGTCAAAGCAGTCATACATTTTTAAGATCCAAACAGGATATTATAATAATAATTCAGGGAGGTGAAATTATGGAAATGATTGATGTTAAAACAGCCTTACGCTCAACACTTACCCAAAAGCAAGAGCTTGTACGTGATTATCAAACTTTCGCCGAGCAAGTAAACAATGAAGATGTCTCAAAATTGTATAGGCATTTTGCTGAAGCAGAAGCCCTGCATGCAACAAAAATAAAGAGTGAACTAAATAAATTGCATTAAACTCTTACATTTATATGTAAGATACTGCACATTATGTACTAAATTTTCCGCAATTGGAATAAGTTAGAATCTAAAACCAACACTACCACTAACTTTTGCTGTTAGTAGTAGTGTTGGTTTTTTCATATAACAAAAACCGCCTACCAATGGTAGACGGAATGGTGTTATGCTTGAGCCCGTGGAGACGGAGACGCCTGCGTTTCAGCCGTCTTAGCCAAATCCTCTAAATCGTCCTCATACTGATCTTTATTCAGTATGTTTTTAATTTTGTCCACTACTTGAGGAATTAGATCCAATACCCTATCATACATTATATTACCTTCAACTGGTAAAAATCTTACGCCTGCAGTTGATGAATATACTAAAAAACCAACCGGTTTTACACTAACACCAGCTCCGCTACCTCCGCCAAAGGAATTCCCGGGTTGCTTATCGATGATGTCTTCTTGCTCAAAGTCCCCACCACCAGCGGCGAACCCAAAAGTAACCCTTGAGATTGGAATTATCACTGTGCCATCAGGTGTTTCTACCGGATCTCCAACAATGGTATTAACATCAATCATATTCTTTATGCTTTCCATAGCTGTTTTCATTAGCCCTTGGATTGGATGTTCTGCCACCAGTTTTTGCCCCCTTACCACTAAAATTTACGAAAATGGTCGTTGCATTTATAATTTTTCCAAGTCTTAAACTGAATATACATTGAAAGGATATTTCAAAACAAGGTTGACCGAATACCGGACTTACAGAAAGCTGGGGTTGTTCTCTAAAGACGAACCTTCTCTTAAGAACAGTCACTAGCATGCCTTTCAACGCCCAAAATGCCCCTGTCATTATACCGGTAATTGCGGCGTCGTCTGACCCGTATTTTGTTTCCCACTTTAAATGTTCACAAGCAAGCGAGTTGACGAGCTTTAGAACAATTCTTCGATACAATCTTGAATAGTATTGTACTGATCGTAACATTCGTTTTAACCGACGCGGGTGCCAAAAATATATTTTATATACATTCCACAAAAACCGGCGTTCCCGATGGATATGGGTCTTAACTTTTACCTCGTTCGTCTTTATCGATGATTCCAGCCATAACAACTCGTCGTTTTTTACTAAATCAATCATAGGCACCTTCATGCTGTATAGTAAGATAGTCTTACCCAAATAGACATTAACAGCTATATAGTCATCAGTATTGCTTCGCTGATACCGCAAATCAATATAGATTATTAATTTTGAAAGAATATACAACAGTAATAACTGGGCAGCTAAAGCCGTAAGGGCAACTTCCATAACAGACTCCTTATTAACCTTATTTGGATATATTTTTAGCTATCTGGAAGTAAATATACAAAAACAGCCCTTTTCAGGGCTGTTCAGTAAGCATATCGTTTAGCTGCGGTAATTCTTCTAATGACCTTAAGCCAAAACACTGTAAAAAGGTTTCGGTAGTACCGTACAAAATTGGCCTGCCAATTGTATCTTTGCGACCAAGCTCTTTTACAAGACCACGTTCAACCAAGGTGGTCAGCGCCTTATCAACCTTGACACCACGAATAATTTCAATTTCCTGCTTGGTTACCGGCTGTTTAAAGGCTACAACAGCGATTGTTTCCATGGCGGCCGTGGATAGCTTAGCCTCGCGCACATGGGCCAATCGTTCGACTATAGTAGCAAGTTCAGGCTTAGTACACAACTGATAACCTCCGCCTACTTCAACGATCGTAAGGCCGCGATTTTCACTGGAAAAATCTTCATTTAACTGATCTAGCAGGAGCCTAGCATTATCTACTTCAATTTCTAAAACTTGCGCAATTTTAGGAAGCGGTAATGGTTCACCACTGGCAAACAGCAAAGCTTCAACATGCCCTTTCAAATGAGAATAAAACATTAAGCAGACTCTCCCCTAAGCATCAAATAGATCGGCCCGAACCGCTCTTTTTGTTCAATGGCGATTCGTCGCAATTTTATTAATTCAAGAATAGCTAAAAATGCGGCAATCATCTCTGGACGTGAACCTGACCGCCTGATAGTCTGCATGAATTCCAGCTTGCCATTATGCTGAAGTAGCCACCCCATAATATCATTGATTTTATCCTGAACACTAATTTCTTCATGGTCGACTAGAGCATAGTTGATAGCCTCGCTTGATAATAGCGATGCTAGTGCAGACAGCAGATCATTCATTGTTAAGCCGCTTGGGAGCAACACTTGTTCGACAAATTCGTACGGAAGCCGGCTATAATAACGCTGCCGTTTAATACCCATCATCTCCAAGATTCCAGCAAGCTGCTTAAACTTGCGATATTCAAGAAGGCGTTGGATTAAGTCTTCTCTTGGATCACTAAATTCGTCCAAATTATCATCTGCTAGATCTGGACGCGGTAAGAGAAGGCGCGATTTTATCTGCAGCAGTGTAGCGGCCATTAGCACAAACTCGCTAGCAATATCAACATTAAACTCTTCCAGAGCCTTTAGATAGGCCAAATACTGTTCAGTGACTTTTGCAATTGGGATATCATTAATATCCAGCTCATCTTTTTCAATAAGATGCATCAATAAAGCCATTGGCCCTTCAAAGGTTTCAAGTTTAATTTTATATTCGTCCATATGATAAATTCATAACTTCGCGGACTTCTTCCATTGTAGCGGCAGCTACTTTACGGGCTCGCTCGGCACCATAAACAAGGATTTCCTTCACACGAGTTGGGTTTGCTTCCAAGTCGCTGCGCCGGGCATGAATATCAGCCAGTGACTCAACCATTTTTTCAGCTAAACACTTTTTACAATCCACACAGCCAATATTAGCATTACGGCAATTCGTAGCAATTTCCCCAGTTTCTTTTGTAGTAAATATTTTATGAAAAGCATAAACGGTGCACACATCAGGATTACCTAAATCAGATTTTTTAATGCGCTGCGGATCAGTGACCATCATCCGCACTCGAGCTCTTAATTCATCAGGGCTTGCCGCAAATGGAATTTCATTGCCATAAGACTTGCTCATTTTGCGACCGTCAATTCCAGGCAGAACCGAAGCTTTTCCTAGATATGCCTTGGGTTCCGGGAATACCGGCTTATATATATTATTGAATCTTCGTAAGATCTCCCGTGACAATTCAAGGTGCGGTATTTGATCTTCACCCACAGGTACAGTATCAGCTTTATATAAAATAATGTCAGCCGTCATTAATTCAGGATAACCCAAAAAGCCATAGGTATTAATATCTTTGCCCTGTGAACCCAATTGCAAAATTTTATCTTTATAAGTAGGAACTCTTTCCAGCCAAGAAAGTGGTGTAATCATCGACAACAGTAGGTGCAATTCGGCATGTTCCTTGACATGGGACTGAATGAAAATAACATTCTTTTCTGGATCAAGACCGGCACTAAGCCAATCGAGCGCCATATTATGAATGTTTTCAGACAGTTTACTTGTATCTTCATAGGCAGATGTAAGCGCATGCCAGTCAACAATACTGAAAAAACACTCGTATTCATTCTGAAGTTTAACCCAGTTTTCCAGCGCTCCCAAATAATTGCCCAAATGAAACTTTCCTGATGGCTGCATACCGCTAAAAATACGTCCCTTCGACATTTAAACTCCCCCTGCTATAGTAAAATGTAAAGAATGCTGCGAATAATAAGATCTAATAATGAAGTGATAGGATAAATGATACTCCCAATAACACCAATGTAAATAAGCGCTATAAGGATAAAAGTACCGTACGGCTCAATCCGGTCAAAAATTTCAGCATATCTGCCCGGCAACAAACTCGATAGTATTTTTGATCCATCTAGCGGAGGTATTGGCACTAGGTTGAATATTGCAAAAGTCAGATTATAAACATAAGTTAACCGAAGCACACTATAGACTCCGTCTGACAATAAGTGGAACTGCCCTAATAGTGCTATCAGCAGGGCGGCAATAAATGCCACCAGAATATTTGTTCCTGGACCGGCAAACGACACCAGAATCATACCTTTGCGCCAGTCGCGAAAATTGTTAGGATTAATCGGTACCGGTTTAGCCCAGCCGAATTGTACAAGCCACAACATCAAAAGTCCAATTGGGTCAAGATGTGCAACTGGGTTTAACGTCTGTCGTCCCAAAACTTTGGGCGTAGGGTCGCCCATCAATACCGCAACACGGGCATGCGCGTATTCATGTACTGTTAGTGCAATAAGTAAAGCTGGAATGCGAAAAATCATATCCTGGTCAAAACCAAACATAGGTTCCTCCTCAACCGTTTTGCTTCACAAGTCAACGGCAATATAACTGTACATATTATAACTGAATTTGTTAGTTAAAGTAAAGGAAGACCAATTTCACATGGTCTTCCTTTACTTTAACTAACAAATCTTTTTTCTTTTAAGTCTCTCAGGCACAGTATCGTTCTTCATTAAGTCTTCGTATGTTTCTCTATGTACAACGATATCTGCTGAACCATTTTCCACAAAAACAACTGCGGGACGCAAATTTCTGTTGTAATTGCTAGCCATTGAATAGTTATAAGCGCCTGTTGACGACACAGCTAAAATATCCCCGGGTTCGACGGTCGGCAAGTTAATATTCCAAATGAGCATATCACCTGATTCACAGCACTTGCCCGCAATAGACACCACCTCAGCCGGTTCATTATTCATTTTGTTAGCAATTGCTGCTTCATATTGCGCTTGATATAGTGCGGGGCGCGGGTTATCGGTCATACCGCCATCAACGGCCACATATTTTCTGACCCCAGGGATATCTTTGATAGAACCAACGGTATAAAGTGTTGTTCCAGCTTCTCCAACAATTGAGCGACCTGGTTCAACAATGATCTTAGGCAATGGAAGTGAATATTTACCGACCAATTGATGAATAGCTGTAGCGACAATTTCCACTAAGTTCTCAATCGATCGTGGAGAATCGTCTTCAGTATAGTAAATTCCGAGGCCGCCGCCTAAGTTAACATCTTCACAAACAATCCCTGTTTTTGTTCTAATTTCATCGACAAATGCCATCATAATATCAGCTGCTTCTTTATAGGAATCCAAATCAAAGATTTGGGATCCTATATGACAGTGAATTCCCTTAACCTCTAGATTATTCATATTTAACGCTTTTTCAATCCCCAGCATAGCCTGCCCGTTCGTTATAGTTAAACCAAACTTTGAGTCAATCATGCCAGTCTTGATATAGTGATGGGTATGAGCATCAATACCAGGTGAAACCCTTAACATAATTTTTTGTTTAATCTTACGCTCTTTAGCCAAATTGTTAAGTAAATCCATTTCATATACATTATCAACAACAATATAGCCAACATAGGCATCTAAGGCCATTTCAAGTTCACTATACGTTTTGTTGTTACCGTGGAAATAGATACGGTTAACCGGGAAGTTAACGCTCAGTGCAGTATATAATTCGCCCCCGGAAACAACATCAAGTCCCATATCTTCTTCTGCTATCAATCTACACATAGCAGCAGTGCAGAACACTTTGCTAGCATAAATGACTTCAGATTTTGGGTAATACTTTTTAAATGACTCTACATATGCTTTACAATTTTTACGAATTTTTTCCTCATCCATTACATAGAGCGGAGTACCAAACTCGCTAACCAGTTTGACTGTATCGCAGCCTCCAATTTCAAGATTTCCTGCTGGATTAATGTTCATTGTACCATGCAACTTCATAACATTATGCTCCCTTCAATCGCATCCATCAAGATGAACGGCTATGAGGCAATCTGTAAGGCGCCTCTTCTTCACAGTCCTATAAAGTAAAAATTGTTCTAGATAGAGTTTTAACTCAACCTGAAGCCACGCCGAACAGGGTACCCCCTCACTTAACTTCTTCTAATGCTTAATAGCAGAAGAGTCTTAAAGCAGTTTTCGCGGGATAAAATTAAGGTTATTTTAGTATAAGGGCATTATCATGTCAATATTCGAACAATATATTGCATTACTAATTCCGCATAAATAATTCTAACGTTACAAAAGCTACTTACAATAGGAGGGGTATTATTGAATAAATTTTTCATTGTAACTACCGTTATATTCTGCATCTTACTTAGTGGCTGCGGCATGTTTACACCTGCTCAAAAACCTGAGGTAGGTCCAACCGGAAAACCGGTTGAATCCAAGGCTAATCCGCCATTTCTCGAGCGTTTTTACACTCCGCCAGGAGAACTCTATGACCTTGAAGCAACTTCAGGTGTCATCTTCGAGGGAATCAACAAAGAAAAATGGGACCAAGCCGAAACTGGTTTTAACAATTTGCAAACGATCTGGATAAACAGCAAACCGCTTATCGGTGAAAAAAAGGGCGTCAAAGAAGCGGATAAAGCACTTCAAGAACTTAATATTGCTATTGCCGGGAAAAAAACTACCAATTCTTATGAAAGCCTTAATAAATTTATGGGTAGCATTGGCGATATCGCCAAGTCCTACAAATTATCCCCATTAGCAGGTTTAATTGGAGTTGGCAACGCTATTCGCAATGTAAACTTCTATGTTGAAGATAAAAACTGGAGTAAAGCGGCGTCAAAAGTGAAAGAGCTTGAGGGAGTCTGGGGTAATGTAAAGCCTACAATGGAACAAGTCGGCATCTTGGCCGAAGTTACACGAACCCACTCGCTAGTAAAACAAATGAAAGATGCTGTTGCTGCAGAGAACAAAGGTGCTATTGAAGAGCATACTGCCAATCTCAATGAAAGCCTTGGCTATATTCGCAACTTCTTCCGTGGTAAATAGTCATAAAGTGAGGACATGATTCAGATAAATCCACCTGAATCCTAGCCGAACAATAGCCAATAGCTATAATGAAATAGGGCTGTCAACTTGACAGCCCTTACTATTATTTTTTCTTATTTTCGTCATCGCCTTTTGACGACTCGAGCCTATCTTGGTCTTGAGGTTTTAAAATAGCTGGACGTAGTACCTTGTTAGGAATAGGAAGTCTGAACAACACATCTTTGAGTGCCGAAAAATTAAACGGTAAAATCGGCCACATATAGGGTACATCAAAAGACTTCGTGAGAAGCATTGCAATGACCAATCCGGACAAGGCAATTAATAATCCTGGTAGTTTAAAGAACACAACGGCTAACAATAAGAACAATCTAAAAAACCGCATCGCCATAGCGAATTCCATGCTTGGGGTAGCAAATGAACCGACCGCCGCCACCGCAGTATAAAAAATAACTTCATTACCAAACAAACCTACTTTGGTCGCAAAATCGCCCAGCATAAAAGCTCCAATAAAACCAAGTGCCGTGGCCTGGGCTGTAGGAACATGAACAGTGGCCATCCTAACAATTTCGACACCAATCTCGGCCAGAATAAACTGTATCCCAAGTGGCAGCGCACCAGCATCACGCGGACCTAAAAACGCCATGGTCTCAGGTAAAAGGTTAGGCTGCAGTGCCAAAGCCAACCATAACGGAGGTAATACCAACGACAATAAGACCGCAAATAGCCTCACCATGCGCAGATAAGAACCAATAACAACATTTTGTCGAAATTCTTCAGCATGCTGAACATGGTGAAAAAAGGTTGTCGGCAAGATCATGATATTAGGTGATGTATCTACAACCAGGCAGACATGTCCCTCCAAAAGATGGATAGCGGCAACATCAGGTCGCTCTGTATAACGAACCTTTGGTAGGGGATTCCATTTGCTGCCTTTGACAACATACTCCTCCACAGTGCGCTCAGCCATTGGTATGCCATCGATGCTAATATTATTAAGGCGTTCTTTAATGGTGTCAATAAGCTTCGGGTTTGTTATGTCCTTTATATAACCAACCGCGACATCGGTACGTGATCGAGATCCTACTTTAACGATTTCAAAACGTAAATTAGGATCTCGCAGGCGTCGGCGTATCAAGGCTGTATTAAAAACAATTGTCTCTACAAAAGAATCCTTTGAGCCGCGCGTGACCTTTTCGATCGTTGACTCAGCCGGTGCTCTAGTAGGGTAAGCCCTAGCATCAAGAATAATAACCTGACTTTCACCATCGACAAAAAAGAGCATCTCTCCTGACAAAAAACTGGTTAGTGCATCGTTCATATTATCAATTAGCTTAACCTGTGAGTGGGTGGCCCGCGAATAGAACAACTTTTGTAATATATTGATTGACAAATCTTCTTGCTTAAAAGCGACCATTTCGTCAAAAACATTGCTTAACAAGATATCATTGGTCATACCATTAATTGAAAATGAAGCTGCCCGTTTTCGCCCAACCTTATATTCGCGAAAAACAACATCAAAAGATTCTCCGACACCTAATACTTCTTTTAGGTAATTAATATTTTCATCAATGTCTTTGTCAATTTTACGTTCTACCACCATATTGTACGCCACTCCGTTTCAAAACTTCCTCAATAGCCTTCTTAGTAATGGGCGAACCGCGCCTAATATCATCGGCTTTATCCATCTTACCAATATCTCCAACACCAATGATTATCGGAACTTCTACATCGTTTAGCACATCTACGGTATCCCCTGTAATTTTAGCTCCTTTACTTCCGTGTTTTATCTCACCACACTTGTCAACAGGAGCGTTAACTAATTCGCCCTCTCCTGTTATGCACGCATCAGCGACAACACCGTCTATGCCGGTAGTATTTGACGCTACTGCGATAGCCCCAAGTACTTCAA
>JAQWAQ010000095.1 GCA_028707635.1 Negativicutes bacterium
CATGAATATGAATATCACCCTTAACATGGGCTGAAGCCATAGGCTCGGGAATTAGCCTGTTTAAATAATAAGCCTTGCTGGCCGCACTGGCTATTTGCAGGATCTTTGCCGAAGGCGAATTAGAAACATTAGCGTTTTCCCGACTTGTTTCTACCAAAATATCAGCAACAGCATCCATAAGATCCGATTGTGCATCACGCATACGCGTACGCTTGTCCCGATATAAAATATACGCCTTAGCTGTTTTTGCATGGCCTTTTTCAATAAGCATCTTCTCTACTGCATCTTGAACATCTTCTACACTGAAAACACCACCATTAAACTTCTGATTCAAAAATCGCAAAACATCCAGTGTCAATTCCATCGCCAATTGCTTGTCCGCACCACCGACTGCTTTTGCGGCTTTAAAAATGGCTTCAGTGATTTTACTTGCATCAAACTCCGCTACACGGCCATCGCGTTTCTTAATTTTTGTTAACATACGAATCCCCGTCCCCTATTCAAAAAAATTATTTACTAACTCGCGTCGTCATCAGTCCTTCAAGTTCCTGCATAAAATTATTAATATCAGCAAATTGACGGTAAACAGACGCAAACCTAACATAAGCAACTTGATCAATGTCTTTAAGATATTGCATGACCATTTCACCAATCTGTTGTGTCGAAATTTCGCGCTCCATAGTATTCCTAATCTCTTTTTCGACTTTTTCCACTAACTCCTCAACAGTCGATAACGGTATCGGCCTTTTTTGACAGGCGCGCAATACCCCGTCCATAATCTTATTTCGTTCAAATAGAGTCCTGCGTCCATCTTTTTTTACTACCATTAAAGGAATCTGTTCAACAACTTCATATGTAGTAAATCTTCGAGCACAACTTACACACTCACGTCTACGCCTTATTGTGCTGCCTTCCTCTGCCGCCCTTGAATCAATAACCTTACTCTCTGTCCAACCACAAAACGGACACCGCACCTTCAGCCCCCCATTGCACAATCCTCTTATCTGTTCTATACTATTAAGATCATTCTCCTTTTACACTACATCTTGTAGTTGCTCTATAATCAATACGCCACATATAGTATAATTCCTGCCATTTAAAGAAAAATTTTGATAAAAAAATCTCTACCTTTTTTAGCTAAGGTAGAGATTTTTTTCTATTCACCATGCCGCATTTCGGCAACCGCTGCCGCTTCTACCAAAATAACATCAAATCCTATTTTACTAATTTTCTCCCACGGAATCACTATGTCTTCATTCCTACCAAATAAGCCCAGAAACTTCCCCGCCCCGGGAACAACGATGGCCGTTAATTTGCCAGTAGCAACATCAATCTCAATATCAGTGATTGTCCCAAGTCTTTTACCATCCATAACATTTATTACTTCTTTTACTTTCAAATCTGATACACAAAAGATAATATCTTTCATAATGCCACCTCCCTTTTCAAATATATGACAAGCGTTCAGTAACTCATGACAAAAAAAAATAAAAACCGGTTTTCCGGCTTTTATTTTATCCGATAACCAAGCCGCTCTTCTTCTTCTACAAGAGGGAATGAAGATCGGCTATATTCATGGATTATATTCGACTAGGCTTAAGTTGTAAATCTATCTGAAGCAAGCCTCGCTTTAAAAATGTACTTTTCTCGCCATTAACTCAGCTTGTTTTGCATCGTTAAACTTTTCCTCAGTGCTAAGATATCCGGTAATTCTTCTCACCCGTTTAATGGGAGACCGTTCATAGGCCTTAACAACGATTTCATCTCCATTTATATCTAATTGTATTTCCCCTAGAACCCGCCCTTTTTCAGCCCAAATCTTCTTTTCTTCAGCCAAAACGCTTTCAATTTCTTCCTGGGTAATGCCTTGTTGTGCAATAACTCGTACATTGTCAATAATATCCACGGCTATCTCTCCCTCGTTAATAAAATTACCATATATTTATATGATAACAATTATTACAAAATAGTCAATATATATTTATTCCTTGGTGAATTATGATGAAAATTGCATATAATTTATCAGGAGGTGTTTCATTATGGCCAAAGGAATCTTCAGAGGCTTCATTAATAATAAGGGCATTAGATACGCACCTGACGAATTTCCCGATGCTGTTAAGCACAAACTAGCAAAACTTATTATTGACAACTATAGACAGAAGAAATCTAACTTTTTAACAATGAAAAATCACTAGACTTTACCACTTTTCTCGTTATAATAATAATAAGATTCTGTAGTATTTATCCGATGTCAAGCCGCTCTTCTTCTTCTACAAGAGGGATTGAAGAACGGCTAAGTCCCTGGATACGGTTCGACTAAGATTCAGGTGGAGTTAAAACTCCATCTGAATCAAGTCTCACTTTATATCTGCCGAATCAAAAAAATCGCCTAAGGAAGACTTTATGAATAATATGCCCAACAAAACCATTGTAATTTTACTGTGGACGGCAGCAATTATCGTCATTGGTATGATTGTTCTTCAAGCTCATATTGGCGAAATACAAAAGGCGCCACATGAGATGCACTCTGATTCATCGTTCCAAACTATTGATAAACCAGATAATCTGGGTCTAACACCTGCCCAATTTAAAGAACGTTTTAATGCATCAGCCGAGAATTTTGATAATAATTTAAAAATTAAAACCCTAAATATTATGACAGGAGTCGCTCAAGATACTTTTAATGTTAGATTGGCAACACACACATCACTCCTCGGTACGCTGAACGATAGCGGAATGCTGCGTAGTATCACAATCATAGGTCTTGGCGATGGATCAATAGGGTCTAATAGTGACACAGCCCTTGCAATCGGAATCCTAGTAGCATCTTTTAATCCTAATCTATCCCTTCCAGAATGCTACCAAATTATTAGAGATACTGGTATCACTGATAGTAATTCACTTGCCACAGGCCAGACAATCCGAGATGGAAAACGCTATATCTACACTCGTTCCAATGACAATAAAGTTATGTTTTCAGTCAGCAAAGCTATTCCAAATAATAATGTTAAATAAAGCGGGCTCCCGCTTTATTTTTTTGCTTGATAAGTACTGTTCAATCCTTTAGCTAAATAATAATAATTTAAATGCTAGTTGGATTTGGGCAGGAGGTTTCTATGAATGCAATATATTGCCGAGTAAGTACTGACGAACAAGCACGTAAAGGCTACTCCTTAGAAGACCAGCGTCAGGCCTGTCGCCGTCATTTGCTTAACTTAGGCATATCAGACGTTAAAGAATATATCGATGATGGTTATAGTGGTGAATATCTTGAACGACCCGCTCTCGAAAGCCTTAGAAACGACATACAATTAGGCCAAACATCTTATATTGCAATTTATGATCCTGATAGGCTATCGAGAAATCTTACCAATCAGCTAATTTTAGCTGACGAGATTGAAAAAGCAGGAACTCGTTTAACATTTGTAACAGGTGATTACGACTGCTCTCCGGAAGGCCGTCTATTTTTTAGCATGAAAGGCGCAATTGCCGCATATGAAAAAGCAAAAATCCGCGAGCGGACCTGCCGGGGCCGACGAGCAAAAGCCACTAAAGGAAAAATCGTTTCCAATGCTCACCCGTTTGGTTACGACTGGGATGCAATGAATAGCCTATATGTAGTAAACGAAACAGAAGCGCAAGTTGTGCGAGCCATCTACCAGATGTGTATTGAAAATGGTTGGGGTGCAAGGTCTATTGCCCTTGAATTAGCTCGCAATGGAGTAATAGGTCGCAATAATAGGCCCCTTTCTGTTTCTACCATTTCCCGGATTCTTTCTAAAGAAATGTACTTTGGACTTCATTATCTTTTTAAGCAAAGCGTTCGTAAAACCGGACAAAACACGCGGGAAATAACTAATAATCCTCGCGATCTATGGATTCCAATAAATATCATGCCAATAATCACTAAGGAAACCTGGGAAAAAGCGCAGCATCAAATTAAAACAAATAAACGGCTAGCTAAACGAAACACCAAACATGACTACTTGCTGAAAGGCCTCCTCACTTGCGGTTTATGTGGCCGAAGAATGATAGCCTATTCCCGCAAAGGCCTCCGAAAAAATTCCCCAGCCAAAATTTACTATTATTACTCATGTATTTATAATGAATCGAACAGTTACCTATATAACAATAATAAATGCGTTTCAAGACGAATACCATCTGAGGAGTTAGATGCATTTGTCTGGAGTTGCCTGGAGAATATGCTAAAAGAGGATCAAGAACTTATTGATCACATGAGTAACCGAGAAAATCTCGAGACAGAAGCTATACTTTTAAGCAATAATTACAAAGATTTACAGAAGAAGCAAACTGATATTAGTCATTGGTACCGCCTCAATTTATTAGATAGACAAACAGCAACAACCGAACTAACAACTCTTGCCAAAGACATTGAGTGTACTTTAATAAAAATCGATCAATTGATGGAACAACAAAAAAAAATAAATCAGTCAGCTTTAACACCAACTGAGTACTTTAAATCACTGACTTATGATGAAAAAAGAGAGATACTCCTCCGCTTACCTTATCAAATATTTGCTGTCAGGATTAACGATGATGTGGAGTTTTGGCTACAGGAGTGTTGACTTTTAAATCTCTGACTAGTTAAGATCAGAGGTTTTCAACATCAAAACTCCTCCTGTCAGGCTAATTTCCATACATTATATGAGGGACAAGGCACAAAAGTTCCTTATCCGCTAATTAGATTTTACACCAGACCACATTTCAGCAATTTTCCACTTAAACTGGATGTCATTTGTTTGACTGACGGCTTTGTTATCACCTGCGACTGCTGGTACTGCAGCTGCATTTGTACTATCAATGAAGCAGAGTGGAGGGAATAAAATACACCACCAATTCTTCCCTTCAGCCTTACCCAATAATATCCGAACAGCCTCATATTTTCCCGCTGGCAGAGTAATCTTGCCGTAGGACTTAATTGGAAAGTCAAAAATACCAATGTCCAGTTTTACCGGGTAACTTACTCCATTAACTTCTAATACCTGTTGGGCAACATGAATCAGCTCATCTTGTTTCTCAAATATTATTTGCCTCGCCACACTGGAATCAGAGACGCCTTTTAAGTGTGGAGAGAGATACTTTATAACAGCATCGCGAACTTTAAGTTTGATCTCCTGATCCTGAATGCTATCACTATTGGCTAGGACATGAAACCTAATCATGCTTGCTTGCGCATTTACACTAGATAATCCCATTTCCTGATTATAAGCTAACAATAACCACCCAATTATAACAAAACATCCACTCAAGCTAATAAATAAACCTTTTAAAATTTTTCTCCTCATCTTATCCCCCTAAGACATTCACCGCAATTATATATATTTGCGCATATGACCCAGTGCAGCTTTTTCAAGCCTGGATACCTGCGCCTGCGATATTCCAATTTCTTCGGCAACTTCCATCTGCGTTTTTCCCTCAAAAAATCTAAGTGTAAGAATATGCTTTTCTCTTTCGCTTAATCTTCTTAATGCCTCTTTAATGGCTACCCCTTCAAGCCAATTAAAATCCATATTTTTATCATCGCTTATTTGATCCATTACAAAGATAGGATCACCGCCATCATGATAAATAGGTTCAAATAACGAAATTGGTTCTTGAATGGCATCCAGTGCAAATATAATTTCTTCCCGGGGTATTTTTAACTCTTCAGCAATCTCATTAATGGATGGTTCCCTAGAATGCCTGTTCACCAGCGAATCACGAACTTGTAAAGCCTTATAAGCGATATCCCTCATCGAACGGCTTACCCTAATGGGATTGTTATCACGCAGGTATCGCCTTATTTCACCAATGATCATGGGTACGGCATACGTAGAAAATTTTACATTTTGGCCTAAGTCGAAATTATCAATGGCTTTCATTAAGCCGATACAGCCTACTTGGAATAGGTCATCAACAAATTCACCACGGTTATTAAACCGCTGAATCACACTTAAAACAAGTCTTAGATTGCCATATATCAGTTGCTCTCTTACTGCAATATCGCCATTTTGCATAATTTCAAACAGTTCTCGCATTTTAGTGGCGGAAAGCACCGGGAGTTTAGCTGTATTTACACCACAAATCTCTACTTTGTTTATAATCATTTTCTGCCCCCCCACGAATCTTCCTTACTTTGCTGTACATAAGCATTATTGCCATAGCAGGAAGCTTTTATTCAATGTTGACAATTACAACGCAGGTAAGATATTACAATACGATACCAATTACTTACGTGTTTATGGTGTAAGTTGAGACTTGATTCAGATAACTCCACCTAAATCCTAACCGAACCGTATCCAGGGACTTAGCCGCTCGCCTGTGCCCTTTAGGGTATAACTCCCACTTGTAAAAGAAAAGCGGCTTGGTCATCTGATATATAATCTGCAATAAAAAATGGCGCCCTTAAGGGCACCATTTTAAAATAGCTGTTATTCCATTCGACTAATTTCTTTCCGCAACCTCTTGATTATCCTCTTTTCCAAGCGTAGTTTACAAAACAGGAAATATATAACCCAGCAATTAGCCGGGTTATTTTTTTTGCTAAAAGCAGGAAAATAATGTTATTTATGGTAATACTACTATTTAAGTAGAAATATGTCGACAGGAGTGAGTACTTTGAGTAAACTGTTAATCAGAATTTTGACATACTTAATTATTGGGCCTATAGCCGGAGCGGTAGCCTTTGGGATAATGTTTGCTATCACTTATACTGTAGATACCATAATAGGTATAAAATCACTGTATATGCCTCTCGTTAGCGTTAGTGTATTAGCAATAGGAGGATCGATTTACTTATCCTCTGAAATGGCCTATAAGTATTATATCAATAAGAAAGCGCCCCCAAAAACCGCGGATAAATAAAAAAGCCCGCCCGTCAAATTTTCGGGGCGGGCTTCCTTTTATTTACTTACAGCGTAATAGATAGCGCCAGCAGCGATTACTTTTAGAACAAATTCCCTACTTTCCGCTGCCGCTCGTTCCTTTTTGATTGCTGTCCTCAATTCGCCTAAAGATTGATTCGCACTCTGCAAGCCGTTCTCTGCTGCTATCGAGGACTGCTTGGCACTCGTTAGCTGTTGCTCTAGCGTCTGTAATTGACTTTCCAGCAGCTGCGTTTTGTTCTCCGCCATGATCAGCTGTTGTTTGAGCATCAGCCAGTCCTGCCCGGACAGACTTTGCAGTCTCTCTGCTTGCGCTAACTGTGCTTTGAGCCGATTCAATAGCTGCTGTTGTTTGTCGCTGTTGGCTTTTAACGTCTGAAAGTTGGCTTTCAAGGTTAGATAGTCTTGTGTCGACATTGTTATAGTCTCCGGCTCTGCTGCCGAACAAGTACCAGGCAGCGCCAAAAGCAAGCAGCACGCCAGCATACAACAAATATTTTTTATTGATTTGCACACCTTTAAACCTCCAATCCGGCCACATAATCATAAGTGGCATCCGCTCTATTTGCGTACCCCGCGGCGTATTCTTCGCAGTCGGCAGCCGCTGCGTACTGGTCGCGGAATAGCTGGTGCAGTACGTCTAAGCTGTTAATGTCATACCCGCGGCCAGACCGCCGGACCAGAAACTTATTAACGACGTAGTGGCTTGTCGGGCACCAGATACCCGCATAAATAATACACCTGTCGTCAATCAAGCCAGCGTCTAGCAGCGCCGGAATATACTTTCCTCGACAGTCGTCAGCCAGGATCATTTGTTGTGCTATGTGCCCCTGCTCGCTGTCCAGCAGGGCCGCCAGCGCGTCCAGCTCGCCAGAGGCTTCAATGTCCGAATAGGTACGGCCTGCGAAGTGGTCGCCGCCGTCAAGGTATGACAGCAGCAAGTCTCCACGGCCCCCCAGCCCCTCCCACTGGCTGCAGCCCATGCTGGGATAATCCCCTGCAGTAGAACAAGTAACGGCATCATAGCCACCCTCTACGCCTGTTGCAATTAGTCCCTTGGCTATTTGTTCGGCTAACCATTTGTCATTCATTTATTTATCCTCCTTGCTTTCTAATTCGTCAGGTATACCATTGTTATTACTGTCAATAAACGCCTTGGCAATAAACCCAATCACAGCAATCCACGGCGCAGATGCTATTTCATGCAGAAAGTTTCTAATCTCAACTAAATTAGGATTGCCTGTCGTGTACCAGTCAAACAACCAAGCAACAACATAGACAATGCAGCAAAAAACAAGAAGCAATGCGTACCAAATAATGAAACGCATTGCCCCTTTTACTGTGTCAGGAGTTAATTTAGTTGTTGCCGCCTGTAGTAATGCAAGCAGTTTTTCTTTCATCCATGCCCACTCCCTTTACCTAGTACAGAAGCAATAAAATTTACCACCGTCCCAGCAACACCACCCAAGATTCCTGCCCCCCAGAAGATACCGTCAATGCGGTGGTGAGCTGATTTTGCCGACTGCCTATTCTCTGTAATGTCGATGCTGTGCTGATTAATCGTTGTGGTATTCTGCTTGACCGTTTCTGCTGTTGCGTCTTGCTTGGTTTCTATTCGCGCCAGGCGGTCAATAACTTCTTGTTGAAAATCCTTTTCCCCCACTCTCCCACCACCCCCAATAAAAATAGAGCCATTACGGCTCCTGTTTTAAAATTGCTTCTACTTCTTCAACGGTAAAACCCAACCTTAACAGACTGCAATTCGGATCTTCGCGTAATTCGTATTGGTATTTTTCCGTCGAGTCGTTTTGTTCTGTTGTTATGATTTTGTGTGTTTCATCTTCCGCGCCATCCTCGCCGTTATTTATTTTCCCGATACAAAACCACTGCAAGCGTTCATCTAGCAACGCCCGGTACGCTCCTTCCCACCGCTCGCGGGGAAAATTTTCCCGAATAAACTCATAATCAAATTTAGAATTTAACTTTTTGGGATACCCAATCACTGTATGACCTCCTCCAATTCGGCTAATTTTAACTTTATCTGCAAATTATGAGTGTTAGCCCACTTCAACCACCCCTTTGTAGAAGATATAGAGGACCGGTACTGCTCTGGCGTAATGACACGGTGTTTCAAATTATAAGGCAAACCGCGCAGCCTTTTTTTAACGCGCTTAACTGTGCTCTTTCTAAGTAGTACATAGCCGTTTGGAAAATGCCGATAACCTAAGAAGTCAACACCGCGCGCCGTTGGAAACAGTTCACATTCTGAAAGTCGCATTTTTAGTGTGTTTTGTACATAGTCAACAATTGCTACCGCCATTTCTCGCAAAACATTTTTGTCATTGTGGAATAATAGAAAGTCGTCACAGTATCGCAAATAGTGCTTAATCCGGAATTTCTGTTTTATCAACATGTCTAATTCATTCATGTACAAATTTCCTAGCCACTGGCTGGTGTAATTCCCTATCGGAACATTGCTGCCACCTCCTGCGCTATAGATAATTTCTTTTAGTAACCAAAGCGTGTCCGGGCACTTTATCTTACGTTGAACAATCGCAAAAACTACATCATGGTTTACGGAAGGGTAAAATTTCGATATATCGCATTGCAGACAATACCTATTCTTACGGACAAATTCCATAGTCTTGAGACTTCCCTTGTGGATCCCCTTCCCTTTTCGGCAAGAATAAGAATCTGATATAAACAATCCGTCCCACAGCGGCTCTAGCACGTTCATGATAGCGTGTTGGATAATCCGGTCAGGATAAAAAGGAAGTATATAAATTATCCTCTTTTTAGGCTCAAATATCTGTTTTTCCTTATAGGTCGCCGTATGGTAGGTTTTGTTTTTCAGCATTTCATGGATTCGTTGCAAGTTACCCGGTATATCTTCTTCAAACCGTTTAACCGATCTCTGCCGGCCTTTGCCGCGCCGGGCTTTCTGATAGGCTAATTCTATGTTTTCTAAGCTGATAATCTTTTTAAACAGGTTTCCATGTCTTTTCAATAAAATAGTTTGTGCGACGTTCAGTTTCCTTACTAGCCGCACATCCTCCCCAGTTTCGTATTTTGCTATGCAGCATGGCTTTTGTGTCCAGCCAGGGGTTAGCCCCGCGCCATTTTACTACTTTCCCCTGTATCGGCGTACCTGCGAAGCCCATTGTTCGCATTCAGATACAACGGGCTGTTATTCCAATTCGAACTGCGTGAACCACAATTGACGCCATTCGTCCAATTACCACCCAGGATAACGCATGACACAAAAGCCTATATAACAACACTTATTGTGTTATATTAAAAATTTCGCGCTGGCTCGGCGCACCCGCGAAGCCCAATGCTCGCAATCAGAGACAACGGGCTGCTATTCCAAGCCGAACCGCGTGAACCACAATTGACGCCATTCGTCCAATAACCACCCAGGAGAACGCGGCTAGGTTCGTTATATGATTGTCCGCCTACCCCTGTATCGTTCGCATCATACGCATTTTTGTATGCGGCGGTACCGTAAGTTCCGCCTGCCTCTGCCCCCCATTGCCAGAGAGTGCCGCACATATCCTCACACCCAAGATTAGATACCATCCGCCGGCCGGCAGTATCAGAATGGCCACCGGTTGTATTTGGGTCAGCGCTGCCTACGATATTAGTACCTTGATTACTCCCCAGGGATGCAGAAACAAATTCGCGCTGCGTTAATAAATTCTTTTTGACTTTTGCCATCCAGTCGGTCCCATTGTACCAATGGAAAGCAGTAGGGCTAGAAGCACCGTCGGCAGTCACGCCATTAAAGACGCTTGCTAGCTGCAAGCTGCTGATACTGGCTAAATAAATATCTACCCATGTGTCCGTTTTAGCATCATATACCATGCCCTCTGGCGCGGATATAGGCTTGTGTGCTAAATCCCACACACTGGCCGGCAGAATATCTCCTGCTACATACCCGGTTAATGTGTGCCCTGCGATAGT
>JAQWAQ010000010.1 GCA_028707635.1 Negativicutes bacterium
TTCAATTACTTCACGAGGGGTATAATGTTGTCCAGCATCTTCGTTATGTGATTCAGAAAATCTGCGGATAATTTCTTCAAAGATATAGCCCATTTCCAGATTAGAAATTACTTCAGGATGCAAATCTGCTTTGGCTGAAGTGAACTCTTTGATAACAATGTACAAAATCCCTTTGTTTGCCATTGTAGTTATTTGACCATCGAATTTGAATTTTTCAAGGATATCATGTACATTTTCGGAAAATCCGTTCAGATAGTCGCGAAAGTTTGCTTCGATATTATCTGGGTCTTCTAGCATTTTTTCAAAATCATATTTGCTGGTATTGTAAAAAGCATGTCCAGAAGCCTTACGGAGCAGCACATCACGCATAGGCAGCTGCTTGACGCTTTCAAATTTTTCTAGAACCGCAGCCTTGGTATCGGAGAGGATACAGTCAAAACGACGAATGACTGTCAGTGGTAGAATGACTTCGCCATACTCATGTGGTTTATACACCCCAGTTAATTTATCGGCAATTGCCCAGATCAGGGCGGCTTTTTCACTTACATTAGAACTTAGACTCATTGATACAACCTCCATTTTCTTCTGATACGTATTCTATGATATCTGCAAAATCCACATGCAAAGTCTGACAGATCTTGCCTAGTACAGCAAGAGTAACCTCTTCATCCCTGCGAAGTTTTGTCATAGTATTTGGGGCAATTTGGGCAGTTTTTCGTAACTCTGCCATACTCATTTTCCGGTCAATTAATAACTTCCAGAGCTTATTGTATGATACAGCCATTGATTTATTACCCTCCAATCACACAAACTGTCACAATTTTCCACAATTTATTCTACCATGACAATCTACAACCCACAAGAAAAAATCGCATAATCTTGCGAGGAACCTATCTGTAAAACGTTATAAATATATGGCTTAGCCGAATAGCTAAGCCATATATTTATGCTAATTTACTTTTTGATAACACATAGTTTACAACACCTTGCCTTGGAATCTTCCACACTCGATTATGACGAAATGCTTTTAACTCTCCAGAAGCCAACAAAGCGTAAGCTGCATTTTTACCGATTGATAGCATTTCGCAAAGCTCCTCAACCGTTACAATATCTCCGTAGTGCTCAAACATGATTTTATCCCCCTCATATCAATTATTTATTTTTATGTTATACAATGATTTTAAAACTATCGGCATGGACAAAAGGGAGAAAAAAATCACTACAGGATGCAGTAGGTTTCATTCATTGCTCAATGATGCAACGTAATCTTGTATAGAGGCACGAGGTATTTTCCATGCCTGACCGATCTTTATAGCCTGTAATTTACCAGATCTGATTAGCTTGTAAATGACAGATACACCCACCCTCAGCATAGAAGCAGCCTCTGCGACATATAACAGTTCGAAACCAATACCATCAGGGATAATTATATTTTGTTGGATAGATTTTTTATTCATAATTAGCACCTCCTTGTTTTTTACCATTATGTTTGATTATTTAGAGTGAAAGTCGATGATTTAGCTCCTTATTTTGAAAAACTAGAGATGTAATTTTATGTAATAGCTTTATTTTTCAGCTATATATTATAAATTTGAATACTGGCAGGTTTATGGAGTACCCATAAGCCCTTGCAAAGGAACATATAAAAGGAACACAGAAAATGGCGCTGACAGTCGATGTCGGCGCTTTTCTGTATGTAAAAGGAGCGTATGAAAATGGTATGCAAAGAAATGGCACTAATCAAAAGACAATCAGATGAGAAATTACTCGGTCAAGTAATCACTTGTAAGACTGCAAAACAAATCTTATTAGAGTATGGTAATCTGTATCAGCTCATCATGCACTTATCTCCAGAGAGGCTTTTAACGTTGCCAGGAATTAACGACAAAATTGTGCAGAAGTTGCTGTGTCTAAAGCAATTGCTGGAGCGAATTGATGAGAATCGTAAACAAACTCTTACGGCGATTCGCCAGCCACAGGATGTATATCTTTACGCACAGGAAATGCAAGACTTACAGCAGGAAGAGTTCTGCCTACTATTGCTCAATACCAAAAATCGGATTATAGGAGAAAAACGAATCTTCCGTGGTTCGGTTAACGCCTCACTCGTTTCGCCGCGAGAAATCTTCTATGCGGCAATACAAACTATGGCAAGTCAAGTTATTGTTATACATAATCATCCATCTGGTGAGCCGACACCTAGCGAAGAAGATCGGGCAGTTACTAAAAAATTACAGGAAGCAGGGATGCTTCTCAATATTCCCGTCGTTGACCATGTGATCATTGGTCGCCATGGTTATTACAGTTTTAAAGAAGCTGACTGTATTTAAATATAATACAGCTATTCTTATGGTTCATTTTGTTAGAAAGCTTATAGAAAACAAAGTGAATATCTATCTATTTTAACTAACAGTTAAAGTAGTGATACCACCGTCTAAAACGCGAAAATTCTGTATATGAGATAATTAAAAGCAAGGAAATGAGGTGAGAGAAATGGATGAAGAATATAAGGAAAAGATGCGCCAAGTAGGTCTGAATATTAGTTTTTATCGCAAATATCGAACGCTAAGTCAACGAGCATTAGCGGAACAAGTCAATATCAGCAGCTGCTATATGTCCCAGATTGAGCGGGGTCTTTTGAGAAAAGCCGTTTCTCTTCCTGTGCTCATGAAAATAGCTTCTGCTCTTCATATAGAATTGGCGGTGCTTTTTAAATTTCAAACATTGCCGGAGAAAAAAGACGAAAAGTAAAGGTCATATTATATTTTGTCAAGGATGACGACACGGTATAAGGAGGAATAAAGGATGGAGACAATAGGTAATTCAATCGGTATAATATGGATGATTGCAACGGGGATTATAGGAACAGCTGTATTTTTAAAAATGCGATATATTTATTTTGGTGATGTAGCAAAAGGTATGTTTAGTGCTTGGCTTAGCTGTGTAGTTGGAGCAGGTGTCGTATTGGGAATCATTGGCTGGATTGCCGGAGCTATTGTTTTGGTAATTATCAGCTTTATAATAAGTTATTGGATTAGCATTGTAGGTGGAATTATACTTTTGGTTGGTCTGGGTGTCCTAGGAAATATGTCTGACGGTGACAATCCAGATCAAGCTAGTAATAACAAAGTTACGATGAAAAAAATAGGACTTATTGCTTGCTGTGCTGGGGTAATCATTTTTGCCTTTGGAATTTTTGGACACAGTTCAAAAGAAGCACCGAAAACGGCACCTGTAGCAACAGTACCGCCAGTAGTACAGAGTGCAGGAACAGGAAATGCGGCTATGAGTAAGCCAAATATTCCCGGCGTAGAAGATGCTCAAATTCAGAAAGCACAAAATATCTTGGGGCAATACAATATAGCGACTAAAGTTGTGGCAACATCATTAGGGAAAAATCCCAATGGATTTTTAGCTTTGACGAAACATAATGAATCGTATACTTTTGTTATTGTGGATGACATCAATAAACAGGCTGCATTAGTACCTTTTTCGGCTGACCGATACAACTTATGTAATAATTATAATAAAGGTAATATACCGCCGATTATTTTCGAAATGCTAATTCTCAATGATAAGCATGATCGTGACGAAAAAGCTGGTATCTGGAATGGTCCTACTCATAATATTCCCATCTATGCATTATATAAGTTTGATGCCAATGGGATTGTTAAACCAGGAATGTTGAGTACGGGACAGGGAGCAACACCATCTCATTATCAAGGTGTCTTAAATGAGAAGAAAAATGTGGATATAGCGAACCTATTTCTAACTGAGATGAAGACATTACAGGAAAATGCAAAGGCACGTCAGATTGCTGTGCCAGCAAATTAACTTTTATAAAAATTAATTTAAGGAGTTGTTTTACTATGGGAAAACGTATATCGATACTATTGGTTGTCATGCTGCTGATCGTATCAATGATGAGTACCGTAAGTGCGGCTCGCTTTAATTATCAGGAAGCTATTAATATTGCATCTGGAACTTGGCATGATGGTGAGAAAAATGTGGATAAAAGCTTTATCTGGGTCTCCGGTGATGAATGTAATATCGTTAATGGAAAAGGTTATACTGACCCCAATGGCAACAGCATAATCTATTTTGACAATAAAGGCGTAGCCAGTAGATTGCTTATTACGTATTATCCTGACCAAAGCACATACTACGCAGAAATGCAAACGTATACCGCAAATACCCAAGCTTGGGTAACGTGGTATTATGCCTTAGCTAAACATCGTTAATTACATGAAACTAAATCTAAGATAGATAGCACACAATAGGGCACTGCCAAACGGCAGTGCCCTATTTGCTTTTTCCTGCAATATTATAAAAACCAGCTTATATAAAATAAAAATGAAATGAGAGATATGAAATGAAACAAGGACAAACATTATTAGAGCTCGGACGAGAGTTAGAACGCCAACGAGCGGTACGCAAGGATTTTATAGCAGATACACACAGTCTAGAGGTTGAAACCCAGGACAATAAAACGCTGTTATCGGTATGCTTAGACCAAGGCATGGAACAGTTTTACTTGAATGATTTAGCACATCAGCAGATTGCCACACGTTTGCAAATTCCTTTTCGTTATTACCAGAAAATGCGCGATGAATATCCATCCTTGCTGGACGAGAATATTAACTGCTGGTTTGGAAAAACACCAGAACGTCGCATGATCCGAACATTGGATAATTCAGTGCGAGCCTTTTTATCCGATCGATATCGGCGGCTAGATAATCTTGAATTATGCGAAGCAGTCCTTCCTATATTGCAGGAAATGAAGGGAGCTGAACTGGCATCTTGTGCAGTCACTGATACGCATCTGTACATCAAGCTGATTAACAAAAGGCTGAAAGCCGAAGTTGGCGTCGGTGATGTGGTACAAGCGGGACTTGTGATTAGTAATTCCGAAGTGGGCTTAGGCAGTTTAAAGGTAGAACCCCTTGTCTACCGTCTTGCCTGCAAGAACGGTATGATAGTAAAAGACTATGCCCAAAAGCGGTATCATGTAGGCAGGCAAGTTGACTCAGATGATACCGCTTATGAAATTTATTCAAATGCAACGCTGGAAGCAGATGATCGAGCCTTCTTCCTGAAAGTTCAAGACACCGTTAGATGCAGTGTGGATAAAGCAAAATTCATGCTTACAGTTGATCGGCTTAGGGATGCAAAAGCTGATTTTACTGGCTCTGATCCTGTAAAAACAGTCGAAGTATTAGCAGATAAATATGTATTAAACCAAAATGAGCGTGGCGGTATACTACGTCACTTCATTATGAATGGGGACAGCTCGCGTTATGGCTTGATACAGGCGGTGACAAGAGCATCACAGGATATTGAGGATTATGGAAGAGCTACTGCGTTAGAACGTTTAGGAGGCGAAATACTCGCTGTATCAGCAAAGAAAATGCTAACCGTGCCAAAGTATTCTATCAACGAAGAAAACATGAAAAACGTAACTCCTTTTATGAAACGCTTAGAAATGGCATGATGATTGTCACGGGGAAAATTAGTAACGCGAAGTTATCTAGAAAGAAGGAATGAATATGTATGTTACAACCTGTTTTGCTTATGAAGATGTGACGATGAAAGTCCGTCAGGTAGAAGGTACTATAGCAATTGAATTTAGCAGTGAGCAAAATCATATTGATCTATCACTTCTCCTCCACCCTATTCAATGCAAGATTATTGGTGAAGCGATGCAGATAGCAGCAATGAATATGTCGATTGCAGATTTGCCAGATGAGTGTATTGGTTCAGTATCAGTAAAGTTTGATTCAAATAAAACGGAGGGATTACCATGCCAGCCAATCAATTTATCTGCGTAGATGGCAGACGGGTTGCCATTTCTGACTGCCTAAAGGCTTGTCCCATGAAAGAAAGATGTATGTTTTTGCCTACACTACGGGCTGTTGCTCAGTCATTAGAGCGAGGACTTAAAGAAGCAACAGTAACAGAGCTGTTAGCAGGCACACGAGAAACCTATTTGAAAAAGACTGTGAATTATGCGGTAAGACCGCAAGATGTATTATACGCTTTGCACGGATCTTCCTTCCACAATATTAATGACCAGCATACTGAAGGTGATATTCTGTCTGAAATCCGTCTGCATGATGCGGTTACTTCTGGGAAATTTGATTTGTACGGAAAAATATTAAGCGAGGACGATGGTGTACTTGGCGACTTAAAAGTTACAAGTTCCTATAAGCTGATGAAGGCACTTGGCATCTATAAATTAGATATGCCGACTGGGGAAGTTTACAAGACTGGCCTGCGTAAGGGGCAGGAAAAAACAAAAAAAGAATTCCGTTACGATGGAGTAAAACATGTCTTAGACTGGGCGATACAGCTGAATGCGTATCGCCGCTTGCTTGAAAAAGAAGGCTTTGGCGTAAAACGAATGGTCATACAGGCACTTTGCCGTGACAGCGGTCTGCGTATTACAGCCGAGCGTGGCATTGATAAATCCCTATATCTAATCCCCATTTACCGCATCTCGGATCGATGGTTGCAGCGATATTTTGAGAAGAAATCCAAAGCCTTAAAAGAATCTCTGAGTAGTCATGAGTTACCACCAGTCTGCAAGAGCCGTGAACGCTGGGGAGATCGAAAATGTTTACGTTATTGTGCGGTAGCAGAAAGCTGCCCTCATGGGCAGGCATTGCTTGCAGAAGATACAAAAACTGCTGGATAAGGAGGGTTATGATGCAAAAATTAGCAAGTAAGTTGGTACAGGTTATGAAAGAAGTAGCCTATGTAGAAAAGCGAGGGAGTAATGACTTCCATCATTACGCCTATGCGACAAGTGCCGATGTATTAGGAAAGATCAATGCAGCTATGACGAAGCATAATATTGCTTCAGTTGCTATACCGGAAGTACTCAGCGTAGTAGACGTCATCACAGCCAAAGGGAGTACAGAGCATCTAGCAACGGTAAAAATGGATATTATGCTAGTCGATGCTGAAAGCGGAGAAACCGTTACGATTACGGGACTTGGTTCAGGTCAAGACATTGGTGATAAAGCGGTTATGAAAGCACAGACGGCGGCTATTAAGTATGCGTATCTATTATCTATGGCAATTGCAACAGGAGATGACCCAGAGGCAGATCGTACAACAGATGAAGCGGCTGATGCTAAAAACATCTTGGCGCATGGAAAAACGGAGACTAGGAAAACCAAATCATCAGAGTTTACTTGCGTGGTGTGCCAAGCTACCATTTCTGATAAAATAAAGACGTATTCGGAAAGCAAGTTTGGGCGAGCATTATGCATGGATTGCCAGAAAAGAAAGAATTGTGTTGCTTAATCGACAGCATATCGTAGCTTTAGCTCACTGTGAGTTAAAGCTACTTTTTTTATAGCTATACAAGGTATAATATATGAAGAAAAAGACGTTTTGTATTGTTTCCCCACTTTCCCCATTATCAGCAACCCCTGCTATACTGGGGTTTATACGGTTTGTGGGGAAAATGGGGAAAGATTATGCTTGTAGCAATAGGAGTGATAAAATGACGCAAAACTCCAGTTCCGATCTAAATGCTGAGCAGAAAATCGAGCTCATAAGGTCCTCATTGGAAAGGTTGCGAGAAACAGGTGCCCCAATATGTATTAATGGTGATTTAAATAAGTTAGCTAGTGATGTACGTAAAGTAAAGATATTTAACTCAGCTGAAAGAAGGGAAAAGTGTTTAAAAGGCCTCCCCTTTGTTGTGCAAGATGATCCTACAGAAAACGATTGGACTGAATTAGTGCAGGATTTTTCACAATTTAATGACAGGCTGCTTTTTAACGGTGATTTTATTAGATTTCTTAGTCCTGCAACTGTAGATATGGTATCTGACTTAGATGAAGAACGAGATAGAATCTTACAATGCAATGCATTGTCTGAAAGTATTAACTTGATAATGGATGCTACCTCTATACGTGACTTAGCAAAAAAAATAGCTGCTACTGTAAAAATTAAAGAACAATGTGATCCCGATGAGAATCCGAAAGTAAAAAAAATTGCTGAAGAAGCACAAAGACAAGGTGATCTTGAATCTTTTATTCCTATATTGAAGAATAAGATTCCACATTTAAAAAATTTTTTTGGCGTAGAAGTAAAAAAAGGAGATAAATTAACATCCTCACAGCTTGCATTACTACATATACTATTTATGGTGGAAAATAGTGAAGAAACAAGGCATAAAGGACTTCTAGCTAAATTGCTGGAATCATCATTCTTACAGTTCTACCCAGCTGATACAAACTACCATAAGCACATAATTTTTATTAAATCTTGCTTCTTGCAAAAAATGGAATTTATAGAGGCTTATCGCATTGAGTATATAAAAGGCTTAATTTATTATGGGGTTAATACAATTGAAAACTTTCTATATAAAAGTGCTGAAGAATATATAATCAATCAATTAGGAAGTGGCGAAAAATTACGGACAAATACTCTTCGAAGGAATTTAATAAATGCTATTTGTTGTCAATTAGAGAAGAAGAATACTCAAAAGATTGTAAAGAATAGCCCTATTTCACAGGAATTATCCGCTGATGAGAAAGAATTTATTGAAGCATATTTTTATTTTATAAAACTTGGCATACACAGTACAATCGATGAACCAATCATTCCAACGTATGATGCAGAAACTCATTATTGCAATATCTGGGCTAAAATGAAGCTAAATAATCAATATAATGAATTAGTTATAGCAGATGCAACTGTGAAAAATATTACACAACTTTTTGAAAAGCACAAGCAGAAAAATGTCCTGATGGCATTAGGCGAATTAACAGGATTTTTTTCAGACTTATCTATAGTCACAAAAAAGCTACCACAAATCAAAGAATTTATTAAGAATCATTCAAAAAAAATTGCCGAAGTACTTGTTGATGGTGAGAGCCGTACTGATAACTGGGGTAGAAACATAAAAAATCATTGTGATTGTTGTATAAATCTATGTGATTTTGTGTTGCGTAATGGACTAGTAGAGATTAACTGTTTGAATGACTTTATAAATTATATCTATTTATTTGAAAAATGCTGTGCAGATGAAGTAAGTTTGCCAATCGCCGGATTCCGGGGTGGAAAAGCACGCCGACGCTCAATAGCTATGAAAACTGTACTATTATACTTTAACGATAATATGAACTCGAAGCTTAGTTTTGACAATATAGACTCTATGGAGTTTTCAGATGTTTTTTTTGGAATTATAGCCTTTTGTAATACGCTAAATGCAATCAATCGTATGGAAGGTAGGTCAATTATAGAATCAAGGCAGACACTGAGAAGATTGCTGTATGTTTATTTCAGTGAAGCGATTCCGTTATTAAAGCAGAAAGATTATCCATTTAAGTCTTTCACGAATTATGCGGAAGATATTTTTCCACCAGAACTTATACACCAGTTTTGCTTACAAGAAATAAAAAATCTTAAAAACCAGAAATAGATTACTCTCGAGCTATATATAACCGGTGCAGAATATGCCTTCTGCACCGGTTATTCTTTATGTAAAGTAGGTATTCAAAATCAGCAAAAATTGTCAAAGCGATATCAATTATCCATACAGTACAGATCTATTATACTTACGTTGTAGCTGAAAGGCACTTCTCAACAGCTCAGGTGCAATCAAAAATGCTATCGCTAATGTGACAGAGCTAAATTTTAATACAAGGAGGATTGATGACGCTAGAAAATATATTCTTCAATTGAAAGCACAATAGCCCCATAAATAGAACGAAGTTATTGTGTAGCATCTGGGCTAACGGGAAGATCTTAAAATAATCCGTTAGGAGGAATATATTGTGTTCGAAAATAAAAACGTGTTTGTTCCACCGGCTGTATTGCCTATATCTCCTTATACAAAAGGAAATGTTGTCAAAATGGATGCCGAAGACAAATATATTATGACTAAACCATTTGTCGAAAATTTTGAGGTGCCTAACGAAGCTAGTTCTCCTTATAAAACCGCCGTTGCCTGGCAAAAAGAAACGGGAGTTCGCTGCATTTCGTTGATGCCTGAAAAATCAAGCGAACAAACAAAACTTAATAACAAAGGCCTTGCTGGAATTGATGAAAACCAATTTTTAGAAGATGCCGAGGGGTTGTATTGTAAAATACAGGGGAAAGTGGTGAAAATTTGCAACTTTCATTTGCGTATTTCTAAAATTACTGTATATAAACGATACTATGGCGGTGAAAGGAGATTCATCAACTTTGAGGTCATTGCCCCTAATAATGCCGTTATAAAAGTCGACATGCCGATCGCCGAATATAAACGAATGATGAGTAAATTAACTTCTGATTATCCTCAGTTATCTGTAAACCCTCGATTTGGCAATGCAGCTAGTTATTTTTCGGAGTATGCTTCTAACAAATATGCTAGTGCTCTAGATCGGCTAAAAACAGAGGTAATTTACGATTACCATGGGTGGGCAAAAATAGGGGCAAAAATGGTTTATTTATCCAAGTCGTTATCGTATTGCAATGCCGAGTGTTATTTGCCGCAAATTAGTCGTGATAAAATGTCTCAAGTTTATGTAACCGGGCAGTCATTTTTAGATGTAGGTAAAAAAGTCTACCAGAATGGACAAATCGATTCCATTGCTACATTAAAACAGATATTGCCAATCTTTCTTTATGCCCATGCTGGTTATACCGCAAAGCTGTTTAAAGATGCGGGATGCGACTTACAATTCGTATTAGCCATAATCGGAAAAACCGGCTCCTTCAAAACGAGTATCAGTAAAGTCATTTTTGAAACCTTTAATACAAAACCAATGTTGAACTTTCAATCTACCCCACGCGCTATCGAGCTTTATCGCGATGCTTGCCGAGATATGACACTTATATTAGACGATATCTTTAGCTGTCGTGATAAAGAAACCATGGCTAAGTTTGAGAACGTCCTGCGCTGCTTCGGTGATAATATCGCAAAGGCGAAGTCAGATATAACGACAAATAAAATTGAGCAATTCGATGTCCGTGGAGCCTGTGTGATTACGGCAGAGAACGAATTAGCGCGCCAGCAATCCTCCATGTTGCGTTATATCACTGTTCATGTCGATAAAAACAGCTTTTCTAGCGAAGAACTTAAAAAATGGCAAACAGATGCAATTAATTCCAAGCGTAATGGTGTAGCTTCAAAGTTACAAGAGTATTTTGCTTTATACATCCAGTACTTGGAGGAACACTACAATACCATCCTTAGAACTATCATGGATTTTGAAGCACCTAAACTTAAATTAGATTTTGCAAGGTTGCAATCTAACTATAAGTGCCTAGCAATTTTGGCGCGTTTAGTACTGAATTTTGGCATTAACTCTTTGGCATTAACAATTAATGAAGCAGAAGAAATTTATGAACAATGGATATCTGTTTTACAAGACATTATCCTTACGAATCATCGTGATAGTAAGGTATGTTCCCCTTTCGAGTTATTTGCCTACGCACTTAATCAGGGTATCGGCACCGGAATGATTACTATTGCTGGGGAAAAATGTCAATACGCAGAAGATGTCGGTAAATTGTATATTGGCTATAGGGAAAGTAAGGATGACACATATGTGTTAAATCCAGAGAAAGCTTATCAATTTGTGGAGAATTTTTACAACAAAAAAGGCGCCTCCTTCCAGTCTTCGGACACCGCTGTATATCGAGATCTATATGATCATGGAATTATATCGGGCTACGTAGAAAAATATACGAAGAGCAATGGGACAGAGAGTGTTCGTGTCCGTTATCTAAAGAAAGTAACCATTCAAAATGTCAGTACGTCTATGCTTGTTATCAATAAAACAGCATTTGACGAGCTAATCAAAAATATGGAATAAGGGTGATAAATTATGAATGATGCAGAAAAATTAGATATTGTTGAACGAGTCCCTGTTTTTCACTTTGCGCTAATCACGCCAAGGAATGCAGTTGTAGCAGAAACACCCAGCGAGCTGTGGGCGGCAATTGCTTACCGAAAAAGCTTTACTTGTAAAATTTTTGCAGAGCCAGATCTGAAATTACTACATTGCTTTGTAGGGCAGAAATTTTGCCCCTTCTATTACGAAAATATCTATGAAGAAGGGCTGGCTGGCAGATTACAAATCCCCTTAAATAATGCTTCTTACTATGCAATTGAAGATGGTTTTCATTCACTGGAACAGGCTGATGAGCAAGCATTACCATTTATCGAGCAAAATGAAATTACACCAGACAATTTTGATCAAGGTTGCTGGGCGATAACAGGCTTAAACGGATTCTACGTTGCACATAGCGCATCTGAGATGGTTGGGGTACTACTTAGTAACAAATTTAAAAATCCAGTTGCTGAATGGTGCTGTGATTTTAGAAGTGGGCTGGTAAAAGCTAGGTGGAGCTATGCCCAAAGATTTTATCAAAGGTTTTGCTATCAAAATGAAACCTTAGAATTCATACCAATGGATGTACACTGGTTCATCGATAGTGCTTATGAGCAAAGAGAGTCGCGACGTACACCACCTAGTCTATGGATGTCAAAACTCGCTGAGATGGGTCTATTGTAAGTGCTTGTATAATATAAAAAATTCTAAATGAGGTGTATTTACTGTGCATGAATTTAAACATAATTTGTATACAATTCGCGAAATAAACCAGTTGTCCAAAACCGAGCAGCTATCGAAAGCATTTCAGTCCTACAGTTGTATCTACAACCTAATCAAATGCGGGCGCGTTAATGCTACTAAAATTGGTAACCGCTATATGCTAAGGATACATGATATCGAACAAGCACTACTTGTAGATTCAGTGGTAGCAGTTGATGGAATTCGCAGAATTAATTGATCAAAGCAATAGCCATCTGATACTTTATCAGATGGCTTACCTTTTACCAGAATAACAAATGAACATTTGAACTGTAGGTGATAATAATGGCAGGAACAAAAAAATATCCTGGAGTAGAACCAAGTACTGCTACAACATTTAAGCTGACTATTACGGATGGGTATACCGTATTGTCGGATGGAACAAAAAAGCAAAACCGTTATTTTAAAACAGTTAACGCTAAGTCTGCTAAAGAAGCCTCTGACTTGCGCGCTCAATGGATTACTGAGATCAAAGGGGGTGCAATCTTAACCAATAATCGAATGACTTTAAAACAGTTCTATGACTACTTCAAGACACATACAGAAGGATTAGCTCCTAAAAGTATTGAGTTTTATAATGGACTTTTTAAAAGAGTGGATGCTGCACTGGGACACAAAAAATTAGATGATATCACTCCAAACAATATCAGGGCATTCATTAAAAATCTTGCAGAAGACGGGCTATATAGCGGCACACGAAAAAATAAAAGCAAACTTTCACAAAGCACGATCCTAAAATACCATCGCATGCTGAATATGCTCTTCAATCGAGCCTGTAAATGGGGCTTAGCCTCTTTTAATCCCTGTGAGCGTACCGATGCACCCAAAGTTTATTATCGACAAAAAAATGTTTACACTGAAGATGAACTCGGAAAATTTTTATTGTGTCTAGAAAAAGAGAGTATCAAGCATCGTGCTATGGCAATGATTACTCTTGCCACTGGCTGTAGACGCGGTGAAACTATGGGATTACAATGGAAACATATTAACTTTGAGGCTGGTACAATCAATATTGAACAAACTGCTCAGTACTTAAGTGGCAAAGGGGTATTTACTAAAGAACCTAAAACCCAAGGCAGTAACCGAATCGTGACTATGCCAGAAAGTATATCGACTCTATTAAAATCACATAAAGCCAATCAAAATGCAAAACGATTGAAGTTTGGAGATCGATGGGCAGGATCTGAAATTGCTGATGATGATTTCGTTTTTACCACATGGGAAGGTAAACAAGCACATCCTGACAGTATAAATACATGGTTAAAGAAGTTTATTACAAATAACGACCTGCCACCAATCACGCCCAAGAGCTTCCGCCATATGGCGGCTACCTACCTAATAACATCAGGGACCGATATACGAACTGTTGCTGGAAAGTTAGGTCATGCAAATACTAATACGACAACAATTGTATATACGCATCTTCTCAAATCTTCTGAAAAAGAGACTGCTGACAAGATGGAAAAATTCCTTCAGGAAGCAAGTAAAAAAGCAAAAGAGACGCAAAAAGAGCAGGCAAAATAATTGCCTGCTCTTCATGCTTTTATATGTCTATTATACATTTGTTTAATGGGATAATAATCGGCTACAGCACCTGTATACAACGGTATCCAATTAGTATATGATGCCTTTGCAACTATTCAGGCCAATCTGCGTAAAAATTCAAATATTATAGATTTACTTTAACTACAACAGTCATAACAGATTCTGTAACTCGAATTCATCAACAATATGCCGCGGATTTCCCTTTTCAGAAGAATCTTCCCATTCTTTCGCGAATTGACGCAATCTTTCTTGTACTGCTTTTTCTGTCTCAACTTGTGCTTCCTTAGCAACCTTATCTTTGATATCATTCTCTACATAAATGGAATCGTGATCGATACCAAAACTTCTAAGCCATTTTTCTATTTGTTGGCATACATCCGAAGGAATAATAATTTTCACAAGATATTCCCCTGCCGGGCGATAATAATCCAGTGGCCAAATATTCGTTCCATGAGCTGTGAAATTACCCGATTGCCTACACATCCGTTTATCCTTCTTGGGGGCATAAAATGCTACTGGCAAATCGTCAACCAGTTTTACTACGTCACTTGTTTGGATAATTTTCCCATGCAGGATTGTACGTTCATTTAATTGCTTCGGATTAAGAATGAACAATGCTGCATCAGTATCTTTTCTTCCATCTATAGCAAAAAATAATGCAACTGTTGCATCTGTAGACCAATCCAACAAAGGCGTTCTTACTCCATAATGCTGTGCTAAGCAAAATTTCATTACAATATCCATGTTTTGATCATATGCTATATTTTCTTTATCTAAGAACTTAAAAAACGTCTCTAAATAAAGTCCATCAGGTAAAAATACGCTATCACCGTGCGTATGATAATAAGTAATACGTTGAGGGTTCAAAGGTCTATCATACCTATCTTTTATTGTATAAAGGTCTCTGTAAGCACTTGGTTGCAATAAAAAATTAGTATCATTATGTCCACGAAACCATCTATCCCCCTCTACATTATATTTAACAATCACGTTAAATAAGTCTTGTAAAGATGATACTTTCGTCGGTTTTAATGTACTTCGTACAACTCCCATAACTTTTCCCCTCAAAAATCATCTGCCGCCATATATAGCCTGATTTAAACTTCAATAGAGACTGGATTAAATCCTCAAACATATCTAGAATACATCTTTAAGCAAATCCTGCAATAAGACAAGCTCTGTATTGAAAAACTACTTCCTTGGCTGGATTGTTCCCCATAAACTGTAAGATACCTGTCCCAATCTGATTTTTTATTTTATCATATATCAGGGGCTTTTTATTGCCACATATTGTTTTTTTCTGCGATTGAACCGCTTTGAAAAATTCACTTTGCCTACTAGAATATCTGGCATCTTGGTTGTCTATAATTTAGCCTTCATTTACACAAACTAAAAAATGGAGGTTAGGCCATGAAATATAGAAGAAAATCTAGTTTTAATAAGATTCTAAATCATCATCATTTCATCGACAGCTTCATGGGTATCATTGCTTTATCAATTGCTTATAAAGTTGGAACCTTCCTGGTAACCAATCACCCTTACACACTTCTAGTTATGCTAGCGATAATTTCACTATCAGCCCTTGGCTACCGCCACCTCACCATCTTGAAATTATTTTCTATGGCAGAAATAGACAGACTTGACGGCAGAGAATTCGAATTATATCTTGGTAAACTTTTCAATACCATTGGTTGGCACGCGGAAGTAACTGCCGCCAGTGGTGATCAGGGAGCAGACTTAATCTTGAGGCGATTCAACAAAAGAATTGCTGTTCAAGCAAAGCACTATTCCGGTCCAGTTGGTAATAAAGCGATTCAGGAAGTTGTTGCCGCTATAGCCTATTACGGCTGTTCAGGTGCTATGGTTGTAACCAATAGCTACTTTACAGAGTCAGCCAAAAAGCTAGCCACTGCAAACAAAGTTGAACTTTGGGATAGAGAACGCCTTTATGCTGAGATCATCAAGCTATCGGAGCACCAAGATAAAAAAATCATCTTGCTTCGAACCGTCGGGTATTACACTACAATTATCCTAAGCTTTCTTGTTCGGATTAGGCGATAATGAGAGATATGTACAGGATCGAACGGCAGCTCCCTTAGATGTCAATTAATAGTCTTTATTTTAAAGCCAAATCCCCTGTCATAATTTAATATTAATACAAATCTGCCAAATGAATTGAGTCGGCTAATGACCATGTCATAATCTCTACATTTTTATGGAAGTTGCACATTCAAATGAAACCATATTGCAAAAGAAAAAGCCTTCGACAAATTGCCTGCCGAAGACTTGATTTAACAGTTTCAGGTTCGAACCAACACTGCCTATACCAACAAATATTATTAGAAAATAGGACACCATCTGCCACTTTTACAATCCATAATACTTATTCATCATTATTTCGACTTCACTTTTTAATACTTCAGGGCAATCATCTTCAATACGATCTTTCACTTCAGAAATAAAATCTTCTTTAGATATTAGCTTTTTTTGTACCATTAAAGATGAAAGTGCGTCAATCCTAGCTGCAATAAAACAGGCCTCTACTTCCTTATTTATTTCCTGATTTTTTTCGACCATTGAATAATTATAATTTAATATAAACATGTTAATACATGTTCCTAAAAGTGAGACACTGAAAAATATCACAAATGATAACCCATAGGCTAATGAAAAACATAAAAAAAGATAAAGGTATTTAACATATTCAAAATTTATAGATACTAAAGCATATGCTAAAAAAAACATCACAATTAAAACGCCAATAACTAGCCCAACAAAATGAAAACTAAACAAGATTGCTATTATAGAATCAAATTGACCAGCCTTATCAATATTTTTCACTACTTTGCCACTCAATGTGCCTGAAATTATAGCTAACCCACCTACTATAAATCCTAACATCCCCATTAAAGCTGCCCCTATGTAAAGGCATAAATTTTGAATTATAGTAGTTGATGCGGATGAATCTTGAGATGTATATATTAAATATAATACATCTGTTGCTATTATTCCAACGAATAGAGAAATATAACATTCAAAATTTTTATAATCAAGTAAAGGGTTTTTTTTAAATGATACTTTATACAAATCTTTAAATTCTGCAATTCTATTACGATCTAAAGTATGCTGCTTAGACATCTATCTGTATCCTCATTTTATTTGCAATATATATATTAATTCCATTCTGGCTACATAAAATAAATTCCGGTATTACATTTTTTATTTCATCATCAATTACTGTGATATAAGGAGAATCTTTTTCTGAACTATAATGGAACCTCGAACCGTCTTCGTGTTCACCTTCTGCCTCAATTTTGGCATAACCATTTTTGTATTTTTTGTGTGCTTCCTCAGTCCCTAATATATCTTCAATCATTTTTGCCTGCAAATTAATTCCCTTATTGCTCTTTTTTGATGTTTCAAAAATATTAGTCTTTTTAGTTACATTTGCATCTTCCATATTTTTTACACTATTATCATACATTGCTCTTAAGTGTTCTTCATTAGCATTTGGGGGGACAAATACCGATTTTATCTTTGTAATTTTATAAACTTTTTGTAATTTTTCCCTGATATTCAATGAGTCTTGTAGAATAATGATTTCAAAATCGATATCCTTCATATATTGATTAACTAGCCCCTGAAAAGCCTCAACAAACTGATTTTGGCCAAATTTCTGTCGAGTACAAAATGATATTATCTCATTATCTACGTCAAAATAGAAATTTATGCTAACCGAATTATTTTGTAGTACGACTTTTCTTGATGTACGAGTTTCTTCATCAAACTCTTCTGTATGCAAGGGAAATCGCCGTACAACTTTTCCTGATATATACTTACGCGGAGAAAGAGATTTAACTATATCGGAGAAACAATAAAGTTCAGTAATTTCTTTAAGTTCACTTTCCTCTTCTATGTAAAATGAAGTAGTTTTTGCGAATTCTGTTTCTTCATCTATTTTCGTGTAAAGCTTATCTAAAATTTCATGTATTTTTACTTTACCGGAATATATATCAAAGACTACTGAGTTTATGTTTAATTTTGCATAATAAATTAATGCCACAATCTACACATCCTCTTAGCACAATTTCTATTTACACTTAATTCACCATAATTTGCTAAATTCCTTGTTTTTACCAGAAAATTAATAAAGTAGCATGCGTACTCTGTATCTCTTTTCATCAATTTTACTCTGACTCCTACAGGACAGCACATAGCTTGTAGACCCTTTCGATAAGGCTTTAGTAATCTATGTAGTACAGCACAAGTAGTCATGGATTTCACTATAACAACCTGCCTCTTATTCATACTATAGTAGAACCAAAATAATTTTTCGGTAGGTATAATTCCATAGTAACATGTTACAATGCTATCATGAGATAAACTTTTCAGTTATTCCTTTTCTAAAAACATTAGTTGCAACACAGCAGTGACCATTCCATTCCCCTATGCCATTTTTTCAGCTATACGTAGCGAAGTGATGAATTCTCGGTAACGTCTTTATCCACATTTTCCACCGCCCAAATAAAACTTTAAAATACCTATTACAAATATATAAAGAGAGACTGCCAACATAATGACAGCCTCACCTGATTGCCAACCTTTTTCCGTAGAGGCCGAATCGGCTGAAAAAGAAACTGCTGACAAGATGGAATCTTTCTTAAAACAGGCATCCGACAAAGCAAAAGAGCAACAAAAAAAGCAGGCCAAATAGCCTGCTGATTTTTTATATCTTTATAGATTTTCAGTATTTATTTATGGTGTTTTTTCATAGTAAACACTAAATAAACACTATCGTTAACATAATTATGAAAAACAAAAGGTACATCGAAAGGCTTCCAACCCTTGATGTACCTGTATTTTTATCTGGTGACCCACCGGGGAATCGAACCCCGAACCTACTGATTAAGAGTCAGTTGCTCTGCCAATTGAGCTAGTGAGTCATGTTGTGGCTGGGGTGCTAGGACTCGAACCTAGGAATGCGGGAGTCAGAGTCCCGTGCCTTACCAACTTGGCGACACCCCAACGATATATTCTATCTGATTCAGTTCTGAAGCACTTGTATATTATAACTCTGACGGAGCAAATATGCAAGCCCTAAATAAATAACTTGCACATTTTATATCACCTACGGCATATTATGGAGCAAACCGCATAGGAGGGAGTTAGAATGGATCAAAATGAAACCCGCCCGTGGGTATATAAGGGGAATTGCCAGCCGCCTGGCCCTAAGCCGATCATTATTAATCAACTTGTCGGCCAAGGAGAAGACCAAAAATCGTGCGACATTCGAATGTGCGTACCAAGGAGAAAACCATCCATTGAGCAGATTGTCGATGTCTTTGCCAAGAAAATCAGAATTCACTCTGTCGAGGTCGCTACTGACCATGTACTTGTTTGCGGCAGTTTTGAAATCAAAGCTCTGTATGTAGCCTGCGTCCCCAGTCAACCTGTCCATGCCGCTGAAATGCGGCGTATACCATTTGCGGCAAGCATTTGCATCCCGGGTGCCCGGTGCGGAATGGATGCCGATGCAACCGTAGGCGTAGAATTCATCGATTATGATTGTGACAAACGAACGCGCGCCTATTGGCATAAACAGTATGATGATTGCGAATGCGACGAACCAAAACACAAAAAACCCAAAAGATGCACTCGCTGTTTTAATGTTTCGGTCGTACTTTGTATTCGCGCCAAGGTTATGACCTGCCGGGAAATCTTCATTGGTTCTGGTTCCTATCCTGGTCATCTGCCATTAAAGCCAAAAGGTTAGCCAGCATCCCCACTTTTTTACTAACAATAGTGAATCACAACCAGTAGCATCATCCTCCCCTCTGGCATAGTCTATATTAGCAAAACACTTAATTTATCCATTCTGGAAGGAGGAATTGATTATGGGTTTCGGTGGTTGCGGAGGTAGAGGGACTAGCTGGATATGGATTATCATTATCATCATTATCCTCTTCTGTTTCAACGATAACGGGTGTTCAGAAAGTTGTTAGATGGTATTGGAAAGTCCGCATGAACCTGAATCTTGTAAAAGGTTCAGGTTCTTATTTGTTTAGCACACTTTTCAATTTTTGGGTACAACAGCAGCTTCCTTTTTAAAGGTCTTTTTAAGTAAATTTTCGACTGCCATGAAGGGACGAGTTCGCGAAAATGAAAAAATAGTAAGAGCCAGCCAAATGAGACTGAATGATACTAAATGAACGCTTGTAAAAGGCTCGTGATAGGCAAAGACGCCCACCAAAAGCGCGATGGTAGGAGATAAATACTGCGCAAACCCTAGTATTGTTAAAGACAAACGATTCGCACCACATGAAAACAGCAACATCGGAATCGCCGTCACAACACCGGCGCCTGCCAGAAGTGCCGCTGTAGCCCAATCAGCCGTAAAAGATCCGTAGCCTTGCTGTTCTAAAAAGCCAATATACAAAAGAGCTAGTGGGGTGACAAGCAATGTTTCAATAGCAATGCTGGTGATTGCTCCTATATTGACAATCTTTTTGCATAGGCCGTATAGGCCAAAGGTACCCGCCAACACCAGCGATACCCACGGAACCGAGCCGAAGTTTATCGCCATATAAAGCACCCCTGCTGCGGCGATGATACATGAGAACAGTTGCCAGAAGGACAATCTCTCTTTCAAGAAGATAATCCCCAGCATAACGCTGACTAGCGGGTTAATATAATAGCCAAAACTTGTTTCGACAATGCGACTCTCATTAACTGCCCATATATAAGTAAGCCAATTTACACTTATTAAAAGTGAAGCGGCGATTAGGCTATTTCGTCTTTTGGTGTCGGCCATCAACTCTCGCCAATCGCCAAGCACTTGCTGAGAGCGATTAGTCAAAAAGATAATAAGCCCCACCAAGACAAACGACCATACTATCCGGTGCGCCAAAATCTCATAGGCTGGGACATGTAATAGCTTCCAATAGATCGGTAAAAAACCCCAGAGCGCATAGGCTCCTACGGCTGATACAAGTCCTTTGATCTGATCGTTCTTTTGCAGATTTTGCACAACATCACCTCGATAGTAAATAAGTTTATTATAGGAGCTTTTTCCGATCAGTGCAAGATCAAAAAACCGGTCTAAGGATCTTGAGCAAAGAATGCTAAGACCCATAGACCGGCGACTCACTTCTTCCTATTCTTTAGCAGCTAATTTCTGAATGGCTTTTGTTAAAACCTCGGTAGCCGCTGTGATATCTTCAATTTTCGCATGCTCTGCAGGGTTGTGACTAATGCCATCACGACAAGGAATGAACACCATGCCAGTATCGGCCAAGGTAGCAATATGCATTGCGTCATGACCAGCGCCGCTTGGCATCCGAATACTCTTGTACGAACTCTGCTGACAAATATCATATAAAAATTCGACCATATGATCTGGCAATTTTACCGGAGTATCATCAGAGAGCACCACGACTTCGATGCCCACACCCCGTTTTTTCTTGATAGCTTCAAACTCGGCCTTTAACTTATCGACAACCCGTTGTTTGCTGGGTGCGTCAATACCACGAATATCGATGCCTAATTCTACTTTACCCGGAATAACATTCATGACGCCTGGCTCTGCTTTAACGATGCCGGTAGTGCCGACCACAGCATTATGAGCTTCCTCGTTAGCAAAGGCCTCAACCTGGAGAATGATTTCAGCAGCTGCCGTTAGTGCATCTTGACGCATATTCATTGGTGTAGCCCCTGAATGATCTGCTTGTCCGGTGAACATAACGCGCAGACGTGTCGGCGCGGCAATGCCTGTGACTACCCCCAGCTGGTTTTGTGTTGTTTCAAGCACTTTACCCTGCTCTATATGAATTTCTAAGAATGACTTGATGCCACCCTTATAATGCGCTTCGGCAATATTATCTGGTGACAAATTACGTTGACGAAGTACATCGGCAAGTGAAAGACCTTGTTTATCTTTAAGTTCGTCTAATTTCTCGCGCGAAAGCTTGCCACAAAACGCTTTGCTCCCGAGTGTGGCTACACCAAAACGGCTTGATTCTTCAGACATAAAAACAACAACCTCAATCGGATGATAGTTCTTTTCGCCTGCTTCCTCAAGACATTGTAATGCTTCAATGGCTCCCAATGTGCCCACAACACCATCATAGTTGCCGCCATGCGGAACACTGTCAATATGGGACCCTGTCATGATGACAGACGCGGCAGGATTAACACCTTCACGCCGCCCAATAACATTACCGAAGGCATCAACGCGAATGACAAGCCCTGCCTGCTTCATAAGGCCAATAACAAATTCACGTGCTTCCCAATCTGTATCGCTGAACGCAAGCCGGGTAAAGCCGCCACTACTTTCCTGCCCGATACCGGCTAAATGTTGAAAATTCTTTTCCAATCGTTTACTAGATGCCATTAAAAAAACCCCACTTTATCTTTGATAAAACTTGCTATCCGCCAAATCGACAATGACTGGATTCAAGCCTTTTGCGCGTACAGCGGCTTCGCCTTGAGCAGTTGCTATGACATTACCGCCTTTACCGCATACATACCCCTTGTACATAATGACCTTACCATTGACCAAACTCATATACGCCCGTTGCCTTTCAAGATCTAAAACGGTAATATCAGCGTCGGCACCCAAAGTAAAATGTCCTTTATTCTTAAGACCAAGAATTCTTGCCGGAGTACAACTGATTTTCTGAACAAATTCCTTCAAGGTCAGTGCTTGCAGTCTCACTAATGACAGACCCATTTCAGCAATGACATTGCGGGGAATTCCGCCCCCATCAGTGCCAATGCAATCAACAACAAACTCCCCGGATTGTCGTTTAGCCACAGCCAACCGCAAGCGCGGTTCCGGCGGATTAACACTGAAGCTGACAGTCGTTTCCGTACCCTTCGAACGCCAGTATTCTAAAGCTTCCTGGCCTATTGCCAAGACGACTTCTCCGCCCTTTTCGAGATTTATTTGCGCCCAGCCGGCTAAGATGGCCGCTTCCAAACCAGCTTCGGTTGCCTCAAAGCCACCGGTATTGAGACATTTATGCGTTACCAAACTCTCAGGAGTCCCCCCGCTGCACTTGGCGCTTGTGCCATTCATCGGCGATAAATAGGCTTCCGAACGAATATTAGGATTTTTCTCCAGGGCGGCAATGGCTTCTTCTGTCTCGACAAGGCAAGGGCGAACCGAACCGCGGCAATAACTATTAATATGCGCCATATGAAGCGAGTTGCCTTGGGCCAGCTCTACTGCCTCTAAAAAGCCTTCAATATTAGAGCCTTTGTTTAATGAACCAGCATGAAAAGCTACATAGGCCTTATTCTTATTAACAATTTCAATGGCTCTGGCAGTCGCTTCAGGCGTAAGCGGATAGTGGCCGCCCAACATTTTAAACCCAAGTCCACCCTGCGTCAAGCACTGTTCAAGCAAAGTTTCCAATTCTTTTTCCCCAGGATTTGTATCACGAACAGTATGCCCTGGCCGCACATATTGAATACAGGCAATGTTCATCCCAACGCCATATTCACTGGCAATATCAAGCACACTATCAATCGGGCCTGACATATCCAAAGCTGTCGTAACACCTACCTGCGCCATCATTTTGTGACCAAACCGGCCACCTAACCATGCTGAGGCATGGGCATGAAGATCAACTATTCCCGGCATAACCATATGACCCTTTAAATCAAAGGCTTCTTGGGCCTTTTCAGCACTCAAGCCAGGCATAATCTCGACAATTTTCCCACCTGCAATAGCGATATCAGCAATTTCTTCCCTATTTGTAACTGGATCAACAACTAACCCATTTTTCAACAAAATATCATAATGATAAGACATGTAATCGCCCCCTACTAATATCTTTGGGTTCAAGTAGTGCTTTCTATTCCTATCATTTCACCATAACAGCCAAAATTCCCTTTATTGTCAACTAACACCATATTGAATAACTTTATTTCTGCCCCCACGTTTGGCCTGAAAAAGCGCCTCATCAGCCATTCTCATAACCTTGGCCAGCTCTGAGCGGTGAGCGGGAATAATGGTGGCAGCCCCCATACTAACCGTATAGTGGGGAACACCCTTGTTCGTCACCGCATCCGCGAGATGATTTTTGATCCTTTGTCCAATGAGCATGACCTCACGACTCCCGGTGTTTGGCAACAAAATAATAAATTCCTCACCACCGTACCTGGCGAATATATCTTCCGGCCGAAGTACCGCCGTAGTACTTTTGCTAAAATGGACCAGCACCTCGTCACCGGTAAAGTGACCGTATTTATCATTAATGGCTTTAAAATGGTCTAAATCAAGCATTAACACTGAAACCGGCCTTTTCTGCCGGGCCAGCAAGGAAACTAGCTTTTTCGCTAAATTCATAAATTGCATTCTATTATAGATTCCTGTCAGATAATCCATCGTCGCTGCTTGCTTGAGTTTGATATCGCTAACCTCACGACTCATAAGCAAAAAGGCCATAGTACTGAACATCATATGTACATAGGCCATCAGAAAGGCCACTGTCTGTCCATCAAAAAACATATAACCTAAAGGATTTGACAATGCTCCTATGGCACGATAAATATGAAAAATAGAACAGCCAAGAAATAAAAACCCGGAAACCCGCCGCAAAGTTGTCGCATTATTGAAGAACAACAAACCACCGGACACGATTAATGAGGTACTTGCTAAAACGATTGCTGCCACTGAAGTTCTGACTACAGTACTTACATCAGACAGATAGAGCACCACAAATCCTGCGATAAGCAGCAGCGCTATACGTACCCAATCTTTCGCTGCCCGCTGCGAAGGCGTTTTCCCGACATAGATAATGCAGAAGGCCTCTAAAAGGATACCCGCAAAAAGCAATCCATTACCAATAATGGCCGAAATGGCCGCAGGTACAATTCCCTTGAATATTACCAGTGATAAACCAATGCATTGAAAGAGCTTAGCATAGGTATAGCGCGTAAATAAACCATCGGGTTGGGTAGAACGCCCGAAAAAAACGAGCATAATAAAAACGATAAAGTTGCCCAGACATAACATTAAGTACATCGTGTAAGTATCAAGCAACACAATTTCACCCCAAATAGACGGATTCATCAAGCTGGTAATCGCACTGAAAAGACTATCTTATCGCAAAATCTTAATTTTATAAATATTCTGCGGTGTTAGACAATCTCCTTTAATTTCCAAAAAATTTTCCGTATTTGTTTATAAAATACAATTTACTTCTCTAGCGACCACTCATCAAGTAAAAATCCGCTTCGCTGAAAGACCTTCACCGTCATTGTACTGCCGCTCACTTCTACTGTAAGATAATTGGACTCATCCACAGGATTATAAAAAACTTCGTTATGGTCTTTCGCCATTGCTCTTTGATAAGTTTTCGTTCCACTACGGCCGGCGGTAACATAAATTGTTCCGTTTAACTTGTCAATCACGCCACCCCGCAGCGGGTAACTGCGGCCATAAACATGGTCATGCCCAGAGAAAACCACATCAACTTGATATTTATCAATAAGCGGAAGAAAGGCTTCACGCAAATCACCATCACTGTCCTTGGGCCGGTTATGATAGAGCGGTCGGTGAATCAGGATAACCTTCCACATTTTGTCTGTTGCTTTTAAATCTTTCTCCAGCCATGCTTTCTGCAATTCCAGCATATCTGGGACAAACCCCCGTTCCTCACCTGCCTGGCTGTCAAGTACACTAAAATGAATATTGCCGTAATCAAAAGAGTACACTTGTCCTGTAAGACCTTCCGGGCCATTGTTCGGAACTTTTAACTGGACAGTGAAAAACTTCGGCATTGAGTACGTCCTGTTAGGGGTATATGTTTCATGATTACCGACGACCGGAACCACCGGAATTGTATCAATGACACCCTTACTGGCACCAAGCCAGGCATTCCATTCCTTATAATCCTGTCCGACATCAACCAAGTCACCGACATTAATAAAAAAGGCAACATCCTGATTGGCCATATAAGCGGTGTGAAGCGTTGTCCGCCATGCTAAATAGTTTATACTTTGTGAATCACCAAAGACTAAAAACTTAAATGACTGCCCATAATCTGCGGCAGTAGTAAACTGATATTGCTCACTCCAGCTAGTGCCGTCACCAACCCGATATAGATAGCGTGTTCCCGGCTTAAGGCCCGTCAGCGTCACCGAATGAATACTCATATTCCCGACATTCGTTGCCAATCCTTGAACTTCTGCAGTCATTTGATCTCCACCCTGCGGAAATAAGCTGTTTGCCTCACGGTATTCAACCCTGCCCGGCTTTATCGTAAACCCAGTCCGCCAAGTGACAGTCTGTGTTGTTCGCACATCGCCTGTCCAGGTTAGAGTAACATGATCAGGATCAGCACTGGCCTGGGTCGGACTTAATAAGAAGGCAATCAGTGAACCGACTAATACGAAAGCAGCAAAAATCAGCTTGGACGACCTTTGAAAAGATTGCAATGCGGCACCCCTTTTACTGTAAAAATTATCTATTTACATTCTACCATAAGATATACATTTTCTTGCATACATTTACCCTCACAGGATTTCCCCTTTACACAAGCATTGAACCGGGGTACAATAAAATTACGTAAAATAATAGCGATAGCTAGGGGTGCCTAACGGCTGAGAGGAGCAAGACTCCAACCCTTGAACCTGATGTGGTTAGAACCACCGTAGGAAAGCTTCATGGCACTTTAAGCTTACTATGGTAAGCTTTTTTTGTTTCTACGAAAGCTTGCTGCCACTGCCTGGTTATCAAAAAGCGAGGATGATAAGATTATGTATACAACTCAAATGGATGCTGCTAAAAAAGGCATCATCACCACCCAGATGCGGGCCGTGGCCCACAAGGAAAATATAGATCCCAACACTTTACGAAGCTTAATTGCCGAAGGAAAAATCGTCATTCCTGCTAATAAAAATCATACTAGCCTCAGCCCCGAGGGCGTTGGCCAAGGTCTTCGCACCAAAATCAATGTCAACCTTGGGGTTTCAAAAGATTGTAATGATATCGATTTAGAATTGCAAAAAGTTAAAAAAGCAATTGACCTTAAAGCTGAAGCCATTATGGACTTGAGCTGCTATGGTAAGACAGAAACTTTTCGCCGAAAGCTGATCAATTTTTCGCCGGCAATGATAGGAACCGTCCCGATGTATGATGCTGTCGGAATGCTGGATAAGGATTTAAAGGAAATTACTGTCGAGGAATTCTTTTCAGTTATTGAAAAACACGCCGAAGACGGTGTCGATTTTATGACCATTCACTGTGGAATGAATCGCGCCACTGCCGAACGAGTAAAAAGAAATAAGCGCCTAACCAATATTGTTTCTCGCGGCGGCTCATTACTTTTCGCTTGGATGGAACTGAACAAACAGGAAAACCCCTTCTATGAATATTTCGACAGGCTGCTGACAATTTGCGAGAAATATGATGTAACATTAAGTCTAGGCGATGCCTGCCGGCCTGGCTCAACAAACGATTCTACTGATGCCGCGCAAATCGAGGAGCTCATTACGCTTGGCGAGCTCACCAAAAGAGCCTGGGCCCGAAATGTCCAGGTCATGATTGAAGGCCCCGGCCATATGGCTCTGAATGAAATCGCAGCCAATATGCTATTAGAGAAAAAATTATGCCACGGAGCACCTTTCTATGTATTAGGACCACTTGTAACAGATATCGCACCAGGCTACGATCATATCACAAGTGCCATCGGCGGTGCCATAGCGGCAGCTAGCGGAGCTGATTTCCTCTGTTATGTAACACCGGCTGAACATCTCCGTCTACCGGATCTGGATGATATGAAGGAAGGCATTATCGCCACGCGCATTGCCGCCCACGCTGCCGATATTGCCAAAGGAATCCAGGGAGCACGTGACTGGGACAACCAAATGAGCCAAGCACGAGCTGACGTTGATTTCCCGCGCATGATTGAGTTAGCCATCGATCCGGAAAAAGCCAGAAGTTACCGTGATTCATCTCGCCCTGAATGTGAAGATACCTGTACAATGTGCGGTAAAATGTGTCCCATGAAAAATATGAAAAAAATCCTAAACGGCGAAGACCTAAATATTATCTAAAATCCAGAAACTCACCTTTCCTAATATACAAAAAGAGCCATACCTGATTAGCAGGTTGGCTCTTTTGCTGTTCAATATTTTCAAATCGAATCTGCTTCAGCGGCAGATGAACTATCGGAAAAAAGCGAAACGAAATAGCCCAAAACACCGCCCACAATAGCCGGAATAACCCATCCCATGCTTGCATCAAAGAGCGGAAGATACTTACTCAGCAGCGTATTAAGTGCACCAATTGAAACACCTGATGCATTGAGCCCATCAATCAAGGCCATAACAGCGGTAAACAACATACTGCCGCGGTATACTGCATTACGTCCGCCAAAAAGAGATTCCAAAAATGACAGTAAAATCAGGACAATGACCATTGGGTAGATTGCCACTAAAACTGGCACTGAAAATGAAATCAACTGGGTTAACCCCACATTAGACACCACGAAACTGAAAAAAGATAAGATATATACAAGTGTCTTATACGACAATTTGGGAAGGTACTGATTAAAGAATACAGCACAAGAAGATACTAGCCCAATGCTTGTTGTCAAACAAGCAAAGATAATGGCCAGACCCAGAACAACATTGCCCAGTGCACCGTAGTATACATTTGCTACCTTCGATAAAATAATTCCGCCATTTGCAGCTTGACCAACAACGGCGACACTGGTTGCTCCTAGGTAAGCCAGTGAAATATAAATCAAGCCCAAACAAGCTGCGGCAATCAAGCCGGCCGTTGTGCAGACGCGTGTTACCTTTTTACTATCTATGATACCTTTAGCCTTGATTGCATTAATAACAATGATAGCAAATACCATTGATGCCAGCGTGTCCATTGTCAGATAACCCTCACGGAAACCTTTAAACAAAGGACTTGTGGCATATTCCCCGGTTGGTGCCGGTATCACGCCAAGCGGATTAGTAAACACCTTGGCTACTAAAAGCACCAGTACAATCAATAAAACCGGTGTAAGTATCTTACCGACCCTGTCGACAATTTTCGTCGGATTCAATGACAACCAACAAGTAATAATAAAAAAGATGGTTGTATAGGCCAACAACCCAAACCCACCGCTCGCCACATCACCTGTCAAGAATGGTCTGATACCAACTTCATAGGATACCGCGCCAGTCCGTGGAATCGCAAATAATGGTCCTATTGTAAGATAAGTACTTACTGTTAGTACAATTGCAAACATAGGATGCACCTTTTTCGCTAAGGCTTGTGAATCATTACTGCCTGTTAAGCCAATTGCCATGACACCGAGAAGCGGCATCCCAACACCCGTAATTAAAAACCCGATGATAGCAGTCCATAAATTAGTACCTGCTGCTTGTCCTAATGCTGGTGGAAAAATCAAGTTTCCCGCGCCGAAAAACATTGAGAACAGCATTAAGCCTATTGTTAACGTGTCTCGAAACGATATTTGTTTTGACATCATGCTCATCCTCCTCAACCTTATTACTAATTTACATATTTACACTCAAATAATTAGCATGTTTTTTCATTTTAGATGATTCTTCATGAAAATGCAATACTTCTTTACAATATTGCAATTGGTTATTTTCCCCGTATAACGAAGTTCACAGGCAACAAGCCAAATGACCCATAACCTACCAAAGGCAAGTTATGGGTCACTTGGCTTATCCTTCTATTCGTACCGCAGAGCATCAATGGGGTTTAACAAGGCCGCTTTACGAGCTGGATACAGGCCAAAAAACAGACCAATACCAACCGAAAATCCAAAGGACACGATAATAGGCAATGGTGTAATAACAGTACTAAGCCCGGCAAAAGATGCGATAGCATAAGAACCACCTACACCTAAAGCAATACCCATAGCGCCGCCAACGACACCAATGACAACAGCCTCGATGAGAAATTGCATCAGAATGTTGGAGTAACGCGCTCCCAATGCTTTGCGAATCCCAATTTCCCGCGTTCGCTCAGTAACAGAAACTAGCATAATATTCATAATACCAATGCCGCCGACTAATAAAGAAATACCGGCAATACTGCCGAGCAGCATGGTAATACTGGCTGTAGCTTCCTGCGCCGTCGCCATAACACTGGCCAAATTTCGAACCGTAAAGTCGTTGTCTTTATCACCGGTAAGGCGGTGACGGGCTCGCAGCATTGTCGTGATATCCTCCTGCACCTGATCAATTACCTCATCATTAGCAGCTTGAACACTAATTGTTTGAATATGTGTAATACCCATCAGTCGCTCTTGAGCTGTTGTCAGCGGAATAATGACAGTATCGTCCTGGTCCTGCCCCCCACCCGACTGGCCTTTACTCTCAAGCACCCCAATCACGATAAAGGGGGCGTTGTTGATCCGAACACTTTGTCCGACCGGGTTAATATTTGGAAATAGGTTATTGGCAACAGTAGCCCCAATAACGGCCACCCGATTTCGCGTCATAACATCTTCATTACTAATAAAACTGCCGCTCTCAACGCCAAAATTGCGAACCTCTAAATACTCCGGAGTTGTCCCCTGAACACTTGATGTCCAGTTCATATTACCGGCCACAAGCTGGTATTGCTTACTGACGCTTGGAGCCAGAGCAGAAATCCCTGAAACTTCCTTGGCTAAAGCCTGTGCATCCTTAAGGGTCAAAGTCGTGTTAGTACCTGCCGCCTGCCTGACACCAGAGGAGGAGGCCGCCCCCGGGGTAACAATCAAGAGGTTACTGCCTAAGCTGGCAATCGAGTTTTGGACTTTATCCCGTACTCCCATCCCAATCGATACCATGGCAATTACTGCACCAACACCAATAATAATCCCCAACATAGTAAGAATCGACCGCAGCTTGTTTGAGACTAAGGCATTCAGGGCGATCTTAACACTCTCCGTGAACACGTTAATCATCCCTTTCTGTGTCCCGAACGATCAGACCGTCCCGGACATGAATCACTCTTTTTGCATGGGCAGCAATATCTGGTTCATGGGTTACCAGAATAATTGTCCGGCCATAGGAATGAAGGTTTTTAAATAGTTCCATAACTTCTTCACCTGATTTGGTATCAAGAGCCCCAGTTGGTTCGTCAGCCATTAGAATGGTCGGATCATTAACCAACGCGCGAGCAATGGCGACCCTTTGCCGCTGGCCGCCAGACAGCTCGTTAGGGATATGCTCCATCCGGTTAGCAAGACCAACTGATGACAACGCTTCGGCAGCCCGAAGCTTCCGTTCTTTACTGCTGACTCCAGCGTAAACTAACGGCAAGGCTACATTGTCAAGTGCTGTTAACCGTGGCAGCAGGTTAAAATTCTGAAAGACAAAGCCAATCTTTTTATTGCGGGTCACAGCAAGTTCATCGTCGGTTAATGACGATACTTCCTGATTATCAAGCAGATAGGAACCGCTGGTAGGACGGTCTAAACAGCCTAAAATATTCATTAAGGTTGACTTACCAGAGCCGGACGGCCCCATGATGGCCACAAACTCACCATCATTAATGTCAAGACTTACCCCGGCTAGGGCAGCAACAGGCGTTTCACCCATTTGATAAATTTTCTTCACATCAGCTAACGCAATTGTCACGATTATACCCTCCTTTCATCAGAGGCGCTGACTCAAAACATCCCGCGAGTACCCGGCACCCTAATGTTCCCGGTCTTTTGCGCGCCGGATTGAGTTTGTGTCTTGACTTGAGCAACAACGACCTTATCACCATCACTTAGACCGCTGGTAATTTCCACACGGTCATCGCTAGCATTCCCGGTCGTGACAGGTACATTTTGAGTTTGACCATTCTGGCTCATAACAACAACATACTTGCCAGTTTTGTCAGTCCGGATAGCGGCTAGCGGCACCGTCAAAGCGCCTTTACTTTCACTGATTGTAACCGCCACTCTGGCAACCATCCCGGGATTAAGCTTATTCTCAGCGTCATCAACGTCAATCGTCACTTTGTAATAGGTAACATTTTGTTCAACAGTCGGTTTTCTCGATATGACTGACACCCTGCCAGTAAATTCTTTACTAGGATATGCATCAACAGTAAATGTCACCCGCTGACCAAGCGCTACCTTCCCGATATCGGTCTGGTCAACATTAGCATCAATTTGCATTTTGGACATATCAGCCACCGTCATAATTACTGTAGGGTTGTTGACACCTTGAGCAACCAATTCACCCGCTGACAGCGGCTTGCCAATGACAGTTCCGGCAATCGGCGAGGCAATGACTGTTTCATTTAAATCCGACATAACTTCAGCATAGTTTGCCTGCGCAATATTATAGTCCATCCGGGAGTTATCAAGTTCTTCGTTGGATGATCCACCGATTCCGTTCAGCCGTAAAGTTCTGTTGTATTTTACCGCCGCATTTTGCAGCCGTTCTTGGGCTTGCGTCACTTGCGCCTGCAAGCCGGTATCTTCTAAAATAACAAGGACTTGCCCAGGAATCACTTGCTCATTTTCTTTAACTTTAACTTCTTTAATTTGGGCTGTAATCTTAGAACTTATATCAACTGTATTAACAGGAGCAATGGTGCCTGTAGCCGAAACCACTGCGGCAACGTCACGCCGTTCGGCGATTGCCACCTGTTGCTTTACTTCTGCTCCCTTACTGCTGGAATTCTGATAATAGAAAATCCCGCCTGCCACCGTTACCAAACCAATAAGGCCATACAAAAGCTGTTTTTTATGACTTTGAAGTGTTACCATCATACTTTTCATCATATACCTCCCTATCTCCTTCCTTACAAGCCGATTGCCTTATCAAGTTTGGCTTTGTTTACATTATAGTCGTACAGGGCCTGAATATGATTAGTATTCGCCTGGGTATAAGCGAGCTGTGCATCAATGACATCAAGATTAGTCCCAACACCCGCTATATATCTTTCCCGGGCAATATAGAGATCTTCATTGGCCTTGGCTACGGTCACATCAGTTGTTTTTAAACGTTCTTCAGCCTCTCTCATGTTTAAATAGCTATCACGCACCTCCAGTTCAACAGCGTCTTGGGTCTGCTCAGCCTGAAGTTCTGCTTTGTCACGAGAAATCTCGGCCTGGTTAATCTGCGCCTTTGTTGTGCCGGCGTCAAAAACATTCCAGCTGGCGCTTACGCCAACCGACCAGTCCCGGTCATTTCCCGGCAGCAATCTGTCTTCCCAGCTGGTCGAGGCCGACATCGATACTGACGGGCGTTTCCCGCTCTCGGCAATTTCTATACCTTTTGCCGCACTCTCAATCGCTGTCTGTGCCTTAGCCAGTTCCGGACGATTCTGTTTAGCAAGCGCAACCGCCTCGGCTAGAGTTCTTGTATCGGCCTGATATTGTAGTTCCTCGGCCAGGTTAATTTCTGTATCGGCATCTATATTCATAGTGTTAAGTAATTCAGCAACCGCTAAAGCATGCTGATTTTGACCCTTGATTAAATTTTGCTGGGCATTGGCCACCTCTACTTCGGCTCTAAGAAGATCAGACTTGGCGACAACACCTACATCATATTTTCCCTGCACGATAGTCTGATGAGCCATTAAGTTATTCACGGTTTCCTGATTTACAGCCAGCATATTCTTGGTCTCAAGAACACTGTAATAATCAGCTGTCGTATCAAGCACTAATTGCTGTTGGGCTTTCTTCACATCAAGGTCGGCGCTGACAACCCCTAATTTAGCCTGGTCAATTTTAGCCTCGGTCCGCCCCCCGGTATACAACGGCAAGCTCATTTTAAGGCTGTTACTATTTTCGCCGCCATTACGAAAACTGTAATTACTGCCAAGTGAAACCGTCGGCATTCTTCCGGCTTTTGCTTCACTTACACTCCATTCTGACTGTTCTTTATCTTTGCTGGCAATTTTAATTGTTGAATTATTTTGCAAGGCAAGGTTAACACTCTCCTGGAGCGATAATTGAATGGGCGCTGCCAATGCAAAAGTATTTTGGAACAACATTAAGCCAAGGGTAATGACAGCTGTTTTATTGCGTAATCTTGACATTGTTTAGGTAACCTCCCTTATCCGAATGAGTCATTCACTGTGATGATCTTAGTATGCAGGAACACTTTTAGATTTCTCTTAGAAAAAGGCAAAAAAAAAAGCGCCCCGAAGGGCTAATATGTAGTTAAAAATAACACACGATACGGTTGCCAACTTTTGATACGATCACAGCCGAAAATAGAAGGAGCGCCCAGCGTTTCACCTTATCACCTCAAGTACAGTTTACCTTTCCTTCAGATGAAAGGATACTGTTAATTATTTCCTGTGATTAAATGGTTACAACTCCCTTTTTCACTACTTAAAACGTCTAGATTCGATGCGGCGGCATATTTTGTGTTTTAGTCGTTATTTTTTTCTTTGTCGTTATAACGACAGTGTCACCCTCGTTAAGGCCTTCAATAATTTCGATATTTTCACCATCACGCAAACCGGTTTTGACAAAGACCTGATGGGAGTGACCCCCGCCCAGCACTTCAACATATTTTTGTCCGCTCGCATCCTTCACAGCTGCTAAGGGAACAACTAAAACATTTTTGCTTTCAGAAATGCTGATGTTGACCCGCGCAGTCATTGTAGGATACAAAAGCCCCTCCGCGGCATCGACATCCACATAGACCGGATAATAAATGACATTGGATTGGGTAATAGCACTCCGCGAAATTCGTGTTACCTTACCGCTAAAGGTTTTATCCATATAGGAATCCACCGAAAACGAAACCTGCTGACCGACTTTTACTTTGCCGATATCGGTTTCATCGACCAGAACCTTGATCTGCATTTGCGACATATCCGCAATGGTCATGATAACCTGGGGGCTTGAAATACCCTGGGCAACTGTCTGGCCGGCCGGTGTCGGTTTCCCAATTACCACACCATCAATTGGCGCTTTTATAACGTAATAATCAAGCTGTGATGAATAATTTTCATAAGCCGCCTTGGATACCAGATAATTTGTCCGATCAGCTTCCAATTGCTGGGCTGATAGACCGCCAATTTCGGCAATTTTCTTGCTGCGTTCATAGATAGCGGCATAATTTAACACCTGAGCTTGATACTGTTCAACCTGAGCCCTAAGACTGGAATCATCCAATACAATCAGGACTTGACCAGCCTTTACTATGTCATTCTCTTCTACCATCAGATTGGTAATCAAACCAGTGACTCGGGAACTGACCTCAACTGAGTTAAGCGGCGATATTGTACCTGTAGCCGCAACTGTAGTCCGTATGTCGCTGCGCCCAACAGCTACCGTCGTCGATGTTGCAACAGCGGCAGTATTATTATTGTTCATATAGACGACACCGCCGATAGCTGCAAGCGCTGCAATGAGTAAACCGCTCACTAACACCTTATATCGCTTTACCTTATTCCATAATTCATCCATAACAAACCTCACAGAATCAATATTCATCTCATAACGAATCAACGTACTTAATTAAGCACTCTTATTATATCACCCATAAGTTGGGATTTACTTTGAAATCGTTAAATTTACTTTCTTTGTGGCCAGCTTGGCCGGTAATACAATGCTGAATTTTGTTCCAATCCCCTGTTGACTTTCGACTGTGATCTTACCGCCATGCTTCTCAACAATCCATTTTGCGATGGACAACCCTAAGCCAGTGCCGCCTTTTTCCCTGGTCCGGGCCTTATCACCGCGGTAAAACCGGTCAAAAACCCGTGGTACATCGTTCGGTGCGATACCCTGACCAGAATCCTCCACTGTGACTAGAATATTTCCGCCCTGCCTGGCTCCGCTGATGATGATTGTTCCGGGAGGTGACGTGTATTTAAAAGCATTATCAGTTAAGATGACCAGCAACTGATACAGCCGTTCGCGATCGGCTATTAATTCCAGCCGTTCCACCACCTCAACCTTCATGGTATGCCCCTCGATTTCGGCCAGAGGTGCGAATTGCTCTCCAAGCGTCTGGAGAAGTTCATTTAAACTCACCTCACCAAACTGCAATTCGGATTGGCTGGCGTCAGCCCGGGCTAGTGTAAGCAAGTCAGAAACAAGCTTAGTCATACGCCGGACTTCTCTGATGATATTGGTAACCCGAATACTTTCTTCTTCCACTGTGTGATCGGGATGCCGCAGGATCAGTTCCGCATTGCTTTTGACAACAGCAAGCGGTGTGCGTAATTCATGAGAGGCGTCAGCCACAAACTCCTGCTGCTTATCCCACGCCCCCTGAATCGGAATCATCGCCCGTCTGGCTAAATAGTACCCGGCAAGAATGATAATTAATAAGCCAATAACCAAGCCGCCGACAATAATAATCAATAGATTATGCAATAAGGCCATCTCAGAGTCGACAATACTGACCGCGATGACTCCCGTGATGGTGACAAGACCGTTTTCCGTGTTAAAGGTAACATCGTCATAACGGTACGGAATATCGACGATTCGATAGAAGTGATCATCAAAATCTTTTGTCACAATTTCGCCTGTTCGCACAGGGGCTACGATTTCTGTAAGCCGTTCTACCTCTACCTCACGACTCGGAAAAGCACTATGCACTGTGTTATCCGAGTCACGCAGCAAGATAATAATCCGGGGATCAAATAAAAACCGGGCGCGGCCTTGCGGCGCTGGTCTGCCATTGGCAATTTTGAAATTACTCGCCTTGAGAAAAGCTGCTTCATCAACTTTATCAAACAGTCTGAAGGAAACAAACCCATAAATCACTGTTCCGAAAACCACAAAAATAAGCAAAAACACTAGCGAATTGGTCGCCGACAAATGACGTAACGTTCTTTGAAACATATTACTTCTCCTTAAACATAAAACCTGCGCCGCGCACTGTTCGAATCAGACTGTCCCGCTTAAATGGCAGCAGCTTTTTCCGCAGGTAATGAATATATAAGTCAACAACACTGATGGTCGTCTCTGATTCAAAGCCCCAGACACGATCAAAAATTTGTTCACGCGTTAAAATTTGCTCCTTATTGATCACCAAAAATTCAAGTAAGTCATATTCTTTTGTTGTCAAACCGAGCGGGTGGCTTTCGACAATGCCGTCTCTGACTTTGCTATCAACCTTAACCCCGCCATAACTGAGTTCTCCCTCTTTAGCCAAATTACCCTTCCGCCGCAGCAGCGCCTTAATTCTTGCCAGCAGTTCTGGAATCGCAAACGGTTTGACTAAGTAATCATCGGCTCCTGTGTTAAGCCCGTTAACGCGATCATCCACACTGTCTCGCGCCGTCAAGAGCAGGATTGGCACATCATCACCTGATTTCCTAACCTGCTTGATGATTTCTAGCCCGCTAATCTCCGGCAGCATAATATCAAGGATGAATAGATCATGAACTCCCTGTAATGCGAGATATAATCCGTCATCACCTTTTTCCGCCTCATCGACAAGATACTGTTCTTCTTTTAACAGTGTGACAATGGCTTCGCGCAAGGCGTTATCGTCTTCAACGACCAACAGTCTCATGATATCCCTCCATTTTACTCTATACATTTAATTATATAATCAAAACAGGCACTTGCATAGCAAGCACCTGTTTTTCCATTTGCAAACTTTATTATACTTGAGGCTTAGGGTCATGTTTTTGTCTAGGCTGCGGACATTTACCATTAATCATGTCAGAAATCCGTTGATCCATATTGGCTTTCATTTTATCAGCTCGGTCTGTATCAATCCGTCCAGCTTTCACACCTTCGTCAATTCGCTGGGTCATGCGTTCGACCATAAGAGCTTTCAAATCTTGCTCGGATACACCTTTCTCATTGGCGACCGCAACAAGCGTTTTGCCTGCCTTCATCTCATTGCGCAGGGTTTTCGCATCCACTTTTAATAAGTCAAGCAATTGAGCATCCTGAAACATTCCCGGGCCACGTTTGTGCTCGCCCCTGTGCATCCGTGCCTTACCATTAATCATGTCAGAAATCCGTTGATCCATATTGGCTTTCATTTTATCAGCTCGGTCTGTATCAATCCGTCCAGCTTTCACACCTTCGTCAATCCGTTGCGTCATTTTCTCGGTCATGAATGCTGTGAGCTGTTTTTCGGACACACCCTGTTCCTGGGCGATTGCCGCCATCGTTTTGCCAGCTTTCAACTCACTTTTAAAGGTTGCACCATCAATTTTGAGCAAATCAAGGAGGGCCTGATGGTTTTGCTTAAATCCCTTCATATCGCCCCTATGTACAAAATCACCTTTTTGCGAGAAACATGGGCGTTTATTATCAGCGGCCTGCTTATCTGCGGTGGCCGCCATAACCACACCACTTGCTGCAATCAACCCTGCTACACTAAGCGCAACCAGCCATTTTTTACTCTTCATCATATTCACTCATCCTCCTGTCAAAACTTATTGTTCCATGGCTTAATTATCGCTTAGCTTCTTTAGATTATCTTTAGAAAAATGAATTTTTTAACAACTATACCGAAATAAATTTACTTTCTTTAATGATATACCGCCATGGATAATCTACTGCTTCGCCAGAATAGCCGATATTGATGCGAGGTGTTCTTGCTATCATATCCTCGGCCACTTTTTCTCCGTCCAGTAGATGTAATTCAGGGCTGCACAAACTAATCCCATATTGCTTTTTTGTTATCCCCATCGCAGCACACAACTTGCCAGGACCGCTGCACAAATTCAGCAATTTATCGGTTTTCCGGCGCTGTTTCATTAAAGGAATACCATCTAATGGCTCTAGAGCTCTTAGCAGTACGACTTCTGGAAAACCTGCTGCCCCAGCCACAATATTCATGCAATAATGCATGCCATAAATAAGATAGATATAAACATACCCACCCAGGCCAAACATTATTTTGGTCCGCTCGGTTGGCTTGCCGCTATAAGAATGGGCCGCAGCATCAAGTGGGCCGCGGTAGGCTTCTGTTTCAACAATCTTACCTACCGTTTTGCCCTCGTCAGAAACATGCACCAGATACTTTCCCAGTAAATCCTTGGCTAGCGTTAGACTATTTTGCTGGTAATATGATAATGGCAGTTTGTGCACAGTCGTCACCCCAGACTTAGCATTCGCTGACAAACCCTAATCTATGCTTATCCCAACTTCAGCGGCCAGCAGGCCGGCCCAAATTCCTTCCGTAATGATCGTTCCTTATTGCTAATCCTTTACGTCCTTGCTCTGCCGCAAGGCCCCTGGGCCGTCCTGGGCTACAGCTACCTCGGCCTCACCAAAGGTTTTCATATCGTTCAGCATATGAAGAGATGCATTAAGCAGCGACATACCAAGCGCGGCTCCGCTGCCATCACCACAAGGCATATCAAGGTGCAAATAAGCTGGTACACCCATGATAGTTAACGCCGTTGTATGGACTGGCTCAACGGAAAAATGCGCGCCCACAAGATACTCTTTAATACCTGGTAGCATTTGCACAGCGACGAGCGCTGCAGCACTTGTCGCTAAGCCGTCCATCACAACCGCCGCCCGTCCAGCAGCAGCTCCAATTATAACTCCCACCAAACCGGCAATTTCCATATTTCCGGCATTTTGCAACAATCCAAGATGATATTTTACGTCCGAATCAGCGGCTGCTGATTTTCTCCCACTGTTTGAACTGTAATAGTCAACAATCATTGTACCGGCAGCACGGCTATCAGTTCCACGATAACCTAAACCAATGACCTTAGCGCCTTGGTGAATTTCTTGACTCACTGCTTTTATTCCAGTTTCAACTGCCTTCCTAACCCGCATCGCTGGTATTGCCAGATCATGAACTGCGGCATGTATATCCACCTGCACTATTTTAGCCGAAACGTGCTCAGCAAATACATGAACAGCCGTCGTTGCCTGGGAATCTGCCATTGCACCACCATTCACAATAAGAAAACTTTTCGGCAAACTACGCGGGCGGGGATTACCAGTGATCCCAGCCAGCTTACAGGCCAGGTGTTCAAACGAATGTAGACTGTTGAGCGGTTTAGATAGATTATCTAACCGCAACTGGCATTTTTCCATTGCTTCCTGATTCAAGGGACTTATTGCTGCAAGAATTGTCTCAAGCATCTTATCCTCCGTACTATATCGCATACTGCAACGCAGACGCCGTGTTATTCTTCGTATGTAAAACCTTGACCGCCACCGTCAGCATATCAACGACAACTGAAGCCCCAATGGCTTCGCCTAAACAGACTCCCAAATCCATGCAAGTCGTTAAGTTCAAATGCGCCAATGCAATCACATGAGCGGGCTCTCCTGACAAATGTGAAGCAAAAAGATACTGTCTGGTCTGAGGATAGATGGCATGAGCAATTAATGCGGCTGCTGTTGTGTTGAGACCATCGATAACAACAGCACATCTATTAGCAGCTGCGCCCAAGATTACCCCTGCCAAAGCACCAATCTCAAATCCCCCGACCTTGGCCAAAACATCAACTCCATCGGCAGCATTGGGACGATTTACCTCCAACGCCCGGCGGACGGCATTAAGCTTAATTTCCATTCTAGTGTCCGATATGCCGGTACCGCGTCCAGTCACCTGCTCAACGGTAAGTCCGGTAAAAGCAGCTACAACCGCTGCGCTGGAGGTGGTATTGCCAATCCCCATCTCACCAAGGCTAAAACAGTTGTACCCTTGCTGCACACGGTCATTCACAATATCAATACCGGCTTCAATGGCCTGGATCGCCTGTGCACGGGTCATGGCCGGCCCCTGGGTGAAGTCTTGCGTACCGTAGGCAATTTTTCGATGCCATAGCCCCGGAATATTTGACATATCACCTGCTACCCCGAGATCAGCGACGACCATGTCGGCACCGCAAAAATTTGCAAACGCATTGGCACTTGCTCCTTTGGAAACCAAATAGTTCGCCGTCATATGCATTGTTGTTTCAACAGGATAAGCGCTGATTCCCTGCCTAGCCACCCCGTGATCGGCACAGGTAATCACCATACAGTTACGTGGCAAATCAGGCTCAAGCTTACCTGATATAGCTGCATATTGTGTAACCATTGTCGTTAACCGGCCCATATTCATCGTTTTTACGAAACTTTCCAACTCCATTTCTACCTTCATAAAAGAATCCTCTAAGGCCTCTATTTTTGCTAATGTTTCTTCTAACAAGCTCATATTGCCCCTCCTACCGATTACGATTAAAAACAAAAGGCTCTTTTAGCATACAGCCAAAAAAGCCTTCCTTATCCATGAAGGTTACAACCGTCTAAGGCAGGTCTCCTGGCTCCCGTTTCATTGACTTCTTACGCCTTCCCCTTGCGAGTGGCATTGTAAGGTCTCCCCGGTACAGTGGCGGGCCCGCGCTTATGCATGATGCTCTGACTTCCCTATTCTCCGCGTTTCGGCGGCACCTTGACGGTACTTTATTCATTTGTTGTCATTATAGCAAGTCACTAGAAAAACGTCAAATTCTGTCTTTGCCCCCACAAGTAAACTCGCAAGCATATTTCACGGGAAGGAATTTTACTGATAACCGCGAAATATGCCACAAAAGATGAGTAAAAGAGGATTATACTATGAAACTAATATCATGGAATGTAAACGGTCTTCGAGCCTGCCTTAATAAAGGCTTTAATGACTTTTTCACCAGCATGAATGCCGATATTTTCTGCATCCAGGAAACTAAAATGCAACGGGAGCAGAGCGAAATCGATTGGCCTGGCTACGAGGAGTACTGGAACAGCGCCGTTAAAAAAGGCTACTCCGGCACAGCTGTTTTTACCCGTATCAAGCCCTTATCCGTAAGCTATGGCCTGAATATTGCCGAACATGACCAGGAAGGCCGCCTGATCACCCTTGAGTTTGAAAAATTCTTTCTGGTCAACGTCTATACCCCAAATTCACAACGCGGCCTTGCGCGTCTTGATTACCGGATGAGATGGGAAGACGATTTTAAAACCTATCTCCAACAGCTTGATCAAACCAAGCCGGTCATTTTGTGCGGTGATATCAATGTCGCTCACTAGGAAATTGATATTAAAAATCCAAAAACAAATCGCTTAAGTGCCGGCTTCAGTGACGAAG
>JAQWAQ010000011.1 GCA_028707635.1 Negativicutes bacterium
GCACAACGCTGCTCTAATTCCCTTTACCTTGTTGGCGGCAATACTAACGCCAATGCCTCTCCCGCATATAATAATGCCCCGGTCATACTCCCCAGAAGCTACAACTTCTGCTACATTGCGGGAAATGTCGGGGTAATCAACCGATTCGGTAGAGCATGTGCCAAAGTCCTGAAAAGGTATGTTCTTTGCGGTCAACAGAGCTTTAATTTCTTCTTTAAGCCGAAAACCACCATGATCGCTGCCTATTGCTACCTTCACTGTGAACCCTCCACTCATTTATCCGATTACTAACCCGCTCTAAGACTCTCGCTTCTACAAGCGAGAGTATACCCCTACGGGCACAGGCGAGCGGCTAAGTCCCTGATACAGTTTGACTAGGATTCAGGTGGAGTTAAAACTCCATCTGAATCAAGTCTCACTTTATATCTATTGACCCATCTTCGCCATCTACACTTTTTTTCCTGCCAAAACGACAATTTTCTCCCATACTTTGTCAACAAGCTGCGCTATTTGATCCGCACAAAGGCGATAAACATGACTATCTCCGCCGAATGGATCAGCGACATCAGCGGCTAATCCTGCATACTCCGGCAAAGTAAATACCTTATTACGCACTTCGGGCAGATAAGACAAGATAGCCTGTTGATGATTTTTCGTCATGGTAAGAATGAGGTCAGCAGCATGGATATCTTCTGCCGTTAGCTGATGCGACCGGTGACTTCCCAAATCAAGCTTCCGCTCTTTCATTACAGAATATGCATGTTGTGAAGCCGGAAAAGTTCCGCCTGCAGCGATACCGGCTGATGCAATGCGCACTTTACCGCTAAGACCAGCATCAGCCGCTTTTTGCTTCAACAGCGCCTCAGCCATCGGGCTGCGGCATGTATTGCCTGTACATACTACGAGTACACTAACCATTCCAACCAACCTTTCCTTAGTATATCCACTACATCGTCCACCCTACTATGATAGTGTGGTATAGAGAATATGTGCTCCCAGTAAAACAAGCACCGAACCACCGACAATTTCCGACCTTGTACCAATATAGCGACCCATTCGTCGCCCAAGCCCCAAACCAATTGTCGCAATCATAAAGATAACAACGCCTAAGATAACACTCAATTTTAATAGATCAACATCCATCATACCAAGACTAAACCCGGCCGCCAAAGCATCAATACTGACACTGGTGGCCAGCATAATAAGGGTCATGCCTTTCAGTGGATGCTTTTTGACTTCTGTTGGGTCGGCTTCTGACAAGCTTTGTTTAATCATGTAAGCGCCTAAACCAACTAATACGACAGCACCCAGGATACTGGCCCAGTTTTCCACAAGAGCACTTGAGGCATTAATATGATAGCTGCCCAAATGCTCGACCATGGTTCCCAGCCAATGACCGATATAATAACCTGTCAAGATCATGACAATATGAAAGACGGCGAAAACCACCGCAGCGCGCAAAATAACCTTCTTCCGCACCCGATTCATTCCAATCGGTATCGCAACCGAAAACAAATCAGTTCCAAGCGCCGCACTCAGTACTACCAGCTCCAAAGTGCTCAATTTCCTTCACCCCCGCCTAATGTATATGAGAAGAAATTACTTGATATACATGGCCCTAATCAGTAGTTCTGGGCTTAAGCACGAATAGTACGATGACCGGAAGCCTTGCGCAGCCGGTTCATAACAGCCAAACCGAGGCCTTTCTCACTAATTCCTTCAGCAAAAATCACATCAACAGGCTGTTCGTCAAAATAGCGGAGGGCTGCATAGAGGTTAGCTGCTATCGTCGCGGCATCACACCGCAGACCGTAAATGGCAGCTTTTACTGCTGGGTTGAGGTGAACTGCGGTCTCCTGCGACACGACGGCTCCAACAGTTTTGCCCTCGGCGATTGCCTTATCTACCTGTTGCCGGAGAGCTTCTGCTACCTTGTCGGGTTGGCCTTCCAGCAAAGTCATGGGCGCCTGCGGTGCATAATGCGTATATTTCATGCCGGGAGAACGAGGAATGGCCTCTTTGGTCATCAAGGCCTGGTCAATATCAACGGCCCCCAGCGTCGCTATCAGCATCTCGAGGGTGATTCCCCCCGGACGCAGCAAGGTCGGCACAGGAGTCGTACAATCAACAACAGTAGATTCAACCCCAACCGTGCAAGGACCAGCGTCAATAACAGCATCAATCTTGCCGCCAAGATCGGTAATAACCATTTGTGCGCTCGTCGGACTGGGCCGTCCCGAGGTATTGGCACTTGGCGCGGCGATTGGTACACCGGCGAGGGCAATAAGTTCACGGGCGACAACCGAATCAGGCATCCGTACCGCTACAGTGTCCAGTCCGCCGGTAATGACATCCGGGATGATTGCGGCCCGGGGCAGGACAACAGTAAGCGGCCCCGGCCAATATTGGTCAATTAACGCCTTAGCACTGGGTGTTATTGTTGTGACTAACTGCTGCAGTGCCGCTTGTTCAGCAATATGTAAAATAAGCGGATTATCCGACGGCCGGCCTTTAGCACGATAAATTCCACCTGTTGCTTCTGCATCAAGACCGTTGGCCCCAAGTCCATATACAGTCTCAGTCGGAAAGGCGACTAACCCGCCTCCGGTTAAGATCGCGGCAGCCTTTTCCAGGATTTTTCTATTTGGTTTATCTTTATCAACAAGAAAAACTTGTGTCTGCATATACGTACCTACCTTTGCTCAAGCACAACCACCCGGTCGATGCCGGCATAGTCTTTTATCAATTCGGCTACCTTGAAGCCTTCACTTTTTTCCGCTAACTGCGTAACCGCCTCGGCTTGTCCGATACCAATTTCGACAGCAATAAATCCGCCTGGTTTTAAGAATTGGCGGCCTTGGTTGATGATTCGACGATAATAATCAAGCCCGTCCCTGCCGCCGGCCAGCGCCAGTTTGGGCTCGCGCTGCACCTCGGGTTCAAGCTGAAGTATGTCTTCGTTGGGTATGTAGGGCGGATTTGACAAAATAGCATCAAACAACTGCCCATGAACCGGACTGAATAAATCACCCTGGTAAAAAACCACCCGGTCAGCCACTCCATTGTGCTGGGCGTTGTTTGCAGCGACTGCTAAGGCTGATTTTGAAATATCGACAGCCGCTCCACAAGCTGATGGATTTTTGGCCAGTACACTTATTATTATGGCTCCACTTCCTGTACCAATATCCAGAACTATCGGTTTGTTAATTTTTTCAAGACGGTCAAGTGCGGCTTCAACAAGAAATTCCGTGTCAGGCCGTGGAATGAGCACAGCTGGGCTCACCGAAAAATCAAGACCCATAAACTCCTTGCAGCCAGTGATATATGCAACAGGCAGTCGCATCGCCCGCTGTTTCACGGCAGCACGAAAGGCCGTTAGTTCAGTGGGCTGAAGCGGCTGGTCAAAGTTGACATATAAGTGAATCCGGTCCTTGCCAAGAATATGGGAAAGCAGCACTTCGGCATCAAGGCGTGGATTATCCACGCCTTTTTCACTAAAGTACTGCTTAGTCCATGTTAAGATACCGCCAATCGTCCAAGTTGCTTTTGTTGTTTCCATATCAATCAACCTGTTCTATTTGTTCGCGTTGACTAGATGCACCAAGTGCACCAACCAGTTCCTCAATATCACCATTGAGAATAAAATCTAATTTATGCAAAGTCAAGCCGATGCGATGATCGGTAACCCTTCCTTGCGGGAAGTTATAGGTACGAATTCGTTCACTGCGATCCCCTGTACCCACCTGACTTTTACGGTTTTCGGCAACTTCACTGCGCTGTTTTTCCTGTTCAAGCTCGAGCACCTTCGCCCGGAGCACACGCATGGCTTTATCACGGTTTTTAAGCTGTGATTTTTCATCCTGACAGGTAACAACAATTCCTGTTGGCAGATGCGTAATGCGGACTGCCGATTCTGTTTTGTTGACATGCTGCCCGCCGGCACCGCTAGCACAATAGGTATCAATCTTGAGATCGTTTTGATTTACGTCAATATCAACCTCTTCGGCTTCCGGCAATACAGCGACTGTAACTGTCGAGGTATGAATCCGGCCGCTGGACTCGGTGGTCGGCACACGCTGAACACGATGAACACCACTCTCATATTTGAGCTTGCTGTAAGCACCATCCCCATCGACTGTAAAAATAACTTCTTTAAAGCCGCCCAAATCAGATGAATTCGCATCAAGAACCTCGGTCCGCCAACCTTGATTCTCGGCATAACGAGTATACATCCGGAATAAGTCACCGGCAAACAAAGCAGCCTCATCGCCACCGGCACCGCCACGGATTTCCACAATGACACTTTTATCATCGTTGGGATCCTTAGGCATGAGCAAAACTTTAAGTTCCTGTTCTAATTCTTCATTCTTTTTCTTTAAATCGTGTAATTCGGCAGAAACCATGTCGCGGAAATCATCATCAAGTTTTTCACTCAGCATTTCCAGAGCGTCTTTCAGCCCCTGCTGAACCTCTGCGTATTCGCGTATCTTGGTCACAAGGGGAGTTAGCTTGGAGTGAGCCTTGGTATGTTTCTGCCACTCGGTCATATTGGCTATGACATCAGGGTCGCTGATAAGCGACTCAAGTTCGTTATATCTATTTATAAAGGTCTGGAGTTTTTCCAGCATAGTATCCTCCTATTATTCTTCTATCGGACGAACGGCTTCCAGTGAACGAATAGCCACTTCGATTTGGTCGTCACTTGGCTCACGGGTTGTTAACTTCTGCAGCCACAGTCCTGGTAAAATTGCATACATGACCCATTTTTTCTGACTGCGTCCGGCAAACCGGATAATTTCATAGGCAATTCCGGCAACCAGCGGCATTAATACAATCCGCGAGGTAATTCTCAGCCACAGATCAGGCCAGCCCAAAAAGGCAAAAACAATAATACTGACAATCATGACAATTAAGAGAAAGTTGGTGCCGCACCGCGGGTGCAACGTACTGTACTGACGAACATGTTCAATATCAAGCGGTACGCCGGCCTCATAGGCATGAATGGTCTTATGCTCAGCGCCATGATACTGAAACACACGCTGAATATCTTTCATCATGGAGATTCCGCCGACATAAGCCAGGAAAATGACCAGCCGAAGTACTCCTTCAAAAAGATTAAGCAAACGAGGATCGGTAATCGAACTATGAATATATTTTGCGGCTCCCGTAGGGACGATCACAAACAGAACAATCGCCAAGCCAAGCGCAAATAGCATTGTCAAAACGATTTCTTTTGTTGTAAGCTGCTCTTCTTCTTCACCAGATGCCTGGGCTGAAAAAGAGAGCGCCTTCAGGCCGTAAACCAGCGACTCTACCAACGCGACAACGCCGCGCAGCATTGGTTTTTTAAGGATCGGATACCGGTCGGTAATTGTTTTGAGTGGTTCGGTCTTAATTGTAATCTGGCCAGATGGCTCACGCACTGCAGTCGCAATTAGACTTGGGCCGCGCATCATAACGCCTTCGATTACCGCCTGACCGCCAATTGATGGTTTCGGCACGGTACTCTCCTCCTTCCAGCGCTTAAAGGCATTTACCTTTAGCGCAATAGCTTTTAAATACAATTGTAGCAGAGCATCTCTGCTCTGCTACCAGCTTAGCCTTCTTGGCCGTAACGCTTATTGAATTTCTCAATACGTCCACCGGCAGTGATATTGCGTTGCTGGCCAGTGAAGAACGGATGGCATTTAGAGCAGACATCTACGCGCAGTTCTTTTTTAATTGAACCGGTTGTAAAAGTGTTGCCGCAACCGCAGACTACTTTTGCTTCACTGAAATTAGGATGAATTTTTTCTTTCATGACTTGCACCTCACTTTATTCCCTCAGCGGCGGGGTCTTATAAGTATAGCTCATGCACGGGCATGATTATTAGCCACTTTGGTTTTCGTACCAGACAATTATAGCATAACCTTATTTTATGTGCAATATTGTTTCACGCCTTATTGTCAATATATCGACTGAAACTTCCCACTTGTATATTGGGAAATCTTTCTTCAAGCACAGTTAGGAAATTGCGTACGCCACAAGTTTCTGACTGTGCTGCAGGCATAATTGCTAAAAAGGCATCAGGGTCAACATTTAGATTGCGCAACTGAATCATGTCAATTTTAGTTTCGGCAATAAATTCCTGCCAGGCTGCTAGTTCTTCCGCTCGGTCATTGAGTCCTGGGAAAAACAGCATATTCAGCGAAACATACACACCGTTGGCTTTGGCATAGGCAATTGATGCCTTGACATCGTCGAGCAGGTAATTGCAGCGGTAGTAGGCTTGGTAAGTTTGCGGAATGGCACTAATGATACTGACGCGCATACTGTCAAGACCGGCATCTACAATTTTCCGGATTCCCTGGGTATAACCAGCGTTCGTATTAATATTGATTACACCGTTTTTTGTTTGGGTACGCATTAACCTTATACCGGCAGCAATATTGTCGGCAGCCAGCGCTGGTTCACCTTCACAGCCTTGACCAAAGCTAATAATGGCTTCAGGCGCTGATGAAAGATGATACACCCCGACTGCCGCGATCTCGTCAGGGGTGGGCTGAAAGCTAATGCGGTTCTGGGATGATGGACAGCACTCTGACGGCTGAAGCGATATACAGCCAAAACAATTGGCATTACAAACCGGCGACGTGGGAATACCGGCTTCCCAACGATGGTAAAACAAGTTCTGCGCCGTGCAGCAGTGCCATTTGAGCGAGCAATGGGCTAATTGCTGGACAATCCGGTTGCCGCCAAGCTCCCGCTCCACCTTGCTCACCTTTTTCTTCAGGTCAGGTGTATTATATTTAAAAGGATGCCATTTGGCATTATCATCAGTCTTAATAGCCGCAGCATAAATTTCATTATTATAGAAGGCAACTGCTGTATAACCGTAGAGCGGCAGCGTTGGGGCATCAGTTTCTTTCAAAAAAGCCGGCAAATGAGTTCTGGTATAGCCAGCCGGGAGTATAGCCGCAACTGCTGTTAGCCCAGCGGAAATTGCCGCGATTCGTCCCTTTTGGGCGGCAACCACAGGCCGTCCCGGTAAGAACATCAGGTCAGCGCCGTCAGGCAACAGAATCATATCCTCCAGCTTCAAAACAGCCTGTTGACTGCCATTCTGCCCCACCGCTTCATACCCTGGCGCATCAAATATCTCACCCCGGCTATCAGCATAGAGTGCTGTTAACAATTAGATCAACTCACTTATTATACTTATTCATAGCCTTATTCACCCCATCGGCAATCATACTTTCAATCGCCTCGGCAGCTTTCTTTACGGCTTGTTCAACAAGGGGGACTTCATCGGCTGTGAACCTAGCCAAAACGTGGCTGACAACTTCCCAGCCTTCCGGCGGGCGGCCGATACCGACCCTCACCCTGATGAAGCTGTCTTGTCCCAAATGCACCAGCAATGATTCCATCCCCCGATGGCCACCCGAACCGCCTTTGATACGAATTCGCAGTTTACCAGGCGATAAATCCATATCATCATAAGCAACAATAACGTCCTCGACAGCCACCTTATACCAACGGGCCAGTTCACCCACAGCGGTGCCACTCAAATTCATATATGTTTGGGGTTTCACCAGCAGGACTTGTTCTTCAGCACCCCGGTATTCGGCAATCAAGGCCTGGTGCTTACTGCGCCAATTGCCCAACTTCCACCGCCGTGCCAGTTCATCAATCACCATAAAGCCGGCATTATGACGGGTTTCGCTGTATTCAGTCCCCGGATTTCCCAATCCAACAACAATCTTCACTTTTTGGTTTCCTCCAAATTAGCAAGTATCTCATCGACAGTAACGAATTGATAGCCCTGCGCTAACAATTCGCGAATAATCTGCCTAGTAGCTTCTACTGTCTGGGCCCGCGAGGCGCTTGATGCAATTCCGTCACCATCGTGCAGCAGAATAACCGAACCGTTCTGCACTTTGTTAATTGTCCGGCTGACAATGGCCTCAACCCCCGGATTGGTCCAATCCCGGCTCATCACCGACCACTCTACTACTTTAAGTCGACGATCAGCCATAGTTTCCATCACCATCGGATCCCGAAAACCATGTGGCGGACGGACAACATGCGGCCGCTGCCCCGTTATATCTGCAATAGCCTTGTTCGTATAATCTACTTCGCGCTCCATAAGCTTACGGTTAGCTTTTAATAAATCGATGTGGTTGTAAGTATGATTACCCAGCTGATGGCCAGCCTGCTGAACGCGCAAGACCAAGTCAGGGTGCTTTTCAACATTTTTACCGACCATAAAGAAGGTCGCCGGCACATGATATTCCTGCAATATATCCAAAATTTGATTTGTATACGGCGGATAGGGGCCATCGTCAAAGGTAAGCGCGACGACTTTTTGGGTCGGCCTCCCCTCCGAAAAAACAGTCCCATAAACATGATTCTCGGGCAATACGGCGCTTAGTGTTAAGCCAAGACCAAGCATTATTCCCAGCACAGCGATGCCTAAGCCCAGTCGAACCGGTTTACGCACCATATAGAAATAATCAATGATTAATCCAATCAACACGACCACCGTTATGATCCCGAGCATGCTAATTAGCCGCATATTCATTTCGAACATGGTATTACTCCATCCCCTTAAACATAATCAACCATTCCCCCTGCGAGTCGCGCGTTGTCCCACTCCCCACAAACCCAAGTTTTTCGTAAACCTTAACCGCCGGGGTATTATCCGGTCTGACCTCAAGGCGGATCAGGCTAGCTTTGTTGGCTTTAAAATAAGCAAGAGCGGCTTGCATTAATGCTTTGGCCACACCTTGCCCTCGATAGGATTCGGCAACAGCAACAGAAAGAATTCGGGCATTAGCTGCTTTACCAGGCGTTACTGCTGAAGTCAGGAAAGCTATTTTATTTAAAACGATGATTTTTACCGGATGCAGTCCAAATCCATAGCGGCCAGTTAGCCAGCGCCAGGCCCACTTTATTATATGACCGCCGGTTATCGCGCGAATCCAAAGCCGTGATAAATCAAGCGGTGCAAAACAATAACCAATAATTGCTCCGTCAAACCGCGCCACAAATGCGGCCGCCGGTTCGGCTTGATAAACGAGCGTAAAAACATCCTGCATGGCCTGCGGTTTCGGCAGCACTCCACAGTGATGAATCACACTATCTTTAAAACTTTCTGTGAATAAAGCGGCAATCGCTGGAACGTCTTCTCTTGTTGCGTTTTCCACTATCATACGTTCCATTATCTCCTCACCGCCTTATTGGAATTATACCACATTGCTACAGCCTTTAACCATTAAGGAATTTGGGAATCGAAAAAAGAATAGCTACCGGTAGCATGATGATATGCACCCCGGTAGCTATCAATGATTCTACTATTAATCAAACAGCCTACTAACTGACATCTCACCGAAAATCCTAACAATAGCTTCGCCTAAAAGCGGGGCCACTGACAGAACCTTAATTTTCGGGCTTAGTTTTTCAGGCGGCAGCGGAATTGTATTAGTTACAATCAATTCCTTGATATTAGAATTGTTAATACGTTCAACAGCGGGAGGACTAAGAACAGGATGAGTACAACATGCATACACTTCTTTCGCTCCCATCCGTTCAAGCGCCCGCGCTCCTTCGGTCAGGGAACCGGCTGTGTCGACAATATCGTCAATGATCACCGCGGTCTTGCCTTCAACGCTTCCAATCAAATTCATCACTTCGGCAACGCCCGGCATTGGCCGCCGTTTTTCAATAATTGCAATCGGAGCATGCAGACGATCAGCCAGCTGCCTCGCTCTGGTTACACCCCCAAGGTCAGGTGATACAACAATGATATCCTCAAGCTGCTTAGAAGTGATATAATCGGCCAAAATCGGCACACCTGGCAGATGGTCAACCGGAATGTCAAAAAAACCTTGAATCTGCCCAGCATGAAGGTCCATTGTCACCACCCGGGTAACCCCGGAGGTTGTCAACAGATTAGCTATCAGCTTGGCGGAAATCGGCTCGCGACCGCGGGTTTTGCGGTCCTGACGGGCATAGGCATAATACGGAATAACAGCGGTGATGTGACTGGCCGAAGCCCGTTTTACAGCATCAACCATGACCAATAACTCCATAAGACTGTCATTGACTGGTTGTGATGTCGATTGGATGATGAAAACTTCCTTGCCACGGACACTTTCGTCAATAATGACTTGCGTCTCCCCATTATTAAAGTGACCAACAAAGGCATTGCCAACTTTAACTCCCAAATAGTCAGCAATCTCCTCGGCTAAGGCCGGATTGGAGTTACCTGTAAATATGCGGAGCTTCTTACTGTCTTCTAAAATCATTAACTATAACCTCCAGCGTCATTGTTATTACAGAATTTTTCTGTTTGGCAATGGTCACGCTTTGCGTTTTTTTACCCAACCATCGATATTGTTCTGCCGGGCGCGGGCAACTCCCAGCGCGTCAGCCGGTACATCTTTTGTGATGGTAGATCCGGCAGCCACATAGGCCCCGTCCCCCACTCTAACCGGCGCAACAAGATTAGTATTGCAGCCGATAAATGCGTCATCTTCAATAATCGTCCGGTGCTTATGTTTGCCATCATAATTAACCGTTATTGTGCCTGATCCAATATTGACATGCTCACCCATATCGGTATCGCCGATATAGCTAAGATGCGGGATCTTACTGTTTTTACCTACAACAGAATTCTTAACCTCAACAAAGTTGCCAACCTTAACACCTTCCGACAGCACTGTTTTAGGCCGTAAGTGGACATAAGGTCCAACGGTAACATTATTCGCTACCTGACAGTCATGGGCATAAGTAAAATGCAGAACAGTATTGTCGCCAACCGTGGTGTTCTGCAGACGGCTGTTAGGCCCAATCTCACAGTTGCTGCCGATTGCCGTATTACCTTCAAGCCAAGTGAACGGATAAATAACAGTATCCATCCCAACCGAGACTTCCGCATCAACAAAAGTCGTCGCAGGGTCCATGACAGTTACACCGCTCTCCATCAGTTCGACAATCTTGCGGCTGCGGATGATCTTTTCGGCTTCCGCTAAGTGCACCCGTGAGTTTATCCCCAGTGTATGCTGGTATTCCTCGGCGGCCACCGCCCACACCGTAGCCTTCTGACCAGCTAAAATACCAATGACATCGGTCAGATAGTATTCGCCTTGCTTGTTAGCACAATTTATGCCGGCAAGCGCTGCAAAATGGGCGTCACGTTCAAAGCAATAGATTCCTGTGTTCACTTCATTGACAGTCAGTTCGACAGGAGAGGCATCTTTTTGCTCAACAATTTTAACAACTTGTCCGCTTTTATCGCGGATCACCCGGCCATAGCCTGACGGATCAGGCATTAGCGCTGTTAATACCGTGGCCTTAGCACTTCTCGCTTTATGCTCGGCATACAGCTTGGCCAACATTTCCCCTTCTAATAGCGGCGTATCGCCACACAGCACCATAACAGTTCCGTTATAGTGCTCCAGTAAGCCGGCTGCCTGCTGTACGGCATGACCAGTGCCAAGCTGTTCGGCTTGAACAACGAATTCCGCCTGTTCGCCTAATTCCGCCTGGACTTGCTCGGCGCCGAAGCCAACAACAACGATATTTCTGGCTGAACCAGCATGCGTTGCCGCATCCAGCACATGCTTAACCATCGGTTTGCCACCAACTCTGTGAAGCACTTTTGGTAATGCTGACTTCATGCGGGTCCCTTTGCCTGCCGCCAGAATTACCGCCAGCAAATCTGACATCACCGTTCCCCCATTCAATACTATTAGTCGCTCCTGACTCCCACTTGTAGAAGAAGAGCGGCTTGGCCATCGGATAAACATAGACTCAAAGATATTTTCTTTCGACAGGGTTAGCTAAAATCCTGCAAGTGGCAAAAAAACGTCCTGACAAGGACGCTCTAGATCACTTCCGCATTAAAACCTTCCTGGCGCAAGCTGGAAAGGATCTGTTCGGTATGCAGCGCATCGCGCGTTTCGAGGCTTATTTCAACAACAGCCTGCCCAATCGGAACATTGCGCTCTACTCTGTCGTGATAGACATGGATCACATTAGCCTGCTGTCTGGCAACAACAGTAAGAAGATGCTGCAAAACTCCTGGTCGATCCAAAATGAGTGCCGAGATTTTAATCCGCCGCCCGGCCTTAACCAACCCACGTTCAATAATCCGGGCAATAAAGTTTACATCGATATTTCCACCCGAAATTACGCTGGCCACTTTACCTTTCAGCGGCAGCTTATTATTCAAAATAGCGGCAAGGCTGACTGCCCCTGCCCCTTCAACCATTAATTTGGCCCGCTCGAGCAACATCAGAATCGTACTGGCGATGAGTTCGTCATCAACAACAACAATATCATCAACATATTTATCAATAATGGCAAAAGTCAAATCACCAGGCACTTTCACAGCAATTCCGTCGGCCATTGTCACGGCATCAGGCGTAGTACGAATGGCATGTTCCTTCTTAGACATATACATGGCCGGCGCCCCTTGTGCCTGCACGCCATATACCTTAACATGCGGCGCCTTCTCTTTAACGGCTGCCGCAATACCGGCAATCAAGCCGCCGCCGCCAATAGGTACAACAATGGCCGATACATCGTGCAGGTCTTCAAGAATTTCAAGTCCGATCGTTCCTTGGCCGGCAATAATCCCACCATCATTAAAAGCCTGAATGAACGTCTGCCCGCTGGCTTGCTGCAGTTCTAAAGCCTTTTGATAGGCGTCGTCATACACCATCCCACTCAGAACAACTTCGGCACCGTATCCCCGGGTGGCCATAATCTTGGCCAGCGGTGCTACTTCAGGCATGACAATCGTGGCTTTTGTTTTAGCCCGAGTCGCCGCAAAAGCAACCCCCTGCGCATGATTGCCGGCCGAAGCAGCAATAACGCCTTTCGCTTTTTCCTCTTCATTAAGCAGCCGAATTTTATTGTAGGCGCCCCGAATTTTAAATGACCCAGTTTTCTGCAAATTCTCTAACTTTAAATACACTGGCACGCCTGCCATCTCACTGAAGGTAACACTCCGATCAAGCGGCGTGTGGTGTACAACTCCCTGCATGAATTGGTGCGCTTCCTGTATGTCAGACAGCGTAACCGTTTGTGCCATGATATAACCTCCTGAACATTACAATGCTAATTAAAGAGCGGGTCTAATATCTGTTTTCTTAGTATGTTGATTTACATCATATAAAATAAGCAGTGGTAAATAGTCTTTTACCATTTTTTCAGCCGGTTCAGCTGTAGCAACCAGTACGCCGATGCCAACAACCTTGGCTCCTACTTCACCGGCTAAGTCAACCATACCCTGGGCAGTACCGCCTGCCTTCATAAAATCATCGATGATAAGAGCCCTTGCTCCGGGCGGAAGAGCCCGTTTGGGCAGCGACATTGTCTGAATCCGCTTCGTCGAGCCAGAAACATAATTAATGCCGACTGATGGCCCTTCGGTGACCTTACTTCCCTGCCTCACAATCACAAGCGGCAGACCGAAGGCTCGGGCCGTCATAATACCAAGCGGAATCCCCTTGGTTTCAACTGTCATGATATAATCAGGGGCCAAATGGGCAAATTTAGTCATAAAAATTTCACCCACCGGAACCATCAGATTTGGTGTAAATAATAAATCAGTCATATATAAAAAACCGCCCGGAATGATTCGCTCAGGTTCGGCAAGCCGTCCCGCTAAATCAGCCAGCACCTTATCAATTCCCTGCTGACTGCGGGTCGGTATAAACCGCACTCCCCCGGCGGCCCCGGCGATTGTCTCAAGCGTTCCAAGCCCAAACTGCTGCATAGCTAGCTTTATTGTTCCTAGATCTTCACTCAAAGTTGATTTAGCAGCACTAAATATTTCGCTGAAGTGACTCAACGGAAACAATCGTCCCGGCGTATCAACAAGCACTTTGGTCAATGCTGCAATCCGCTCTGTTCTCCGTACTTTATTCATGGAATTGCCCCCTATTGTCAGGTAAATGCCGAATATTATAGCCTGTGTTTGGCATTTTTATTCACATTCTCCCTTTGCCTGACAATTCCTGCCTTTTTAGAAAAGGACAACAAAAAAATTACACTATCAGTTAATTACACCTATATCTTTCACAATGACGGTATTATTATTTATATAATTTTAGAATTTGATAAAAACCAGGGCGCGATTTACATCGCGCCCTGGTTTTATGACTATCCGCTCTAGCATTGCGCCGAAAATGTCGACTTTACTAATTCTAGATCGCTCGGTTTGTCAACATCAATCCCCAGTTCAGGGTATTGTGAATGAACGACCGCGCCCGTTATCCCCAGGAGTTCTGAGACCCGTTTTTCTACACGACCCAAACTCAGTATTCCCAAAACAAATCGCAAAACAAACTTCCAACCTAATATACAAACCAGTTTAAACGGATTTTTACGATTACCAATAATGCGCGCAGCCAATGCCATACACTGAGGTACAATTGCCGGATTGACCAAAAATATATTGCCGCCAGTATATGTACCTTCTTTTAGGCGGACGTAAGTACGCTTATTACCAGGATAACATTTATTATTAACTTCTCGTCGTACGATCGGGTAATACAAATCAGCTTCAACCTTGTCACACTGCATCAAAAAGTCGTTCACAGCCTCTGGCGTCAAGAGGGGTATGTCAGCTGTGACAACAAGAACCTTCCGTTCATGCCCCAGCGCCTCCATGCCCCGCCTAATTGTATCAATAATTGTTGAACCACCTTCAACAATAACAACGCCGCCGGGAAATTCACAACGTTCCAATTCTTTAACCGGTCCCACCACGTATATTTTGTCCACATGCTGACTGGCAGATAACGCTTGAGCAACGAATGACACCATGGGCTTGCCTGCTATTTCAATCATAGCCTCATACGGCTGTGGTGAAAACTTGCTCAAATCTTTACTATTTTCGCCGCCGGCCAGTATTATGGCATCATACATATAGCGTGAACCTCCCAGTTAAAATGAACAAAAAAATTATTTATGTTCGTCTTCCGAAGCCTTGTGACGGACACCAAAGTCAAGCAGCAGCGTTTGTTCGGAATTCTCCATATGCTCACAAGCCAAACGCTCAGCAAGCGTATTATCACGCGCTGCCAAGGCCTCAACCAGCCTGCTATGTTCTTCGAGGGTGTTTTTGAGCCGTCCAGGATAGGCCATTGAAATTGTTCTAAACCGCGTCAGTTGCTCACGCAGATTGTTGATAATCTGCACAAGCCGGTCATTGCGGCTTGCCTGATAAAGGATATCATGAAACTGGCTGTCGGCCTCAACGATCTTATCCATATCACCTGTTTCAATATGCTCGGCAATATACACCAGCAGCCGTTCCATTTTTTCTAGCTCATCATCGGTAATCCGTTCAGCAGCCAAGCCGGCAGCCAACACATCAAGGGCCGTCCGCACCTCAAACACTTCATTAATGTCCTTTATCGACAGGTCGGCAACATATGTGCCGCGCCGGGGAATCATAATAACAAATCCCTCAAGCTCCAGCTTTCTAATGGCCTCCCGAACCGGAGTCCGGCTTACCCCAAGCTCTTCAGCCAGCTGAATTTCCATCAACCGCTCGCCTGGACTTAAGACACCGCTAATAATGGCCTCACGCAGCGTTTCACAGACCACTTCACGCAGCGGCTGGTAGCTGTCGAGCCTAATTGGCAGCAATCTCCGTTCCAATATTATCACCCGCCTTCGACATTGTTTTTGCTATAAAAATTTCAGCGTTTTTCGCACTGCTAAGTCTTTGCGCTGCCGCTTCCGCAGCTTCAAGATTCTCAGTAATTCCGAAGACAGTCGGACCGCTGCCTGACATCAATGCCGCACACCCACTATCACAGAGAGCCTGTTTCAGACTTCCGATGATTGGATGTTCGGCAATCACAATATTCTCAAAAACATTGCACAACCGTTGATTCACACCAGCTAATTTTCCCGACTCTAAGCAGCCAATCATGCCTTTAATATCAGGCCGCTGGTTGATTTTTTCCGGCCGAAAATGGCCATAAGCCCAAGCAGTTGACACACTGATTGCCGGTTTTGCAAGCACGATGTAACATTCCGGCAAGGCAGGCAGCTGCTTGAGAACTTCGCCGCGGCCAGTCGCTAAAGCTGTACCGCCTTGCAAGCAAAAGGGCACATCAGAGCCCAGTCTGGAGCCTAACTCCTTAAGGGAATCAGCCGTTAGATTAAGCTTCCACAAAGCATTTAACCCCGCCAATACAGCGGCAGCGTCAGCACTGCCACCAGCCAAACCGGCTGCCATGGGGATTTTTTTGGTTAATTCAATCGCCACACCAGTTTTGATATCAAACTCTTGCTTGATCAGTGCTGCTGCACGATAAGCCAGGTTTGTATCATCACAAGCAAGGGCCGAGATATTTGCCGAAAGGGCAATACCCCCGTCCTGTTCGCGCAGTACTACGGTATCAGCAAGACTGATTGTCTGCATAATCATGACTACTTCATGATAGCCATCCTGGCGTTTGCCGAGAATATCAAGAGCTAAATTTATTTTCGCATATGCTTTTACAGTCAGCACATTACTCAACCATTCATTTGCCGTAGAGCAATCTCTTCCTGAGTTGTTAAAATACTATTAATATCCAACAGAATCAGCAGTCGTTCGTCCAACTTACCTACACCGTCGATATAGCGAGCGTCAAGTACAAAAGCCGGGGGCGGCGGTTCAATGCTGTCAGCACCGAGCCTAACAACCTCATTAACGGCATCAACAATGATACCGACAGTTTGGCCGCTGACTTCAACAATAATAATTCGGGTATCTTCTTCATACTCGGCTACAGCCAATTGAAACCGCTTGCGAAGGTCAATCACAGGAATAATACGACCGCGCAAGTTGATGATTCCTTCCATAAACGACGGTGTCTGAGGTAATTTAGTGATTGGTACCAACCGGTTAATTTCCTGCACCTTGGTAATTGGCAATCCGTATTCTTCTTGAGCTAAACGGAATATAACCAATTGTAATTCTTGATCATCCTGTACTTCTCCCATGCGGCAACCACCTCCATAATCGGCCCTAAGCCTTTTAAAGCGATATAATTCGCCAAAACTATATATTCGCTATTATAAAGCGATTTGCCTGCATTTGCCAAGAATATTTTTAGACCATTTTTGCACCAGCCACAACGATTTCTGCATAGGGTGTCTCAACAGGTTCATCAGCGGCTTTGAGCTCTTCGCAGAACTCATTAATCGCGTTGAGAACAGTATCATACGTCTCATAAAAGACAACAATTAAATCGCCGGACTGGGCATTATTAAGAGCGGCTTTGACGGCTTCAACTTCAGTCAATATGACTTCCACCTTATCATCGGCAAAACCAGCCTCAAATACCCCACGGCGTAACAAAGCCGCCGTTTCACCAGGTTTCCGGCCACGGAGGTCGTGATCTTCTTTAATATAGATGTGATCAAAACCTTGACCGGCAATTCGGCCCACATTAACAGTTACGTCATCCCGGCGGTCACCGGGTGCAGCAATCACGCCAACAAGCCGCCTAGCTCCCATCCGGCGAATGGTATTGATCAAGGCTTGATACCCGGCCGGATTATGCCCATAGTCAATGCACACCCGAAAATCACCCAAGGTCAACATGTTAAGCCGCCCCCGATTTTGGGCAAAACTCGACAAACCTTGCCGAATATACCGTATCGGAACTTTAGCACAGTAGCAGGCTGCTGCCGCAATAATGGCGTTCTGTAAATTATGCAGCGCAATCCCGCCTAACGTCACCGGAATTTCTTTGACCGGTAAAATAGCCCTGGCGAACGCCCCACTGGCCGCATAAATGACGCCATCTTTAGTAAAGAAGGCCTTGCCGCCGGCCCCTAAGTGACGCCGGACAATAACATTGGACGGTTCAACGCTAAAATAGATAATCTCAGCCCGAACACGGGCTGCCATTTCATTTACATACGGATCATCGGCATTGAGCAGCGTAAAACCACCAGGCCGTACCGTCTCGACAATAAGTGATTTTATATAGGCTAAATCAGCTAGTGTCTCTATTCCATCCTGTCCAAGATGGTCTTCCGTAATATTGGTCACAATGCCAATATCGCATTTATCAAAAGCCAAACCACCGCGGACAATCCCGCCGCGCGCTGTTTCCAATACCGCAACTTCGACCCGCGAATCACCAAGCACAATCCGCGCACTGTTCGGCCCGGTAGTATCGCCACCCATTACACACTCATCATTGATATAAATACCGTCAGTTGTTGTCATGCCAACATTATAACCGGCCTGTCGCCAGATATGCGCAATCATCCGAGTGACTGTTGTCTTTCCATTCGTGCCTGTGATGGCAATGAGTGGGATGCGGCCCGTACTCTTGTCAGGAAAAAGATAATCAATAATGGAAGCCGCTACATCGCGCGGCTTACCCGCAGATGGATAATGATGCATACGAATACCTGGCGCCGCATTGACCTCAATCACGGCTCCATTACCGCGACCGATTGGCTGCGTAATATCTTTTGCCACAACATCAATTCCGGCTACATCCAACCCGACTAAACCGGCGACCCGTTCTGCCAGCCTGACATTGACAGGATGGACAATATCCGTAATATCAACCGCCGTGCCGCCGGTACTTAAATTTGCATTGTCACGGATACGGATAACTTTATCTTTAGGCGGCACAGACTGTGGTGCAAACTTTTGCTTAGCAAGCACAGCGATAGCCACCGCATCGATTTTAATTTTGGTTAAGGCTCTGCCATGGCCATCGCCACGGTCCGGATCATTGTTAACAATGTCGACAAGCTGGGCTACCGTATGCTGGCCATCACCAATCACATAAGCAGGAATTCGTTCAGCGGCTGCCGCTAACTTTCCGTTTACAACACAAAGCCGATATTGCAGCCCTGGTATATATTCCTCAACAAGCACATTCTGATCATATTGACCGGCATCCTCGTACGCCCGTCTGACTTCAGCCTCGTGATTAATATTAATTGTAACGCCTTTACCCTGATTACCAGTGAGCGGCTTTACCACAACACCGCCCCCAATTGACCTTGCTGCCATTACCGCCTCGTCAGCATTGGCAGCAACAAAACCGTATGGTACAAGAACACCATTATCTTCAAGAATTCTTTTGGTTAACTGTTTATCACAGGCTAAATCACTCGCCACAGCGCTCGTCCGCCCGGTAATCGTTGCCCATACCCGCTGACGGCGATGTCCGTAGCCAAGCATAAGGAGATTTTCTTCATTATAAACAGTGGCGGGAATATCCCGCGCTTGGGCAGCCGCTAATATTGCCTGGGTGCTCGGCCCAAGCTGTCGCTGTTCACCAAGTCGCAGAAGCCTTGCCAAATTACCTTCAATATCAAAAGGCTGCTGGTTTAGTGCGGCTTGCAGCAAATCGAGCGCAATGTAAGCGGCTAGTTTGGCCACCTCGGCGTCACGACATCCTACGATCACATTGTACATACCGGGAATTCCAGTACTGCGGGTCTTCCCGAATTTCACATCATAGCCAACTAACATCTGCAGTTCCAACACTGTATGTTCAAAAATATGAGCCAGATAGGTCCCCTCTGTAAGTCGCTCCACAAAACCGCCCGCCTTACCTCGCGAACAGTGATGTTGACTCAGTCCGGGCAGCATGTCCAGCAGCTGCTCATTAAAACCGGAAATATTCTTACTGGCGACGTCTTCATATTGAGCGATATCTAGTTTAATCCAAATGACCGGACGATAACTATAAATGTTCGGCCCTTCCAAAATCCTTGTTGCCAAAATCTCCATGATTTGCCCCCTTCGTTAGCTGGCAGATATATCGTAAAGTACTGTTACTCTTGCGTCGATATCATATACGGCCGTCGTCGACTAATGTCAAACCCATATCCAGACGGCAAGATATGAAGCAATACATTGGTCAGGGCTAGCGGGTCATGACGCTTGGATTCAGATATATTTGAATGAACTACATTTTTTCCATCCAGAATTGTTATTGTCTGCGAACCGATGACTTCACACTTACTATCCGTATTAACCATCAAGGCAGTGTCTTCATCAATCCCAATGCCTAAGATATGCGGATTCTGCGCAATCGCTGCCAAAAGCCGATTCGTGCGGCCGCGTTGGGCAAAATGCTGATCGATTACCACTTCCTGTAAAAGCCCCATACCATGCGCCATACTTAAGGCTGCTTTTTTTGGCGTGTCACTGGAGTCTCCACCGACAATCATAGTATCACTCATCACCGAGGCTCCTGCGCTTGTCCCAGCAATGACTGCCCCTTTTCCATGGGCTCGACGGATTGCTGCGTCAACACCTGATCCGCCCAGAATAATTGTTAGTCTTAACTGATCACCACCAGTAAAAAACACGCCGGTGGCCTGTTCGATATCACTTATTATACTGACATCATTCGCTTGTTCGCGATTATCAATATAGGAAACCGCAATAGCATCTGCACCCATTCGATCAAAGAGCGAGCGATATTCATCACCAACTTCATGCGGTAGTTCTGTCGCCGTAGTAATCAAGACAATCCGAGCCCCTCGCCCCCCTGCCATTTCGATGAATTTATTAAGTATTTCACAGTCGCCTTCTTTATCTTCATTGCCACCAATAATCAAAAGCTTGCCTGCTTTTTTTTGCATACCGCTCCTCCAATTGGAACAAATTAGCATAAGTGTTATTTGTCCGATGACTAACCCGCTCTAAGACTCCCGCTTCTATAAGCGAGAGTAAGGGCGGCTAAGTCCCTGGATACGGTTCGACTAGGATTCAGGCGGAGTTAAAACTCCATCTGAATCGAGTCTCACTTTATCCGATGACTCCTAACTATCCTTACCATTTATTGCACATTTTTATACATTTTTTTTGGAGAAACTGGTAAGTACCAAACAAGCCGGCCCGCCATATAATGATTCGACTAAGAAATCACGACAAAGGAGGCCGACTAGATGAATATCCGGAAAGTTTATCTGCCATACGCCATACTGAACCCTAAAAGAATTCATCAGCTGCTGCCTAATGTGCAGTCCGCGTTACTAAAGAAGGGCTTTTTGCAAGGATATGCTCACAGTATCCACGACTCAAACATCAGGGAAGCTATCACCCATTTTCAAGAAAGCGAGAATCTCACCCCTACAGGCACGCTTGACCCAATTACCGCTTACCGACTGCTCAGCGCTGGCTGCTTGGAAATCACGCCGATCGCTAAAAAAACGAGGGCCTATTCCCCTCTGGGCCGAGCCAACATTCTGCTGACAAAATCCCATCGCCAGATCACTCTGTTTGACGGCAACAAGACCATCCGCCAGTATCCAGTAGCGATTGGCAAACCGGCCACCCCCACTCCCGAAGGCAACTATGCGATTGCCACGAAAATACTAAACCCCGGCGGCGTCCTTGGCACCCGCTGGATGGGTCTTAATTTTGACGCCTATGGTATCCACGGCACCAACCGCCCTTGGCTAATCGGCCAAATGGTGTCAAATGGCTGTATTCGCATGCACAATCCTCATGCCGAAGAATTATTCACTCTTGTCAACCTCGGCACCCCTGTCCACATCCGGCAATAACGTTAGGAGCGGACGGGCGATTTCCTCAATCATATTGCGGCGGGCTGTTATATAATGAACAAGCGCCTGCCGCTCTTTCTCATCCGATAACCATTCGGCTGGTATTGCATCAACCAGCTCCTCGATTTCATTGTCGGTGATTGCTTCAACCTTTGTGATATAGCCCTTAAAGTCCTCCGCCGTCAAATAATACTTGAGCAACCAACCGTAAGCCCGGCGATAATTCATGATAATCTTAGGCTCAAGCTTGGTTAACCAATTGACCGTCCAACGCCCCTTCTTAAACAAGTGCGAATTATCAATAGCATAAATTTCGGACTTGTTATCAACGCGCCGAATAATAAGATTGCGCCTGTTCCAGGTACGGTCAAGGTTATGAAACATATGGTCAAACAACATGACACCAGCCATTTGCGCTTTGTTGTCGACTTTACGCAGATTCGTTCTAACTACGTAGCGGGTGCTGCTGATATACTGACTGGCAAAATGAAGACCCGGTTCAACGCGAGCGGCTCTAAGCTTGCGTGTTGTCGCAAGCAATTCTCCCGTAATCATGATGGCTCCTCCTGGCGGGAAACACAAACCCATTAATGAACCAAAGGAGCACGCCAATAGTTCATTGACTAACACCTTAGTCCCAAGTCGATTATTTTTTAGTTTTACAACATATATCTTGCCGTCATCCGCTCTAAATAGCTGTGGCGAAGTTACACCAAGCCCCACTGCGCCCAAGTAGCTAACAGCTGTAAGCAAGTTTGTTCACCCTCTTTTCTGGACTTATTCATCCATACGGTAGAATATATGATAATAAAATATTTAGCAGAACTAAAAACACCGCTTCAATCCACTGAGGATGAGCGGTGTTTTCGCTTCATTAGCCCTTTGGCGCAGTCGGCGTAGTTCCGTTGGTATCTACTAGCCAACTGGCAACCCAACCTGTCGTATTCCCATCAGGCATAACAACTTTATACCAGCCGAACGCTTCCTCTTTAATTGTGAGAGATTCACCTCTGTTCACCTTTTGGACAACCGGGAAATTAGTGCCAGGACCAGTACGAACATTCACATTATTGCCATTCACAACCGCCATGCCAGAGACTGTCGTCGGCACACCGGCCGTAGGTGTCAAAGGACCAACTGTAGGCATCGACGGACCAGTTACTAAAACATTGGATTCACCAAAAGCTTCAATTTCACCGCCACCCATCTGGGAGGCCGAAACCATGTCGTCATTAAAACCATCTGATGACGTTACCGTATTGGCAGCCGTTGACATTTCAAACGCACCCGCAGTCGCAACCGGATTGATCACATAAGCATCCATTTCAGCTGTACTTGTTACACGGGCCCACACTTTAAGTACGATTGTAATGTGAACCTTGCGTGGCTCATCATCGCAAAAATCATAGTCAACAAATTCAATCTGTACATCGGCTGTCGCAGCATCCTCTTTTACAGCTCCTGGGATTTCGATGTCACGTGTCCATCGTACACCCCGACGCTCAAAAGCATGAACAGGCTGGTCAGGCAAATCAGCAACATACATGACCTTAACTTCCAATTCGCCCCTAATAATCACTTTGTTAGGAATAACATCTACTGATTTAATACAAATATCTTTGACATAAACGTCGACGACTTGCTCAATCGGCGGCTTTCGGTCAGGAACAAACATATCAAATTCTAGAACCCGCTGCTCCATTTCCGCCCCAAGAACTTGCTCAACCTGGATTGTTTCCACACCGGGCTCAAAACAGTAGCAATCATCGTCAATAGAGCGTAATAATTCAGCTGGTTTAGTGGCAATCGATCTTAAACTTGGTCTCGATTCTTTCTTGCCCATTTCATTCCCCCCTTTTCCCAGGATAGGCCGGCATACTTATCCTTTTGCGTTATTTGGTAAAGTCCCATTAGCCACTCCAATCATAACTTCACGGTCTGCCAATACCTTTGCATTGATTCTTAGTACGACTGCAACATCAAAATCCCGCGTGCAATGATGGTGATGGTGGTGGTCATTGTTATTGTCACATTCATCATCGTTATCATTATTATGGTTGTGGTTATGATGGTGGTTGTTATCACACTCATCGTTATCATTATTATGGTTGTGGTTATGATGGTGGTTGTTATCACACTCATCGTCATCATCGTCGTCGTCACACATTTGATCATCTGTTTCATAGTTTTTATACTTGTAGGCGCGCGTATGCTCATCGACATCATAGTCAACATACTCAACATCAACAGTCGCTTCAGCATCCATACCCTTGCGAGCTCCTTCAATCGGAATATCAACTGTCCACTTGAAGTTTTTAACTTCGACCGCATGAACCGGCTGATCAGGCAGGCAGGCTACGTAAATCGCCTTAATCTCGAAATCGCCGCGCACAATGATCTTATTTGTAATCACATCAACACTATTAACCTCAACATCTTTTACAAAAACATCAACAATTTGCTCGATCTCTGGTTTACGGTCGGGTACCCTAACATGAATATCCAGAGACTTTTGCTTTTCGGCTTCGCCTATTACCTGACGGACAATGATTGTCTGCGGTCCTGTTTGCTGGCCAAGAGTACATTGGTTCACCATAGGCCTGAAACCTTCTTTATCAGTCATTCATATTCCCCCCTTCGTAAGTTCTATTTATATATATGCCTGCACTACGGGTTATGTGCAAAAACCGCAGAGCCGGCTAAAATTATTTGGCGTATTTTGTAATATTTTTTCCGGCTAACATAACATTTTGCTTTTTGCAATCATAGAATACAGCAGAAGTCATAAGAAGACTTTAAATAAACATAAGGCAAAGGAGGATTTACCTTAATGAATCCTAAGTGGGAAGAACAATATTTTGATGACAGAATGGTTGATGACTATGACGGCTCCTCAATGTATTCTATGCCGAAAATGCACAAAATGGACTATACCATGTGCCATCAACCAAAAATGCACAAAATGGATTATGACATGTGCTGCGAAAGACCGAAAATGCCCTGCAAATGCGAAAAAAAATGCGTTAAAACTTTTAAATGCACTTACAAACTCTACAAAACCTGTTGTTATCGCCTCCACAAAGTCTGCCCGCGGTGCAATAACGAATTCGACTATCATCAACATCGCGGTATGTGCCCACGGTGCGACTAAGCGTAAAAAGGCTCCTGCGGTTTTAAACCCGCAGGAGCCTTTATCGACTATTTTCCAATAAACTCTTGCACTACATATAATGAACCATTCGGTGCCGTCCTAACACCAATACCAACCTCATTAAAGTTCGAGCTTAACACATTTTCACGATGACCGGAACTGTTCATAAAAGCAACTTGGGCAGCATCAACACTGCTATTGATTGCAAGGTTTTCGCCAGCATACTTATAGCTAATGCCAGCCGCCTGCATCCGGTCAAACGGAGTCTGACCTTCCGGATTGTTGTGCGCGAAGTAACCTCTGTTAATCATATCTTGCGCATAACGCTCAGCCAGCCCGGTCAATGCGCTATTGACCTTCAAAGCAGGCAAACCATATTTAGCACGGTCAGCATTCAGTAATTGTACAGCCTTAGATTCAGCAGCTTTTACATTGCCTGACGAAACAGGAGTGGATGTTTTAGCGTTTGAATTACTTGTCTGATTACTACTGCTGTCATCATCGCCGCCGCTTGCAAGCACAGCAAGCAAGCCCAGGGCCACAATACCAGTAATAATTTCTTTATCATTATTTGATTCCTTTTGCTCTGTAGCCGCTATATCAGCAGCCAATGCCGAACTGGCGAAAGCACCGCCGAATGAGGTGGTTAACAACGAAGCCACGGTAAAACTTAAAACCAGAATTTTTGATAGTCTACTTTTCTTAATCAAATTATTTTCCTACCTTTCTTATTATGAGCTGTATTCTCAGGGTCCAAATAGCATGTGTCTTTTATTTTCCGTTAATATTAATTCTCTTTTAATAGAAAAAGTCCTGTTTTTTAACGCCTGGTAATATCTTCACACCGCGATTACAACTCTATATCTGTCTCAATTTAACAATTATCAAAGATCGCTTAGCGGGAAAACTAGCACTATAAAGGAGGTGATTTAATTTGGCTGACTTTAAAAAATCAGGCTGCTCATGCTGCAGTGAAAACAAGACTTGCAAAGATTCATTTACTGAATTTGCATCAGAACTTTGCCCTAAAGCAGGCAAAAGCTCTAGCTGTTCTACAAAGAAATGCTGACCGAAATGGTAAAATAACCGAACCACCAAGACGCAAAGAACACAAAAGGCGCGATGAATATCGCGCCTTTTGTGCTCTTTGTGACCTTTGTAACTTAATAATTAGTATGGTGTCTTAGGAAGTCCCAGGCGAAATTTCCCGCGCGTTTCAAGACCACCAACCCCTTCAATTCCTGTTACCGATGCAGTAAGGGCATCACTCACATCTACTGTTTTATTAATGGGCGTGAAGGCGACCTTCTCAGCGATAAAGACCGGATCATAGGCGTGAATGAAGATCCTGGTGGGCGAACTTGCGAAATTGGCTCCAGACGCCAAAATTGCTTCAAAGTACGACTGGCAGGCTCCTGCGAAAATGACTAAATCATCCCGAGATGGTTCAAAATTTCTCGCTCGCTTAACGGATTCGCAAAAGTACTTTGAGTTGCGATAGCTATTAATGTCGCTAAAATCTTTTTTGCCATTGCCAATCAAGGCGTCATGCCCTGTAAGCACAAGGATATCCGGGCGATATTCAGCAAGCAATTCAACTACACTGTCTTTTTGTTTATCTTCCGTGATGCACCGGCCGTTTGCCTCGATATTTAATTGACTGTATGTTTTTAAACACATCTTTAGATATTCCTCATCGCCATCAAGATGAAGAACTCGGCCGGGAAGATCGAAAAAACTGAACTTTTTTGCCGGTTCCGAACGGCCCATCTCTACTTTTTCCCGTTCAATACTTCGCCGCATCATCACTCGCTTCAAGGTTTCATTGTGCATACCTTCCATCCGGACAATCTCGTTGCGCAAATGTTCGGCATCAATTTTCTCAAGATCCACGATTGGTGCATCCGCAATCAGCCGCAAGTGCATTCCTTTAAGTACACAACATTGCTGTCCACCACTTTCTTCACGAATATCGGTTACTTTAAAAACTATGTCACCGCCATGTGATTTTCTAATAACTAAATCACCGACTGTTATAGCCACTGCTCACCCCTCCCCCTCATTACTTCATACTATGTAGAGTCAGGTAATTTTGCTCCCTCCTCTTTTTTTCGGGACAATGAGCAAACAGAGCCGAAACCCATATACTGTACTAAGTTTGTGACCACCCCGGTCACATGCACCGCACTCCATTCACGAGGTGATGGCGGCATGATAAGCGTGGTCGTTCCAGCAAAAAATGAAGCAGGCCGAATTGTCACGGTACTACAAAACTTAGCAACCTTACCGGTGGACCATATTATTCTTGTAGCAAATGGCTCCAAAGACACCACCATGCAGGAGGTTCTGCAACTTAGAATCCCAAAACTGCAAATTCTTTACTTCAATGATTGTCTTGGCATCGACGTACCCAGAGCAATTGGTGCAAAAGTCGCTCTAGCGTTAGGTAGCGATGTCATTGCCTTTGTCGACGGTGATATGGTGGGCACCTTCAGCGAAAATCTGATGGAACTGGTTGACGGAATCCTGTTAAAGCATCTTGATATCGCTTTAACAAACTGTTATCCTTCACCGCCACGGCATATTGAGCGGTATAATCCAACTTTTCAATGGCGGCTAAACCTGAACAAAGAATTAGGTTTAGATAAAAAAATCAATCTTGCAACTCCCGCTCATGGCCCGCATGCGGTCTCCCGCCGTCTCCTCGAAACAATCCCGATTCGCGAACTAGCCATCCCGCCTGTTCCAGTGGCTTTGGCCCGTATTCACAAGCTTAGAATCGACGTAGCAACAACGATTCCCCATTATCGACTGGGTTCATCCATCAAAAATCAAATTCACACCAATAAAATTATCGATACTATTGTCGGTGATTGCCTGGAAGCAATTGCTGTCTTCAAAACTGAACCCCGCAACCGGCAAGTCAGTACCAGAAGCTATATGGGTTATAATAGCGAGCGGAGGTTTGATCTGCTGGATCATTTTCTAAACGAAAAGCCCTACTCAATTTGAGTAGGGTCTTTTGCTGAAAGGTCAAATGTACGGCAGCCACCTTGGAGCGGAAAGTGGGGGAAACCAGAAAACCGCAACCCCGTACCGTCCACCACTTACCCATTACCACTTACTACTTTCCCGCATTTCGTTCCCCTCGGCCATTCTGGAAGAAGACGTTCCGCAGGATGAAAAATCAGCGCGTTACGATTAAAAAATCCGGTTGTTTGAGCGCAGCGAGTTCACGGATTTTCAGTAACGTGCTGATTTTTCAAGGCTTCTGAAAGACAGGCCTAGCCCTTTTGGTACTTTTGGGGCAATGCCAAAAGTACAGTTCCCTCCCTTACCTCCATGCATTCGCAACAGCGGCAAATTCGTCTAACGACAAGGTCTCCCCGCGGCGTGATCCATCAATGCCGGCCTCTGCCAAAATCGCCTGTACCTGTTCGGCCGGAATCCCGGCTCCTTTAAGATTATTGGTGAACGTTTTGCGGCGCTGCGCAAAGGCAGCTTTAACAACCCGGAAAAATTTCCGTTCATCAAGAATGTCTACAGGCGGCTCTTTGCGCACAACACACCGAATCACCGCCGACTCTACTGACGGAGCCGGGATGAAGGAACTAGGCGGGACGATAAACATGATTTCCGGCTGCGTATAGTACTGCACAGCTACCGAAAGTGCGCCGTAATCCTTACCGCCAGGTGGCGCTACCATCCGTTCAGCCACTTCCTTCTGCACCATTGTGACCAAACGCTCAATCGGCAGTCGCTGCTCAAGCAGTCCCATAATAATCGGTGTTGTTATATAATATGGTAGATTAGCAACAACCTTGTACCTTTCTGCCATTATTTCCCGGGAAATGTCAATCTTTAATATATCACCATGAACAACGCGAACATTGTCATAACCAGCCAGAGTTTTGCCAAGAACGTCAATCAGCCGATTATCAAGCTCAACTGCGACTACTTTGCAGCCGCTTTCTGCCAATCCCTGCGTCAGAGTACCTATACCAGGACCAATCTCCAGGATGGTGTCACCCGGCTGAATCTCTGCAGCCTCAACGATTCCCTCGACAATTTCTTCATCAATTAAAAAGTTCTGCCCCAGTTTTTTACTCATGCGTAAACCAAATGTTTTAATAATGTGTAATGTCACATCTTTTTGCGCTATAGTAGGATGCATTTCTTAGCGGCCTCCTAAAAATCAAATCTCTTTACTCTGTTTACTTGCTAACCGCGCGACAGCCTGTTCAAACTCTTGCCGTGTCACTCCATAATGATTAAGCCGCTGCAGAAACCCCTTGGCATTTGCATAGCCAATCCCAAGTTCGGCCCCTAAAGTGGCCCGATAGCCAGAGGCGTCGGGGATTCCGGTAAGACCGGCATCAATCACATCACTCCAATTAAATTCCTCGGACGGTTTCCACTCCAAATACCTAACCTTACCCAGGGCTGTCCGAATGGCCTCTGGCGATGCTTGCTCTATGCCAATATCGTTATTGGCGCTGGCTGCTTCCCGGGGTACAAAAGCATGCTTGGCCTCTGGAAAACGCTGGGTCAAAAACTTTCGAATCCGCTCTCCCGCACTGTCAGGGTCAGTAAGAATGATGATACCACGTTTATAATAAGCATGCTGAATCTGCTCTAAAGTATAGGCGGATAGCGTAAATCCGCCGGTTATTATACAATCGGCATCAACCGCCCGCCGAACAGCGTGTACATCTTGTTTTCCTTCTACGACAATAACTTCTTTAATCATCTTAAATAGCGTCACCTCCACTTGTCTGAGCCATTGACCATACGATGCTAAGACTCTTTCTTCAAGAACTCATTCTATTATACCAGATTACGCCAAATTCCAACCAGTCCCACACTTCCTGTGGTAATATATTATCGTATCACTGAATTCAACTCACTAATATTTTCTAAGGAGCATATTAAATTGAACAAATCTCTCGCAAGCATCCTAGTCTTCTTAGGATCTGCTTCCTATGGCCTACTATCCACTGTGACCAAGCTAGCCTATCAGCATGGTTTTACCACAGCCCAAGTTGTCGGCAGCCAAATGTTTTTCGGCTGGCTAGGCTTCTGGCTTAGCTCTCATTCCTATTGGCGGCAAACCCTAAGTCTTTCCTTTAAGGAAATCGCTGCCTTAGCGACTACCGGCGCAATGAGCGGTTTGACTGGGATATTCTACTACCTTTCCCTTAAAACATTGCCAGCTTCTTATGCCGTTATTCTATTATTTCAATTTACTTGGCTGGGAATTGGACTTGATTATATTGCTCATAACCGTAAACCATCCTTGTTTCAGCAGATTTCAGCAGGCATCATTATGGCAGGAACTGTGCTGGCAGTCGGTTATAGCAGCGCTGCGTCTGCCTCCAGTCTTACCTTGTCAGGAGTGCTCTTAGGCTTACTCTCGGCCCTTAGCTACACGCTGTTTATCTATCTTAGCGGCAGAACAGTGCGGCAGGCCCCAACCATTGTCCGCAATAACTGGATGGTTTTAGGCGCAGTAATAATTGCCTTCATTGTCTTTCCGCCACGCTTTCTCATTGATGGCTCACTACCAGCCGGGCTGTGGCAATATGGCGGTTTTCTCGGCCTCTTCGGGATTATTTTGCCTTTTTACCTATTCGCCAAAGGCGTTCCCTATATTGGCACAAGCCGCGCCGCTCTGTTAGGGGCAGTTGAACTTCCTGTCGTCATTGCCTGTTCCTTCTGGCTGCTCAATGAACAGCTCACTTTACTCCAATTAAGCGGAATCGGCATCATTCTTGCCGGGATCTTGTTATCTGTTGTAAAGTGAGCAAACGCAACCGCACAAAGAAGGCGCGACAAAATCGCGCCTTCTTTGCTGTGTTTCATTGCTTATAGTATTTTTTATGTCTTGGTTAAATAATAACCTATTCTAAAATGTAGACTTTGATCGACCTGCGGCCAAATTGCCAGGCATCGCTGGAACTTTCCATACACAAATCGATTTTGTTCCCAATGATTGCTCCACCCGTGTCGGCAGCCAGCGCTACGCCATACCCGGGGATATAAACCTTGGTACCGAGCGGGATTACGTCAGGGTCAACGGCCACAATCCCATGCCGAGCCGGAATACCGGTAGCCGTGAGACCATGAACCGATCCGTCAGTAGGCAGATAGGCGGTGGCTTCCATCCATGCAACACGTTGAAAACGCTGCGCCCCGCGTGATGTACTAATCATATCACGCGTGCCAACATTAACAATCCGCGACCTAGGCTGGACGGTAATCGCCTGGGCAATGACTTCCTCAGCCACTTGCTTTCCATCAGCAAAATGTAGTTTAACTGATACAGTTTTGATGCCGTTTTGGCCTTCTTCAACCACCTGTTCAACACCCTTTTCCATAGTGGCGTTCGGTTGGTGGATAACGATAAACGGCTCTTCAAGCTGGCGCTCCACTACTTGCTCTGTCATGATAATCGCCTTGATGTTTAGGCCGGCATTAATTCTTGTCTCTTCACCCGGCTCAAGTTTGATATTTGGCTGTAAAATCCCCAGACTTTCAGCAAGTTCTCCTACTGTTGGTTTTCCAGTTACGATTGCCTGTTCTTTACCCTGATATGTAACTGTGACCGGAACAGCACGGAACACCTCAATCGTTGTTCCATTCCGCAGTTTTGCTGTAGACAGGCGGTATTCATCTTTGTCACCCAGAACCACGCCAGCCTGCGCAAGAATAGCTTCGGGCTTTAATTTCAACGTACTAACTGCTATATCTGATCCATCTACGACTATGTTTACATTTTTATGCGCCCAAGCGAAACCAGTGACCAGTAAAGTAGTGATGACCAAGGCAGCAATTAGCATTATTTTGCCTTTGCTCATCACCTGTTGCGGTGAAAAAATGGTCATAACAAACCTCCCTTCGAAACACGAGTATATATTTTAGCACCTTAGTCTCGTTTTGTCAAATCACATAACGATTGGCAACTAAGCAAAGTGTATCCAATTTTACCGCTTTTATGCATATGGCTTAATAACTGGTAATTGGTAATTAGTCATAAAACATAAAACGACGATAAACAGAAGTAATAAAGTCATATTTCGCCAAAAATCACTCTTTACCGCCACATAATAAAAAAAAGTGGGTGATTCCCTGTGATAAAGGATATTCACCCACTGCCCAATTTATTCCTTTGTTGGAAATATCATGCTAATCAAGCGTAAAAACGCCGCCACTTCTTTGGCATTAGTTTTTTGGGACTGCAGTCCCATTCCCAATTTCCAATTACCAATTTCAACATAGTAAAGCTTCTCTATTTACGATTCCTGTTCACTGATTTCGTTTCATTTTTACTTTGCTCCACACACCTAATCTAACCCAAACAAATTCTTCACATTGTTCGTCGTTGCCTCAGCCAAAACGGCAAATTCCAACTGTCTGATTGAGGCAATATATTCTGCAACAAACTTAACATAACTCGGCTCATTGCGGCGTCCGCGCTTGGGTTCGGGTGTCAAATATGGGCAATCTGTCTCCAAGAGCAGCCTTTCTAGCGGTACAGCAGCAGCAATTGCCGGCAGTTTAGCCGCATTTTTAAAGGTAACCGATCCCCCAAACGCCACGTAAAACCCCAAATTTACTACTTCGCGCATCATTTCCATGCTGCCGGAATAACAATGAAAAACACCCCGGATGCCTTTGGCCTCTTTCTTAATAATTTGCAGAATATCACCATGAGCATCACGATCTTGAATTATAATTGGCATGTTTGTCTGACGAGCAACATCAATTTGGGCAATAAATGCTTGCTGCTGGGTCTCACGCGGCGACAGATTATAATAGTAATCAAGGCCAATTTCACCAATCGCCACAACCTTAGGGTGCTTTGTCCATTCAGCAAGCTGTTCGTAATCGCCGGCCTTTATATCCTTAACATCATGCGGATGAACACCGACGGCTGCATAAACGCAGGGGTATTGTTCGGCCAACTGAATCGAGCTAGCCGAGGACGTCATACAGGCCCCAGCGTTTATAATCCCTTCAACACCGTTTTCCAACGCCCTTTTTATCACTTGGTCGCGGTCTTCGTCAAACCGCACATTATCGATATGAGCATGAGAGTCAAACAGCATCTTACTTCACCTTGCTGCCAGCAGGCATATCAGGAACTGACACCACTTTGAGTTTATCGTCGCAAGAGGCGGCCAACACCATGCCCCGCGAGACAATGCCGCGAATTTTAGCCGGTTTTAGATTGATAATCATAACAACATTCTGGCCAACAAGTTCCTCTGGTTCATAGTGTTTAGCAATACCGGAAACAATGGTCCGCTGCTCGGTTCCTAAATCAACGGTAAGCATTAACAATTTATCGGCTTTTTTCACTTTCTCAGCAGCAATGACCTTAACGACCCGCAAATCCATTTTGGCAAACTCATCGATGGTAATTTCCGGAGTCTCCTCGATTGCCGGCTCCTCAGCCTTTGCCGTAACCGTACTATCGGCAGCAGCCACTTGCTCGGCCTTTTCCTCAGCAGGCTTATCCTCAATACGCGGAAAGATTGGTTGTGGCTCAGCTACCGCAGTACTCGCCGGCAACCGACCCCAACCTTGTGCATCTGCCAGTGTCGCTTGAGCAAAATCTGTTGTCAAACCAAGCTGCTCCCAAATCTTCGGAGCGGTCGTCGGCATAAACGGCGAAATTAGAATGGCAACAATCCGCAAAGTCTCGGCAAGATTATACAACACAGTATTAAGGCGGTCTTTCTTAGCAGGGTCTTTGGCCAAAGCCCAAGGTGCAGTTTCATCAATATATTTATTGGTACGGCTGACAAGGGTCCATACGTGCTTAATGGCACTGTTTATATCCATATTGTCCATTAGCTTCTCGTACAGGGCCGCTGTTTCACTGGCCAGTTTGGTAAGTTCCTCGTCAACAGCTTCATTCTCGCCCGGTTGCTCAATGATCCCTTTGTTAAATCGGCCAATCATATTGAGCGTACGATGGAGCAGATTGCCTAAATCATTGGCTAGGTCAGCATTAATGCGGGTAATTAAAGCTTCCCGCGAGAAATTGCCATCCATCCCCAAGGTAATTTCCCGTAACAAATAATACCGAATCGCATCAGCGCCAAATTCCTCAATCAGCCCGATAGGGTCAATTACATTCCCCTTAGATTTGGACATTTTATCGCCTTCAACAACAAGCCAGCCATGACCATAAACCTGATTAGGCAGCGGCAAATCAAGCGCCATCAGAATAACAGGCCAAATGATTGAGTGGAACCGGACAATTTCCTTGCCAACCAAGTGGACATCGGCCGGCCAATATTTAGCAAACTTCTCGCGGTCATTGAGATAGCCTGCAGCTGTAATATAGTTCACCAAGGCATCAAACCAAACATAGACTACATGTTTAGTGTCAAATGGTACCGGGATGCCCCAATCAAAGGTCGTCCGAGAAACGCAGAGGTCTTCCAAACCATTTTTGATAAAATTAATCATTTCATTGCGACGGGAAACAGGCTGAATAAACGCCGGGTTTTCGTCAATATATTTGAGCAGGCGGTCCTGATATTTCGACATCCTGAAAAAATAGCTCTCTTCTTTAACAAGCTCGACTGACCGGCCACAATCAGGGCATTTTCCGTCATTTAATTGGCGCTCCAGCCAGAACGTCTCACAAGGCGTACAATACCAGCCAGCATATTCCGACTTATAGATATCTCCTTGATCGTAAATCTTTTGGAAGATGGCCTGTACAACTTCATAGTGACGTTTTTCGGTAGTACGGATAAAGTCATCATTAGAAATATTGAGTTTGACCCAGAGATTTTGAAAAGAAGCCACAATCTTATCAACATACGCTAACGGAGTAACGTTGTTTTCCTGGGCCTTGCGCTGAATCTTCTGACCATGCTCATCAGAGCCTGTTAAGAAAAATACATCATAACCAGCCAGCCGTTTATAGCGGGCCACAGCGTCAGCGATTGTCGTGCAATAAGCATGACCAATGTGCAGCCGATCGCTGGGATAGTAAATCGGAGTGGTAATAAAAAATGCTTTTTTCGACATGAATTAAACCTGCCTTTCAAATTTCGGTTTACGAGTTGTAGATATTCGACGAATTTCGCGTCTTTACGACAAGAACGTTTGTATCCTACTACAATATATACCCTGTTCTGGGAATTTCAATATCATATGGAAGAAAAAGGTTGACAAGCTTTGTTGCATTTGGTAATATTTAGTTAGACAATTTTGTCGAATATTGTTGCTTTGAGAGGAGAAATAAAATATGAAATCAACTGGTATTGTCCGCAAAGTGGACGAGCTTGGCCGGGTGGTCATCCCCATCGAATTACGCCGCACTCTTGCTATCGAGGAAAAAGATGCTTTAGAAATCTATGTAGACAGCGATCGTATCATTCTTCGTAAATATGAGCCAGCCTGCGCTTGCGTATTTTGTGGCAACGCTGATGAAGTAACTAATTTCAAAGGGAAAAACGTTTGCCGTAGCTGCACAGATTCAATGACCAAGCAAGCGATTTAAGCCTTCTTTTTAGATAGTCTTTTCATGTTCAACAACCGCCTGATAAACTTCTCTTTTAGAGATGCCCCTTTTAAGCGCCACCATTCGGATGGCGTCTTTTTTATTTGTCCCTTGCGCCACTAAATTCAGGACGGCTTCCAGCGGTGAAGACTGATCTTCTTCGTCTGAGGGCACTGGGGCTTTTTCTTCACCGGTTCCGGCAATAATCAATGTGAACTCGCCCCGCGGCTGATGCATGGCAAAATGCTCCTGGAGCTTTGTTAGTGAGCCTCTCACAAACTCCTCAAATTTTTTCGTCAACTCCCGCCCTGCGGCTGCCTGCCTGTCGCCTAATCCCGCGGCCAGTTCAGCCAGTGTGGCTTTAAGGCGATGCGGCGATTCATAGAAGATCAAGGTATAGGGGTTTGTTGCCAGCGTACTAATTAGCTCCCGGCGTTTCTTGGTTGTCTTAGGCAAAAAGCCAATAAAGGTAAACATTCGGGTATCCAGTCCGGAACAAACCAGCCCAGCCAGGGCAGCGTTAGCACCAGGCAGCGGTGTAACCTTGATTCCGGCCTCAAGGGCGAGCTGGACAAGATCACTGCCTGGGTCAGAAATACCAGGCATTCCAGCATCACTGACAATGGCTACATCCTGACCGCTGCGCAATCGCTCAACAAGCTCCGGCCCACGGTCAGCCTTATTATGTTCGTGATAGCTGATCATAGGGGTGTGAATTTCAAAATGATTGAGCAGTTTTAGCGTATGCCGAGTATCTTCCGCGCCGATAACATCCACCTGTTTAAGCACATTAAGAACCCGGAAGGTTATATCCTCTAAATTGCCGATTGGTGTTGCACAAAGATATAAGGTGCCGGTTGTTTCGCTCAATCAATCACTTCCTTTGCTAATTCCGGATAATAGGCCCTTATTTCAGCTGTATAATCACCCTGTTTGTCATAGACAACAAGCGGGGGCAGAACATCAAGACCCGATTTTGCCCCCCTCACGCCCTCAACCAGCATGAGTTTGGGCTTTTTATCGGCAGCAGGATAGACTAACCGCAGTCGTTTAGGTTCAATTCCGGCCCGACTCATCGCCGAAAGCACCTCGACCATCCGCTCCGGAATATGAATCATGGCAAACCGGCCACGGTATTTGACCAAATAACGGGCGGCTTGAACAACATCAGCTAAGTCAGCCGTGATTTCATGCCGGGCCGAAGCTACAGCATCGGACGGATTAATTAATCCGCGCCCGATTGGGCGATAAGGCGGGTTCGCCACAACCAATTCCCATTGACCAGACGGCAGTACGCCTTTTAATTGGCGAAAGTCGGCATGAATAATCCCGACTTGATGCTCAAGCTTATTCAGTTGTACACTGCGCTGCGCCAATTCAGCCATTTGGGGATTTATCTCCACCCCCGTCACACGGCCAGCGCCAAGCGCCGTCAATAATAGGCCAATCACACCAGTGCCTGTCCCAAGGTCAACAACAGCCGCCCCGGGCCGCACAGTGGCAAAATGGGCTAATAGGACAGCATCAAGCGAGAATCGAAATTCCCGCTCATGCTGAATAATCTTCAAATTATTAATTAACAAATCGTCAATTCGCTCGCCGGGATGGCTACTATTCATCGACTTCCTTTTCCGCCACTTCATCCCAAGGAACCACAATATTCTTGCCTTGATCCAGTTGAATCACGGCCGTTTTCTTATTATGATTGAGTGACACAACCTTGCCTTCGCCTTCAACAGTGACGACCGTCCGTCCTACAATCGGCTGCGCTACCTTTTTAGAAACCGGCGTATAACAGTCGTTTTCGTATTTGAGGCAGCACATTAACCTGCCGCAAATACCGGAAATCTTAGTAGGATTGAGCGATAGATGCTGGTCCTTGGCCATTCGAATCGAGACTGGCTCAAAGTCGCCGAGAAATGTAGAGCAGCACAGCGACCGCCCACAGCAGCCAATTCCGCCCATCATTTTGGCTTCATCGCGCACTCCGATTTGCCGCAGTTCAATGCGGGTACGGAAAACCGCGGCTAAATCTTTAACAAGGTCGCGGAAATCAATCCGACCTTCAGCGGTAAAATAGAAGATAATCTTGTTGACATCAAAAGTATACTCAACATCGACTAAATTCATCGGCAGCTTATGCAGTTTGATTTTTTGTTCACAAACCTCAAAGGCCTCTTGCTCTTTAGCCTTGTTTTCCTTCACTTTCTCATTATCCTGGAGAGTTGCTTTACGAATTACTGTCTTTAACGGAGCAACAATTTCACTCTCATTCACCTCACGCGGACCGATAACAACTTCGCCGTATTCAAGGCCCCGTGCTGTTTCTACTATGACAAAATCTCCGGCGGCAATGATAACTTGGCCAGGGCCGAAGTAATAAACCTTACCTGCCTTTTTAAAACGCACACCAACAACTGTCTGCACGTTAATCCTCCCCTGCTGCGTCCCGCAGTTTTATTAACAACGCCTCACTGGTAAGGCGGGTATTTGCATTGGCGACCAATGCCCTCCGGGCAAATTCTACGGCCTTAAGAGCGTTCAAAAGGCTATGCTCACTCCAGTGGTGAGCGACAGTTGCCAGTCGTTCGGCAATGTCAGCATTAAATAACAATACAGTATCTTTTACTGCTGCATAAACTAGCAGATCTCGAAGGATGAGTGTCATATGCTTATATAATTCTAAAGCCTGCCGGCGTTCCAGCTTTTCAAACAAGAGCGCTGTCTCCCAAATATAATTGGGCAGGCACCCCGGCAAGGCTGCTACAATGTCTGTCGCCTGATTACGCACAATCAATCCGTCCTTCGCCAAAAACCCCAGTGCGGCACCCATCCTGCCGCCGCTAATCCGGGCTGCCGCACCCGCTTGGGCGTGGTCAAACCCCTGTGCAGCAAGGGCTTTACTTAGCGCTTCATAAGGCAAGGAGTAAAACGGCATAATCCGGCACCGTGATATGATTGTCGGCAATAACTGCTGACGAGAATTTGAAATCAGAATAAACACGGTATCGCTCGGTGGTTCTTCCAAGGTCTTAAGCAGGCTGTTGGCAGCCTGAACCGTCATTGTTTCAGCGGCATCAATAATACCAACACGCCGTTGCCCGTAATAAGGAGCCAACGCGACTTCACGCTGCAATTGCCGAACCTGATCAATTTTAATTGACGCACCATCCGGCAACATGACAATCAGGTCAGGGTGACTCATCGCATGTACCTGCTTACAGGAAGAACACTCACCACAAGGCTTTTGGCCAGCACCGCTGCAGAGAAGGCCGGCCGCAAAGAGCCTGGCTACTGTTGCCTTCCCTACACCTTCCGGTCCAACAAACAGCAGGGCATGAGGCACCCGGCCATTACTTAGCATATCCTGTAAGCTATTCATATTTTCGGCATGGCCGACGATTTCATTCCATTGCATTTGGCACCTCGACCTACATATACATATCAACAAGCATTCCGCGAATGGCATCCTGTTTCGCCATAATCTCGAGCTGACGTTCTTGACCGTGACGCACATCTTCCGTCAAACCGGCCAGTTTGTCATCAATTTGCTTGATAATTGTGTACATCTTTTGCCGTCCATGCCGGTCCCAGCCAGTATGAGACTGCAAATTGTACATTTGGCCGACGGCCTCGCCAACAAACCGCCGTACAAGCTCGCGGTATGTTTTTAATTCTGAATAGGTCGGCACTTGGCCTAACCGTTTACCTTGCTTGGTTATCTCATCAAGTAAAGCATTCAGCCGTTCTTTAGACTGACCGTCTTCAGCCTGGCGGAGGTCAGCAGCAAAAAAATTCGCGCTTTTTCCCGCCCGTATGTTTGTGTCATGTTCGATCAGCGGCTGCGGATTGGCAGATCCCAAATTGTTAATCTTCACGTAGGCTCTACCCTTTCAAATTAAAAATACTGTTACATAATGAATTATAATTCTTTTAAATGAAATAATCAAATTTTGGTACTTGCAATTAAAAAAGCACTGGCAATAATAGAAAGTGAGGCACTAAAAATTTAGTGCCTCACTTTCCATTGGGATTATGTGTAGAGTTTGGATAAAACATTTTTCGATACCGACGAATTAACCAACGGCTATTGTCAGTCCAAAAGGCAACAGCGACAAATCCGCCCAAGAATAGTCTTGTCAAATTAAGACCCCGATAAAATTGATCTGTGATTAATAAAGCGCAAAATACTAAGCAAACGAAACTGCAGGCTCGCATAACCTCGCCCCCTTAGTTATATAAAAAAACACAGGTACCCTCCCCTGTGTTTTACGCTTCTGCATCTATTAATTGATCTCGGTAAGAATATCTGTCTTAATTTTATTTATACATTCAGTCAGGTTATTATTATTATACCACTTTGTAATAGAATTTTGAAGTAGCCTTTCAGTACTAAAATCGCTGCTGTCAGCTAAAAAGCGCCGACACATTTCATTGTAATTAGGCTGCTGCTGCTGTTTTTCCCGGTTCATGGCCCGTTCCAGCCTAGTTGCATCGTCAACATCGATATACAACGGTACAACACAATTACTGCCAAAATAAACTTGCAGACTGTTATAAACAGATAATGTGCCGATTAATAAGTAGTTTGCTCTGGCCAAATCAATCTGCCCATCATTCACTGTGGCATAATACCACTTACCATTCACTGTCTGGTATTCGCGCTGTTCAATGATTTTTCCCTGGCGATTATATGCTTCTAGCACGCCTTGATCAATAAAAAAGTAATCCGTGCCGTGGCCTTCGTTTTCCCGTTTCGGCCTTGTTGTGTAAGGGATAATTGGCTTAAGCGACAAATCTTTATCGGCTTTAAGCAATTTGAAAATTGTATCCTTCCCCGAGCTGCTTTTCCCCATCAAACAAAATATTTTGCCCATATAAACTCAATCCACCACTTTAATGGTTTTAAGCAGATAGTCTTCAGGACCCGATATATGAAGATCGGCCCGCTGTAATTGACGACAGTAGTCAACTATTTCGCGGCTAATTCTTTCACCAGGGCATAACAGCGGGATTCCGGGGGGATAGAAGGTAACAATTTCAGCACAAATCAGACCAACCGAATCATCAAAGGCCACTGTACAGGTATTGCCGAACAATGCATCACGCGGTGAAATAACGCCTTGGGGTGGCGCCGGGTGAGAGATGCAAGTACAGGCATTGTCCAATTCGGAAAAATCACATTCGCGATTATGTTTGGCTGCCATATCACGCAAGGCTTCGACTAACGCCCGGGCTTCCACTTCGGTATCGCCCAGCGTAATCAAAAACAGGATATTATACATATCAGATAATTCAACCTGTATTTTATATTCATGACGTAAAATTCGTTCGGCTTCCGCCCCGCGGAGACCTAAGCCCTTGACAGTTACAGTAACTTTAGTCGGGTCAAAGCTATAAAAGCCGGGTTGACCAATCTTTTCCTCACCAAACGAAAACAACCCGGGAATCTTATTGATTTCAGTCCGAACCCAGTTTGCTAATTGAATGGCCTTTTCAATGAGCTCACTGCCTTCTGTTGCCATCTGCATTCTGGCGACATCGAGTGAAGCCATCAGAATATAATTGGGACTAGTAGATTGCACCAGCTGGAGCATGGCTTTGAGACGCGGCACATTAATCCGGCCTTCACGGCAATGCACCATCGAACATTGCGTCATAGCCCCGATAATTTTATGAGTACTCTGAGCACAAATATCGGCGCCGGCATCAAGAGCCGGGATAGGCAGCCTACCGCTGAATTTCAAATGCGGACCATGCGCTTCGTCAACAATAACCGCCATGTCATACGCATGCACAAGATCAACAATGCGTTTGAGGTCTGTTGCGACACCATAGTAGGTCGGATTAATGAGCAGGACCCCTTTTGCATCAGGATGCTGCTTAATGGCCGCCTCCACTGTTTCAGGCCTGACGCCCATAGCCAACCCCAATTCATAATCAACCTCGGGTTGAATAAATACAGGGGTAGCGCCGCTTAAGATAATTCCACCGATGATTGAACGATGAGCATTGCGGGGAACGATGATTTTATCACCAGGCCCGGCAATAGTAAGAATCATGGCATAAATGCCACCTGTTGTACCATTCAGCACAAAGAAGCTGTGATCAGCATGATAGAGTTCGGCCGCTAAATCCTGGGCTTCCTTAATACAACCATGAGGTTCATGAAAATCATCCAATTCTTCCATTAACGCTAAATCAAGGGCTAATGTATCCCGACCAATAATCTTCTCCAAACTGGGGTGCATGCCCTTGCCTTGTTTATGACCCGGTGTATGAAATGGAATGACCCCGT
>JAQWAQ010000012.1 GCA_028707635.1 Negativicutes bacterium
ATGTCTGCGCAATTATATTTTGCGCTATTTTGGTGAGAACGGCGGCGTTGAGGACTGCGGCCATTGTGGAAATTGTAGTGATGACGGTGAAATGATGGACATCACTATTGACGCTCAAAAGGTGTTCTCATGTATCTATCGTATGAAAGAGCGTTTCGGTATTACGATTGTTGCTGATGTGCTGAAAGGTGCTAAAAATAAAAAGGTGCGTCAGTTTGGGTTTGAAGATTTATCTACCTACGGTCTTTTATCCGATAGACCGCTTGCGGATATCAAAACATTGATTCAACAGCTAGCCGCAACAGGTTATCTGCAGCTGACTGACAGCACGTATCCGGTCGTTAAGCTTACGCCGACAGCGATGACTGTTCTGCGGGGGCAGCAAAAGGTATGGCAGAAGATGGTTGCGGTACAGGTAGCTAAACCAGATGATTCCTTGTTTGATCTCTTGCGTCAGTTGCGTAAGCAGATTGCTGCGCGGGAGCAGGTTCCGCCGTATGTTGTGTTTGCTGATAGTACACTTAAAGAGATGAGCCAGTATTGCCCGGTTGATGAGACTGCACTACGCAGAATTAAGGGTGTTGGTGAAGTCAAGCTTGAACGCTATGGCAATGAATTCTTAGCGCTCATTCAGCAGCATGCGGTCCGCTAGTGTTGTTAAACAAGCATTCTGTCGTAAAACATCAATAACTTGAGAAAGGGCATGACTGGAGAAGGTTTATGCCCTTTTTACGTACCAAGCAGCCAACTGGGAGCAATAACCTTATTTTACAATGAACGTCAAAAAGTGATAAAATTAAGTGATTTTTGCGTCTTAAGGAGTGCTAATATATGAATGCCGAAACTCTATATTTTAATTCTTTGCTAGCGATGTGTTTAGGAGCACTTTTCGCAGTGTTATTTAGAAAAAATGACAGAATGGCAAACTATATTGCACACTGTATGGCGATTGTGGGAAGTATCTCAGCCGTACTGTGTGCAATTTTCGTTTTCAAAGATGGTGGGGTGAGTCTATCATTGTTTGAATGGGGTCGGGTCGGCCTTGTAACGGCAAGGCTTGATCCATTAGCCGCGTTTTTTTTGCTGCTTGTTGGTGTAATTGGAGCGCTCGCGAGTCTCTACGCAATCGGTTACTGTCGGGAGTTTTACGGGAAACGGTTATGGCTGATGGCCGCTTTTTTTAATGCTTTTTTACTTACCATGATTTTGGTGTTTTCGGTCAGCCATGTTGTGGCGTTCCTACTGGCCTGGGAGCTTATGACGATATTTTCGTTCGCACTGGTCATTCATAAATGGGAAGATGCAACCGTTCGCCGGGCCGGGTATATCTATATGGTCATGACTCATGTTGGCACAGCCTTCATTGTGGCTGCCTTCCTCGTGTTGGCGACAGCTGTCGGCAGTCTTGATTTTGAGGCTTTGGGGCATGCAAACTTGACCGATCCTATGGCGAGTATCGTCTTTTTGTTGGCGCTCATTGGTTTTGGAACAAAGGCCGGCATGATTCCTGTTCATGTGTGGCTGCCACTCGCCCATCCTGCCGCCCCTAGTCATGTGTCAGCCTTAATGTCAGGGGTTATGATCAAGTCGGCTGTTTATGGATTAAGCCGGTTTCTGCTCGAATTTCTGGGAGTAGGCCAAGCTTGGTGGGGTGAACTTATCCTAGTGTTAGCGATTGTCTCTTGTGTTTTGGGTGTTTTGTACGCCTTGATGGAGAATGACATTAAAAAACTTTTGGCTTATTCTAGTGTTGAAAACGTTGGTATTATCTTTTTGGGTATGGGTGCCGGTGTTGTGTTTATGGCAAAGGGTCTGCCGCTGCCTGCGGCCTTGGCTTGGGGTGCAGCATGGCTTCACACGCTGAATCATGCTGTCTTTAAATCCTTGCTGTTTCTTGGGGCTGGCGCTGTTGTGCAGAAAACCCATACTAATGATATTGAAAAGCTGGGTGGGTTGATTAAAAAAATGCCGCGGACGGCAGTCGCCTTTTTAGTTGGATCGGCGGCTATATCAGCGTTGCCGGTGCTGAATGGGTTTGTCAGCGAATGGCTGACCTTTCAGGCGCTTTTTCAGCTGCAGCGGGCATTTGCCAGCATCTTCGGCAAAGTGATGGGTGCGGTGCTGATTGCCTTGCTAGGCTTGACCGGGGCGCTTGCAGCAGGGTGTTTTGTTAAGGCTTTTGGCATAACCTTTTTGGGCAAGGCCCGTAGTGAAAAAGCGGAAGCTGCCGGCGAGGTTTCACCAATCATGAGTATGTCCATGCTGGTGTTAGCCGCCTTATGCGTGGTCATTGGCATTTTCCCCCAAACCATTTTGCCTATAATCAACTATGTATTGCCCGTATATTGGGGGGCGGAAACTGCTGTTTTGTTTGATTATCAGTCACTTGGCCTAGTGGTCAATACCGGTGTCGCCGATGGCGTCATGGGCGTACCGGCGGTCATTGGTCTGGTGCTGCTAGGGCTGGCCACTGCGGTTCTGCTGTCAAGACTTAGCGGTAAATCCCATGAGCAGGTTGGTGATACCTGGACCTGCGGGATTGACCCCACGCCTCATATGCAATACACGGCGACTGGCTTTTCTAAGCCGATTCGAACGGCGTTTATGAGCATTCTGCAGCCAGAGCGGCATAAAGTAGTGAGTGCTGATACCAACTCTTATTATGGCCGCCGTTTGGAATATCACCTTAGTATTCGTTATTTCTTGCACGATAAGTTGTATCGTCCGCTGAATAGCGGCATCATCAGAGGTGCGAAGTTTATCAGGCGGTTACAAAGCGGTCATCTGCAGCTGTATATTGGCTATGTACTAGCTGTTACTGTTGTTGCGCTAATATGGAGTTCAAGGTAGGTGTTAGTATGATTAACACATTAATAAGTATTATTCTCATTATGGCGGCAGCTCCGTTGATTGAGGGTATTATAAAAACCGCTAAGGCCCGGTTTCAAAATAGGCGGGGGCCATCTGTTCTGCAGCCTTATTATGATTTGGCGAAGTTTTTTGGCAAAGATAGTGTTGTTTCGCCTACTGTATCTTGGGTGTTTAGGCTGGCACCTTATGTGTATTTTGCCACAGTCTTTGCTGCAACAGGGGTAGTGGCCACTGGCGGAGAAGTTTCGCAGTTCGCTGATATGCTGATTTTAATTTATCTACTGGGATTGGGTCGCTTTTTTCTGGCGCTGGCGTCGCTCGATGCCGGCAGTGCCTTCGGCGGGATGGGCGGTTCCCGGGAAATGTTTTTAGCTGTCCTTGTTGAGCCGGCTTTATTACTGGCCTTGATCAGTGTAGCCTTTACGGCCAATACCACCGCGCTTGGTGGGATGGCGGGTGCGGCCGGTGGTTTGCCGTTTTCCCTGCCGTATATATTGGCAGCCATTGCGTTCTTTATTGTGCTTATTGCTGAAACGGGCCGTATTCCGGTCGATAATCCTGATACTCACCTCGAGCTGACCATGATTCATGAGGGTATGATCCTCGAATATTCTGGTCGCAGCTTGGGACTGATTCATTGGGCTTCGATGGCTAAGCAAACCGTGATGTTGATGTTGTTTGTGGCGTTTTTTGTGCCTTGGGATCTGCCAGGATTAAGCCAAGCTGGTCTTGGTGGTATTTGGTTTGTGATCAAAGTAATGTTGGCTGCCGGCCTGCTGGCGCTTGTTGAAACAAGTACCAACAAAATGCGGATTTTTAAATTGCCCGGCCTTTTAGCCGTATCATGTTTATTATCACTATTGGCGCTGGTGGCGCAGTAGAGGGGGGAGACCATGAACTTATTAATAATTCTCCTGATGACAACCGCCTTTTTCTTAACAAGGGTTACGAATATGCGGACAGCCGTCGGCATTTTTCTCGCCCAGTCAGTAATGATTGCCTTGGCGTCAATTATTATCGGTTTCGAAACAGGTGAAGTTCATTATTATCTTGCCGGTCTCTTAACAGTTGTCATAAAAGTTGCTTTCATCCCGTATATCTTGTTTAAAATTGTCAAACGTCTCAAAAATGAACGGGAAACCAACTCGCTGCTTAGTCCGAACCTTTCGTCGTTGGCGGCAGCCGGGACTACTGTTTTGGCCTATGGCTTTATTGATCAGGCGCTGCCGGGGGTTATCAGCCGTGATGCCTTGGCTGCAGCTATTGCGCTGGTGCTGATTGGTCTGCAGATTATTATGATCAGGCGGCAGGCTGTTCTCCAAATCGTCGGTCTTAATATCATGGAAAATGGTTTGTATCTGCTTGGTTTATCGGTAACCAACGGCCTGCCGCTCATTCTTGAGCTCGGAATATTTTTTGATATGCTTGTCGCCGTTGCTGTACTCGGTATTTTGACCTATCGGTTAAAGATCTCTTATGCTTCGACCGATACAACTTTATTGCGTAAGCTGAAAGGATGAGATTATGTCCGCGGTGTTATATGGTGTGCTTATTGTACCAATCCTTACGGCGATCGCAGTTTTAGCGGGGGCAACAAGCCGTTCTATAAAAATAATGAATCTAACAGGCAGTGCTCTTACGAGTCTGTTGCTGGGAATTATCATCTATGCGATCAACACAACCGCTTCGCTTAAGATAGGGATATTGTATGTTGATCATTTAAGTGGCCTATTTCTGGCGGTCATCGCCGTTCTTAGTTTTACGGCCTCGCTTTTTTCAGCTTCTTATATGGAAAAAGAGCTGATCACCGAAAAGAACGATTTGAAGGCGTTAAAGCGGTATTACTTTTTATTTAATATTTTTTGTTTCACCATGATTAGTGTGCTCGTTGTCGAGAACTTGGGGCTGATGTGGGTAGCGATCGAAGCGACAACATTGGCGTCGGCCCTGCTAGTAGCTTTTTATTTCAGCCGGGCAGCGATTGAAGCGGCCTGGAAATATGTCATGATTTGCACTGTTGGTATCTGCCTGGCACTTTTAGGTACAATTCTGCTCTATTATGCCCAGGTTAGTGCTGGTATCGGTGGTGATGCATTAAGCTGGCTGGCTCTTAAAGACAGCGGCGCTGTTCTTGATGTGAGGATGGTAAAACTTGCTTTTGTCTTTATCGTGATTGGTTATGGCACAAAGGTTGGTTTGGCGCCTATGCATACTTGGCTGCCTGACGCTCATAGTCAGGCGCCGTCGCCAGTCAGTGGTTTATTGTCAGGTGCACTTCTTAGCTGTGCCCTCTATGTTATTATGCGAAACATCGCGATTGTTAAAGCTTCGGTGGGATTTGTTTTTGTTCAGCAGGTGCTTATGGCATTAGGACTTTTTTCCATCTTGATTGCTATCCCCTTTTTACTGGTTCAGCATGATATCAAGCGGTTGTTCGCCTATTCGAGTGTTGAACATATGGGAATTATCACGTTTGCGCTTGGTATTGGTACACCTTTGGCTGTATATGGGGCTTTGCTGCATATTTTTAACCATGCTGTGGCTAAATCAGCCTTGTTTTATATGGCTGGGGTGCTGACCCAGGAATATCGGACGAAACAAATCATGCGCATTAAGGGCCTGGCCGCCGCCAATCCGGTATTAGGTGGGGTCTTTGCTCTGCTGGTGCTTGCTATAACAGGTTCACCGCCTTTCGGTATCTTTTTTAGCAAATTCCTTATCACTTGGGCAGCTTTCGCTGCCGGTTATCAACTGGCGGGGGGGATTTTGCTCGTACTGGTTGCAGCAGTCTTTGCCGGAATGCTCTACTATGGCTGTCAAATTCTATTCGGCCAACCGGTGGCAACAGCTCGGAATGTCAGGGTGGGAAGACCAGCTCTGGCAGCCATGGTTCTGTCGGTGATGATTGTGGCGATTACTGGGTTTTATGTGCCCGAATGCTTCAATAATGCGCTCCGTCTGGCAGCAGCCATTGTAATTGGAGGTTAGTATGATGAAATATGAAGAAATTGAAGCGGACAAGTTATGGGAGGGTGTCGCAAAATTGCTCTGCGGCGGGCAGCGCACTTTGACGGCAATGTTTGCTAATGATGAGCGGATGGTAAATGGCAGTATGGCTATTTATTGTATTTTTGCCGAGAATAGTAGTGGTAAGCATATTGCGCTTAAGGCCTTATTAAAAGAAGAACCCTATGAGTTTCCCTCATTGGTGGCGTTGGCGCCGGCAGCCGCTTGGTATGAACGGGAGATTCATGACTTGTTCGGACTAGTGCCTATTGGCCATCCTGATTTGCGTCCGTTGGTATTGCATGAGAATTGGCCGCAAGGCCTGTACCCACTCCGTAAGGATTTTGATGAAAGTCTCATCGTGTCTGAAGCCAATAAGAATTATCCAATTCCCGGGGTGGAAGGCGCGGGCGTCTTTGAAGTTCCGGTTGGTCCTATTCATGCCGGAATTATTGAACCAGGTCATTTTCGCTTCAGTCAGGCCGGGGAGAATGTCATTAATCTTGAAGCTAAACTATTTTATACCCATCGGGGTATTGAAAAAGCCGTGGAAGGACTCTCGGTGGAGACAGCCTTTTACCAGGTCGAGCGCATTTGCGGCGCGTGCAGCGTATCGCACAGCATGGCCTTTTCTCAAGCGGTCGAGAAGATTGCCGAAATCACCATTCCGGCCCGGGCTGAGTACCTTCGGGTGCTAACGGCTGAGTTGGAACGGCTGTATAATCATGTTGGTGATGTCGGAAATCTGTGTGCCGGCTTGGGCTTTGCCCCTGGGGTCAGCCATGGCGGTCGCATAAAAGAAATGCTTATGCGTCTAAATGAAGAGTTGACAGGCAATCGGTTTTTGCGGGGGATGATTACGCCGGGTGGTGTGAATTTAGATATAAGCACTGATCTAGTGAGTAAAATCAAAAATATTCTCCGGATTGTTGAGACTGACTTTAAGGAACTTATCGAAATTTTAAAACAAAGTGGAGCTTTTCTTGATCGGATTGATACAACAGGTATTCTGCCGCGGCAAGCGGCGCTCGATTTAGCGACCGTTGGGGTTGGGGCTCGGGCGTCAGGCGTAGACATTGATCTCAGACGGGATTTTCCTTATAGTGTTTATGATAAACTTGATTTTAAGGTGCCTGTTCGGGTGAGCGGCGATGTTGCCGCCCGGTTATGGGTGCGGGTTGACGAGGTTATCCAGACAGTTCAGATTATTCATCAGATCTTACACAGCATTCCCCCTGGAGAGGGTCTGTTAAAGACGGTGATTCCCGAGCTGCCGCCATATGCATCGGCGCTAGGTTGGAGCGAATCAGCGCGCGGCGGGAATCTGCACTGGGTCATGACCGGTCAGGATAATACGTTGTACAGGCTGTTTGTTCGATCAGCATCCTATGCGAATTGGCCGGCGCTGACCGTGGCAGTTCCGGGCAATATCATGCCTGACTTTCCCTTAATAAATAAAAGTTTTGAACTTTGCTATGCTTGCATTGACCGGTAGGGAGGTATATCATGCTTGATACAATGCGGAAAATTGTGAAAACCGGAATTGTTACCGAAAAGTGGAATGAAAGTGCCGTTCCGCCCCGCTTTAGGGGCGGGGTTCTCGTCAAGACTGAGGCTTGTTCAGGCTGCGGCAACTGTACTCAGCTTTGTCCGGTTGGTGCGATTGCGATGGTTTCAGGGAGACCTGTGATCAATAATAAATTATGTATTTTTTGTGGCCGATGTCAGCAGGGCTGCCATCAGGGTGCATTATATCATGGCAGTGACTTTAAGTTGGCGGAAAAGCGCGAAGTCATGGAAACGGGCGGTATTTTGCGCAAAAAAATCAGCCAACTGCTTGGTCGGTCGCTAGCCATTCGTCATGTTGATGTCGGCTCATGCAATGCTTGTGATTGGGAAATGGCGGCGCTCGGGAACCCCCTATATGATTTATCACAATATGGGATAAATTTTGTGGCATCGCCCCGTCATGCCGATATGCTGATGGTTACAGGCATGGTGACACGCAATCTAACCCAAGCGCTGTTGAAAACGTATGAAGCCACCCCCGCGCCGAAACTGGTGGTGGCTGTTGGAAGCTGTGCAACAGGCGGAAAGACTTTTGGTAAAAGTTATGCCGTTCGCGGCAGCGTTGATGCGTTGGTGCCTGTTGATGTTTATATCCCCGGCTGTCCGCCAAGGCCGCAGGCGTTGATTCATGGCCTGCTGATGGCTGTCAATCGGTTATAACATAAGACCTATCGTGTTGCGATTGTGTAATTGCTAAGGGTTCGGCCATTTTGATCAATAAAGGTGATATGCACTTGACTCTCATTGCGCAAAGCGGCACGGTCAATGGTCATTGTATCACTGTACTTGGTTTGAGGAAGGTCGGTTGTATTATTGGGGCTTTTGGTATGGACGGTTACTGTTATGGCATTACCGGACTGGGTGATTTTTTCGATACCGATGCCGTAGCCCCGGGGTGCTACATTGCCTAAATAAGCAAATACTACAAATTGATTGTTATAATTGACATTGGCGACTTTATTGCGAATATCGCCAGGAATGGAAGTGGAGGCAAGCTCTGGGTTCTGTAGAATGACACCAAAAGTGATATCGTTCGGATAGGTGGTTTCATTCCATTTCCAGGATTCATAGGTGTTTGTCCGGTAAAGAATGGCTTGGGCCGGTGAGAGTGTACCTGCTGTTTTATAAGGGAAGAAGCTCGCCGGAGTATAGGTCGCCGAATGGTTCATATCACCGATTCCGCGAATGGTGGTAATGTCCCAGCCGGCGCCTTTTTTAATTAAATCAACTTTAAAGGTTTGGCCGTTATGGCGGACCTGGACAATGGCCTTAGGACCGGCCAGCGACAAGAGGGTGAAGCGGTCAGTTCGGGCATCAAAACCAAAAGAGGCAGCATTGTCTTTGACTACGTCGACTGGATCACGAAGGTTGTGGGCGGTTTTATCCACTTTGTCTAGGCTTTTTACCTGCCACTTGTCATGATCTTTTAATAATTTAATCCGCTTCGTGTTGCCGTCATCTTGCCGGAGCAGCACAGATGCGTCGGTGTTGCTGCTCCATTGCAGCGATAAGTTACTGCGGCTTGTGTCATAGCCGTGGTCTTTTGCATATTGTCGGGCTGCATTGAGTGGTGATTGGCCGGTTTTCAGGTCTTCTGTCTTGCTGTTAGCGGGCTGATCAGTCTTTTGCGTTTCCTGGGCCTGTACTTTGGCGAGCGGCAGGCCTGGCAACATGGCTGAAGAAATCACTGCCGCGCCAGCGACAGCAGCGACAATTCGTTTATATTTTTTCCTAAACGATTTTGGCCGATTATTGTGTTTCATTCTCAATCTCCCTTCCATGGTTTTTTACTTAGTGTTTACCAGGATGAAAGGGCTAATTCCCAGTAATTTTTGGGTCAAAAAGACAATAATCTGTATTGAGTAGCGTGACAAAGAGGAAATCGAATAACTTTTGGACAATATGATAAAGTGAGACTTAATTCAGATGGAGTTTTAACTCCACCTGAATTCTAGTCGAACCGTATCCAGGGACTTAGCCGCTAGGGGTCACTCCTTCTTGTAGAAGAAGAATAGCGGCTTGGTCATCGGACAAAATAAGGTCAATACACTTTTGAGGGGAGAACTGACATGGAGGGAAAAAAGGTTCAGCAATCAGCTGTAGGAATGTCAATGGTGATGATGCCGCACCAGGCCAATGTTGCAGGCAATGTTCATGGCGGCGAAATTATGAAATTAATGGATAACGCGGCCTATGTAGTGGCCCATCGCCATGCTAGATCCAACGTTGTGACAGCAAGGGTTGACGAGCTTACTTTTCACCATCCAATTATGGTGGGAAATCTTGTAATTTGTCATGCTTATTTAACCTTTGTTGGTAATTCCTCGATGGAGGTTGCTGTCGTTGTTGAAGTTGAGGACTTATATAAAGAATCGTCGAGAATTTGTGCTTTGACGGCGTACTTTACTATGGTCGCAATAAATGCCGGTGGCCATCCGATGCGGGTACCTGCGCTGCAATTAGCTGATGAAGAAGAACATATTGAATTCGAGGAGGCAAAAAAGCGCTACGAAGCCAATAAAAAGCGTGAAAAAAAGTGCTTTGTGCCTAGGTACTACCAGATATAGCAGGGATTTGCGTCGAAAAATAGTATAGTGGTACACACAGGTTGAAGGAGGTATATTATGAACTTTACTTTCGCCCATAATAATCTTAATGTGCTTGATCTTGAGAAGAGTTTAAAATTTTATCAAGAAGCCTTGAATTTAGTAGAATCACGTCGGATGGAAAAGCCCGAGTTTACACTGGTTTATCTTGGTGACAATAAGACGCCGCACAAGTTGGAACTGACTTGGCTGAAAGACCGTAAGGAACCGTACAATCTTGGGGAGAATGAGTTTCATTTGGCCTTTGAAGCAGATGATTTTGACCAAGCCTATGAACATCATAAAAAAATGAACTGTATTTGTTACGAAAATAAAGCCATGGGTATTTATTTTATAGCTGATCCTGATGGTTACTGGCTGGAAATAGTGCCAGTGAAGCGGTAAAAAAGGTAAAACAAAAACGAGATCGCCAATGATGTGGCGATCTCGTTTATTTTAGCGTCTTCTATAGCCGCTGTTATTTCCGCCAGGGCCCTTTGGGTTTGGGCGTCTTCTGAATCCACCACCGCGTGGGCGGAGGGGGGCTTCTTCAGTGATTTTGACGGGTGCGGTATTAGGTTCTTTAGTGAGTAGTTTTAAGGCAGCGGCAATCAAAGTAATCGAATCTGTATCATTTAGGAGTTCTTCAGCTCGACCCTTGTAGAGTTCCAGGTTGCCTTCTTCAACAATTCCAAGTAATTTTTCAACCGTTACTCGTTGTTGTCCTTCTAAAGCGTCAGTCATTGTAGGCATGGTCATCCGGGAAATTTTACGTTTGATAACTCGTTCAATCAGTCGTAAATGTTCAATTTCCCGTGGTATTACGAAGGTTGTCGCTATCCCGGTCTGACCGGCTCGGCCTGTCCGACCAATTCTATGGACATAGCTCTCGGGGTCTTGTGGAATATCGAAGTTATAAACATGAGTGACGCCGCTGATGTCAAGGCCGCGCGCTGCAACATCTGTAGCCACGAGAATATCAACAATGCCTTCCCTGAACTGCCTAAGAACAGAGTCGCGTTTTGCTTGTGTTAGGTCGCCATGAATTCCTTCTGCCGAATAACCCCGTTTCTTCAAGCCTTCCGATACTTCGTCTACCCGGCGTTTGGTACGGGCAAAGATGATGGATAGATCGGGAGATTGGATATCAAGCAGACGGCACAGAATGTCAAATTTCTGGCGGTCTTGAACTTCAAGATAGTGTTGTTCAACAAGGGGAATTGTAACTTCTTTAGATTGGATGCTGATTAGGGCGGGGTCCTTTAAGAACCGTTGGGATAATAACTGGATGGCTCTAGGCATTGTTGCGGAGAACAGTAGTGTTTGCCGCTTTTCGGGGATATCTTTCAGGATTTTTTCAATATCTTCAATAAAGCCCATGTTGAGCATCTCGTCGGCTTCATCTAGTACAACGAATTTAATATCATCAAGCCTGATGGTGCGGCGGTCCATATGATCCATCAATCGCCCTGGGGTGGCGACAATGATTTGCGGCCGTTTTTTTAATGCTTTGATTTGGCGGCCAATATCCTGTCCGCCGTAAATGGGAAGGGTTTGCACATCGGTGTATTGGGCGATTTTGTTGAGCTCCTCGGCTACTTGAATCGCAAGTTCGCGGGTCGGGGTTAGCACGATTCCTTGTGGCTTTTCAGTAAAGTGTCCGATAATCTTATGAATCATCGGAATCCCATAAGCTGCTGTTTTACCAGTTCCGGTTTGGGCTTGTCCGACTAAATCCCGTCCGTTCATTGCTGGTGGTATCGATTGCTCTTGAATAGGGGTAGGTTCTTCAAACCCCATGTTATTGAGCGATTGAATGATTAGATCATTGATCGCAAGTGCTGTGAATTTCTCCATACTCATTCCTCCTGATATTATATCTTAATATAGAATCTCCATATCCTTGGAAAAACATACCATAGTACTTTACTGTATCATGGATAATGAAATAAGTCTAGTTTTCTTTGACAGTTTATCCTAAAGTAAGATAAAATATTGAAAGTATTTATAATTGAGTGAGCAGGAGAAATGAAATGAGCGTATTAACTGTAGAAAATGTTTCCCATGGATTTGGGGCCCGCAAAATACTTGAAGACGCTTCCTTTCGGTTGTTAAAAGGCGAGCATGTTGGTCTGATTGGAGCGAACGGCGAAGGGAAATCAACTTTTTTAAATATTATCACCGGACAGCTAGAGCCTGATGAGGGCAAGGTTGAATGGTCGAACAAGGTCACAGTCGGCTATCTGGATCAGCACTCTGTCCTTGCTAAGGGCAGTTCAATCCGTGATGTTCTGCGTCAGGCCTTTAAACGGATGTTTGAATTAGAGGCTGAGATGCTGGCTATCTATGACAAAATGGGCGATGCTTCCTCCGAAGCGATGGATGGTATGTTGCAAGAGGTGGGCGAAATTCAAGATATGCTTGAACACAGCGGTTTCTACACTCTTGACGCTAAAATTGAGGAAGTGGCTAACGGGTTGGGATTAGGCGATATTGGTCTTGATCGGGATGTTGCCGACTTAAGCGGTGGCCAGCGCACTAAGGTGCTTCTGACAAAACTGCTCTTGGAGAACCCGACCATTCTTATTTTGGACGAGCCGACTAACTACCTTGATTTTGAACATATCGAATGGCTTAAAAGGTATTTGAAGGATTATGAAAATAGCTTTATTTTGGTATCGCATGACATACCGTTTGTCAATGAAGTTGTCAATGTAATCTACCACGTAGAGAATGCTATTTTGACTCGCTATACCGGCGATTATGAGCAATTCCAGCAGGCGTATACTGTTAGAAAAAGCCAGGAGATTAAGGCGTATGAACGACAGCAGCAAGAAGTAGATCGTTTGGAGGATTTTATTGCCCGCAACAAGGCGCGAGTCGCGACTAGGGGCATGGCAAACAGTCGTCAGAAACGGTTAGATAAGATGGAGATAAAAGAAAAGCCCCGTGATAAACCGAAGCCGTCCTTTGGTTTTCGCGAGGCCAGAACACCGAGCCGCTTTATAGTTCAGGCGAATGATTTGGTCTTGGGTTATGATGAGCCGTTGACCAAGCCAGTCAGCATTGCTCTTGAACGGGGTCAGAAAGTGGCCATTCGAGGGGTTAATGGCTTAGGTAAATCAACGTTGTTAAAGACCTTGCTGGGTTTCATTCCAGCTTATGACGGCAAGGTTGAGCTTGGTGATTATCTTTTTCCGGGTTACTTTGAGCAAGAGTCAAGCCGTCACAATTCCAATACTGCCCTGGAAGAAGTCTGGAATGAATATCCGGGCATGACCAATTACGAGGTCAGGGCCGCCTTGGCCCGCTGTGGCTTAACTAATGAGCATATCACCAGTCAAATGATGGTCTTAAGCGGTGGTGAAAATGCCAAAGTCCGTTTATGTAAGCTGATGCTCAAAGAGTTCAACTGGCTGGTGCTGGACGAACCGACAAACCATCTTGACGTTGAAGCAAAAGAAGAACTTAAACGGGCTCTTAAAGACTATAAAGGCACGATTCTACTGGTTTCCCACGAACCGGATTTCTATGAGGACTGGGTGACCCATATCTGGAATGTTGAAGACTGGACAACCAAGGTTGTGTAAAGTGAGACTTGTCATTGCGAGCGCAGCGGGGCAAGCTCATTCAGGTTTTTCTAAGTCGCTGCAGTATTCTAAATTCCGCAGCAAGATTTTTTTGCCCCGCCAGCTAAAGGCGTGATTGCCGTAGCGTCGGGTAAACTCTTTATTGGACATAGCGGCAAGCTCTTCATAGTCGAGTTTATGAACTAGATTAGTTCTAAATTCGGCTATTTTTGTTTGTTGGGCATTCTGGTTGTGCGGGCAAACGTCCTGGCAAATATCACAGCCAAACACTAATTGCGATTTTTTAAGGATGTTAATTTCATAGTCTGATAAGTTCCCCTTTTTTTGCGTCAAATACGACTTGCAGCCACGGGGGTCGATAGTGAAGTCGCCCTGGATGATTTTGCCGGGGCAGGCAGCAAGGCAGCGTCCGCACTTGAGGCAAGTCCTGGCAAGTGGCCGATCGGGTTCAAAGGGGTAATTATTAAGCAGATAGCCGACAAAGAAGTAAGAACCGTATTTGTCATTGATTAGCTGGCTGTTAAGGCCGTAAAATCCCAGGCCGGCTAGATAAGCCAGGTACCTGTCAACTAGCGGCCCGGTGTCCGCAAAGGCTTGGTGCTCAAAGTCTTTCAGCAAGGATTTTAAGTAGTGGGCTATTTGAGTTAATTTACTGATGGTTACTTTGTGATAATCAGTCGCGTAGGTGTATTTTGGCAGATTCGCTGTTTGGCAATTCCCAATGTAATAAGGAAATAAACAAACAATGATGGATTTCACGTTAGGCAGGGTTAGACTAGGGTCGATGCGTTTTGCTAAATCCTGCTCGTCAAATTCGGTATGCTGATGCAGGGCTAACCGTTTTGCCAGCGTTGTGCCAAGTTCAATATAAGGGCCAATTGGAGCGATGCCTACGCAGTCAATTCCTATTGTTGTACAAAAAGCTTTTAATTTGTTTTTCATTAGGTTCTCCGTGATGCCTATTGATATCTCTAACACGATTATTATGCAAGATATAGGAAAATGCAAGAGCCGGCCTGAAAATAACCGTAAGTCTGCTCGACGGGCTTTAACGCTTCTGATGTTCCGGTAATATAATAGAGTAACATCAATTATGAGGGTGAGAATTATGAGGGAAGACAGCTTCGCAACGTATTTGCGCAGTCTGGTTGTTGGCGCTGACACGCCGGTTTCTATTGCTAACGGTAGTCGCAGAGCAGCAATCAATTTTGATAATGCCGCAACAACGCCGCCCCTCAAGTCGGTGATGAGGGAAATTGTTAGGTTTGCTCCCTGGTATGCTTCAATTCATCGCGGAGCGGGAGTTAAATCCATCATGTCGTCTGAGATGTTTGAGCAGAGCCGGGACATTATAAAAAAGTTTGTTCATGCAGATGCTGACAAAGACGTTGTTATTTGTACGAAAAATACGACAGAATCAATTAATATTTTAGCGTATACGCTTGCTGGCTGTGGGTCAGAAGAAGTTATTCTTTCGACTGATATGGAGCATCTAGCTAATGATTTACCATGGCAGGGTAAATTTAAAGTCGATTATGCAGCCATTGATGGGTGTGGGCGGTTATCGTTGGAGAGTCTAAGGCAACAGTTGACTAAGTATAAGGGTAAGGTCAGGTTGGTCGCTGTAACTGGCGCATCAAATGTCACTGGTTATATAAATCCTGTTCACACAATTGCTCAAATGGCTCATGAATATGGTGCTGAAGTTTTCGTTGACGGTGCCCAACTTGTGCCGCATTGTGCCATTGACATGAAGCCGCATGATTCAGCCCAGCATATCGACTATTTAGCCTTCTCGGGTCATAAGATGTATGCGCCGTTTGGCGGGGGGGTATTAATTGGCCGTAAAGGTGCTTTTGAACACAGTGAACCTGTCTATAAAGGGGGCGGTATTGCGAAACTGGTAACCCGTAGATTTATTGACTGGGACAGTCCGCCTTACAAAGAAGAAGCCGGAACGCCGAACGCCATGGCCGCGGTTGCAATGGTGGCCGCCATCAGAAAACTTAGCGGGATTGGTCTTAATGTCATTCACGATTATGAGCATAATCTGATTTGCTATGCGATTGCGGGAATGCGGTCAATTCCAGGTCTTGAACTCTATAGTTGTGCGGCCAAGAATGAAAAGCGGGTCAGTCTGATTTCATTTACCTTGCAAGGGATTCATCACAAGATGCTGGCAGATATTTTATCGGTTGAAGGCGGCATATCAGTTCGCAATGGTTTGTTTTGTGCCCACCCCTATGTAATAAAATTACTGAAATTAAGTGATGACGATATTGACTATTATTATAATAAGCCTAATGCCAGATTTCCCGGCTTGGTCAGAATCAGTTTGGGGTTATACAATAATTATCGCGAGATTGACATGCTGCTTGAGTTGCTGCATCGTATAGCCTGTAACAGAGATTATTATAAGCGAAAGTATAGTGAGAGTGCTAAGGCAAGGTTGAAGTCCATACAGCAAGAATGGTTGCTGGCTTCGCGGCGAAAATTGCCGTAGCCTGAGAATAAAGGACACAATGGGGAACGAATATTCGAACCCATTGTGTCCTTTTAATGACAAGAATATGTATTATTTACCGAAGTGTCTTTCAAGCAGACCTTTGAAAGCACAACCGTGACGGGCTTCATCTTTGCACATTTCATGTACAGTGTCGTGAACAGCATCAAGACCAAGTTGTTTGGCTTTCTTCGCAAGTTCAAGTTTGCCTTCAGCAGCACCATATTCAGCTTGAACTCTAAGTTCAAGGTTTTTCTTTGTGGAAGGAGTGACGACTTCGCCTACCAGTTCAGCAAATTTAGCAGCATGCTCGGCTTCTTCCCAGGCAATCCGCTTATAAGCTTCGGCAACTTCCGGGAACCCTTCACGATCAGCTTGACGGCTCATCGCCAGGTACATGCCGACTTCAGTGCATTCGCCGAGATAATTCATTTTCAAACCTTCAAGAATTTCTTTATCGACATCAGCTGCAATACCGACTCTATGCTCATCAGCCCACTTCAATTCAGCAGTATCTGATTGTTCAATGAATTTAAAACCAGGAACTTTACACTGCGGGCAAGCAAGTGGAGGTGCATCTCCCTCATGAGTATAACCACAGATTGGACAGACAAATTTTTTCATAATGGCTTATTTCCCCCTCTTAATAATTATTATTAATTAACAATACTTACATTTATAGAATACCACATTCCGAAAATTTGTCAATACTGCAAAAGGAAATTTCTCTAAAAAAGTAAGAATTAGGATTAGCTAAGGTCAAAAGGCAAGTCGAGCAGGAATGTTCCTTTGGATTCAAGAATACTTTAAGTTAGTTATTTTTAGATGAGGTGGATAATGAGTAGAAGACAAGCGGTCATCAGTTTAGCTGTGGCCGCAATTTTATGGAGTTCGGGCGGAGTCCTGATTAAATGGACAGACTGGCATCCTATGGCGATTGCAGGCGGCAGGAGTTTAATTGCTGCTATTATCATTTGGTTTGCATTTCGCAAGGAACAGCTTACTTTCTCGAAAACTCAATGGGCCGGGGCTATGGCTTACTGCAGTATGGTATGTACGTTTGTTATTGCCACTAAATGGACGACAGCAGCCAATGCAATTCTGCTTCAATATACTGCGCCGGTCTATGTTGCACTGCTAAGCGGCTGGCTATTGGGCGAGAAAACGACCCGCCGTGATTGGCTTACGATTTGTATGGTGTTTGGTGGCATGTTATTTTTCTTTTTGGATAAGGTTACACTAGGCGGCATGATCGGCAATTTATTTGGGATCGGTAGTGGCATTAGCTTTGGGTTATTTACGATCTTTATGAGAAGGCAGAAAGATGCATCACCCTTTGGGTCAGTTCTTCTCGGTAATGTTTTGGCATTTTTGGTCAGCGTACCTTTTTTTACTACCAGTTCTTTTACGGCAGCTAATCTAGTGGCTGTCGGCTTTTTAGGCATCTTTCAATTAGGACTGGCCTACGTATTATATACGCGGGGAATTTGTCATGTACGGGCTCTTGAAGCCACGCTTATTACAACAATTGAACCTATCTTAAATCCGGTATGGGTCTTTCTGTTTATCGGCGAAACTCCGGGAATGTATGCCTTAATCGGTGGTTTAATCGTTGTGGCGGCACTTACGATGCGTTATAAAGCGGAGGGCTGCTCTGAGAATCATATGGTACATGAAGTAAAAAAAGGTAAAGAGGGTCAATTCAATTGAAATAGATTAAATTAGTTGTTAACGGTTCATAATGTTAATATGATTCAAAACCAAAGGAGGTGGGCCTGTTTCTCGTGAGGGTAGCAGGACATGGTGGAATCTACAACAATTATTTTTAATATGTTTTTAGTGATGATTTTGGTATTGATGAATGCCTTTTTTGTGGCCGCCGAATTTGCCATGGTAAAGGTAAGAAGCACTCGCATTGATACCTTGGTTATGGAAGGCAATACACGGGCCAAGCTTGCTAAGAAGGTAGTTGACCATCTTGATGCTTACTTATCAGCTTGTCAACTTGGTATAACGCTGGCGTCACTGGGACTAGGCTGGGTCGGGGAGCCTGCCGTTGCGGCTTTAATTAAACCGGCTTTGACCGAGTTTGGCCTGTCAGGCGATATCGTTCACACTATTTCATTTGCAATTGCCTTTTCTTTTATTACAGCGCTGCATATTATAATCGGTGAACTTGCCCCAAAATCATTGGCGATTCAAAACGCAGAGGGCGTCAGCTTATGGACGGCAGTGCCTTTAATCGGGTTTTATAAGCTAATGTATCCGTTTATATGGATCCTTAATGAGCTTTCGAATAAGTTGCTTCGGGCGGTCGGTGTCCAAATTGCCGATGAACATCAAGCCGCCCATACCGAACAAGAAATTCGGATTCTTATGGAAGAAAGCCACAAACAAGGCTATATTGATAAAACCGAGTTAACGTATGTCGATAATATTTTTGACTTTGCCGAGCGCCATGTCCATGAGGTGATGATTCCTCGTACCGACATGATATGTTTATATAAGGATAATTCCTTTGAGGAGAACTTGGAAATTGCTTTGGTTGAGCAGCTGACCCGCTATCCGCTCTGCAATCCTGATAAAGACAATATAATCGGGTTTATTCATGCTAAGGATATTTTAACTGCCGCTGCACGTGGACAACGGCCCGATGTTAGTGATCTAGTGCGAAATGTGATTGCGGTTCCGGAATCAATGCCTATCAGCACTTTACTGAAGATTTTACAGAAAAACCGCGCTCAACTAGCCATTGTTGTTGATGAGTATGGCGGAACAGCAGGCCTAGTGACTGTTGAGGATATTTTAGAAGAAATCGTGGGTGAAATTCAGGATGAATTTGATGAAGAACGCCCCATCATTGAACAACGGGGAGAGCATGAATTCTCGGTTGATGGACGGGCGCTCATTGAGGAAGTTAATGAGGGTTTGGAGCTGGATTTGGATTCAGAAACGTTTGACACACTGGGCGGGTGGATTTATTCACGGATCGAAATGCCGCCAAAACTTAACCAAAAAATTATCCATGAGGGGCATGAATTTATTATCGAAGAATTGGACAATCGACGAGTTAACAGGGTGTTTATAAAAAGACGGGCGGAAATTCCGGAGATTATGGAGATAGACTGATCACATCACCTGGTGCGCAGCGCGTTACTCTGCCTGAATGACCAGGACAGTCCAGTTTCTGGCCTCACCTTATTTTGCCGTAGTATCAGGTGATTATTTTAGGCTGGAAAATTGGGCAGAGCGGCAAATGTTGGATAATGGCTTTTTTACAGGATTGCAAGGGCTATGTCGAATGTCCAAATAGAAACCAATTGGATGATCAAGTGAGGAACCTAGAAATTATGAATTTTGTTGCGATTGATTTTGAAACAGCCAACCGCTATCGTTCAAGCGCCTGCAGTATGGCTGTGGTCACGGTAGAGAAAGGCGAGGTTGTGCATACCGCCTATCATCTTATCAGGCCGCCGGTATTGGAGTTTGATTACTGGAATACAAAAATTCACGGTATTACGGCTCACGACGTTGTCGACCAACCGACTTTTCCCGAACTTTGGAATGAGCTTAAACCGCTGCTGGATAATAAGGTCGTTGTTGCTCATAATGCTGCTTTCGACATAAGCGTATTGCGAAGCCTAATGACGGAGTATCAGCTGCCGACCGCTGATTTTAAACATGCTTGCACGGTCAGCCTAGCCAGAAAGGTCTGGCCGGGTGAGACAAGCTACAAGTTATCGGCGTTAGCTGAACGGTTCAGGCTGTCTTTTAAGCATCATCATGCCCTTGACGATGCTTGCATATGTGCTCAAGTCGCCATGCTGGCGGCACAGTCAGCGAAGACTAATACCTTTACCGGCTTGCTTGCTAAAATAGGCCTGCCATTAAAAAACTTTAAAGTAAAATAAGAAACGACCTGAAATCAACACCGAGTTCAGGTCGTTTGGCGAAACTACAGATAAACACTCCCGATAAATGCGCCTAGTATCCCGCCGATAACAACCAGGATTAAATTGGCGTTGCCGAGGGCTAGAGCGACCGAGATTAAACCGCCAAATGTGGCGGGCAGGAGGTTGTCCGGTCCAGTTGAGGTTAGGATGCCGGGGAAAATAAGAGCTCCCAGTGCGGCGAACGGTACGAAACGTAGAAAACGTCTAATAAACGGTGGTAACGTCATTTTCTGCAGTACAACCATTGGCAGCATACGGGGAAGGTATGTGACCACGGCCATCATAATAACTAACAGGATGAGTTCCATTACTGTTCATCCTCCTCTTTAAACAGGATGGCGCCTGTGGTAGCGCTGAACATTGTCGCAATAATTATTTTCCAGCCTGTTGACAGACCGCTCAACAATGGCAGCCACTGGAGCAGGGCGTGAAGCCCCATGGCCAAAAGGGCCACAACAAGGACTGAACGAGATTTCTTCATTGAGGGAATTAACAGGCCGATAAACATAACATACAGCGCGATCCCCATGCTGATTTTTAATGATTCCGGTAGTCCTGCTGCCAGGAATACGCCGCCCCAGGTTCCAGCATTCCAGGCAGCGAAGGCCATGACATTAAGGCCCAAGATAAAGTGTTTCGATAACTTTTCTTGTTCTTGCAGAGCGGCGACCGTGAAGGTTTCATCAGTTATGCCGAAGGCCAGTAAGGCCATCCATCTTTTTGAAGTTGTTTTTTCGATTCGCTGTGAGATAGCAGCACACATTAAAAAATGGCGTAAATTAAGGATAAAGGTTGTTAGGACAATCTCGGAAAAGGCAGTGCCGAGTGATAATAGATTGATGCCGACAAACTGGCTTGCGCCTGCGAAGATGAGAAGCGACATTAAGAGGCCAAGATAATCAGGCGCTCCCGATGCCTTGGCCAAGAGACCAAAGGCAATGGCGATCGGAATGTAGCCGATAGCGATGGGGATACCCGCCTTTAATCCGGCAGTAAACGATGTCCAGGGCGCCTCCGCGGTGGGGTGTTGCTGTATCATGTTGTTAGCTGGTTCCATTTCAGTCTCCTTCCGAAAGCGGTGAGTATATTATAGCAATTTTTTTGCCTTTGTTGGGAATATATAAGTAAAGATTCGTAAACCTGCGGGCTTGTTGCTTTGCAGGTTTTTCCTTTAAGGACGCGAAATGAAAATTAGTAATATAGAAAAGTACACTCTTTGGTAAGTTGGAGGTTAATCAAGTGATCAACAAAGTACGGGGACGGTTTGCGCCAAGCCCGACGGGGGAAATGCATTTAGGCAATGCCTGGACGGCCTTGTTAGCGTGGCTTTATGTGAGGTCGAACGGCGGCACGATGGTGCTTAGGATCGAGGATCTTGATCCTGACCGATCCCGACCGGAATATACCGAGGCTTTGATAGCAGATATGAAGTGGCTAGGTCTTGACTGGGATGAGGGGCCGGATGTCGGGGGGCCTTATCCGTCTTATTGTCAGGATCAGCGGCGGCCGTTGTACGAGGAGGCTCTTGGTGCATTGAGTGCCAGAGGATTTATATATCCTTGCTATTGTACCCGGGCCGAGCTTGCTGCGTCAGCGCCCCATGCCGGTGAAAACAGCCAGCGCTACGGAGGGAACTGCCGAACTCGGAGGGATGTTCCGCTAAACCGCCATCCTGCCTTGCGGCTTACTGTTCCTGACGGTATTGTAGAGTATAATGACCTGGTCCGTGGACCTGTTGCTCAGGATGTCAGTGAGGTTGTGGGTGATTTTGTTGTCAGGCGGTCTGATGGAGTGCATGCTTATCAGTTAGCTGTTGTTGTTGATGACGGATTGATGCAGATTAACAATGTTTTGCGGGGCGATGATCTTCTTGATTCAACACCGCGTCAGATTCTTTTGTATCATCTGCTTGGTCTGACGCCGCCTGATTTCGCCCATGTGCCTTTGTTGTTCGGGCAGGACGGGCATCGGCTATCTAAACGCCAACGGGATTTGTCATTGGCAGCATTGCGGCAGCATGGAGTGCGAGCAGAGGATATCAACGGTTACCTTGCCTGGAAAGCCGGCATGCTCGATCAGCGGCGTCCAATGGTGGCAGCCGAGCTAATTCGCCTGTTCACGCTGGAGAAACTGCCAACCTCCCCGATTATTGTTAAAGATGACGACTTCGCAAATTGTGGGTAGTTCGTTGCCGATATACATTTCGAAATTCGGCAGGAAATAAATGCTGGAATGTAGAAATTCGTTCTTTAGGAATTATCCGATGACTAACCCGCTCTAAGACTCCCGCTTCTATAAGCGGGAGTCTACCCTAAGGGGCACAGGCGGGCGGCTAAGTCTAGGATTCAGGTGGAGTTAAAACTCCATCTGAATCAAGTCTCACTTTATTGGATTAATCAGGAGGGGTTTTTGTGGTTCAACAAGCTGATCGGATGAGAGGACTTACCTCGGCGATTTTTTCCGAGATTGCTGATTTGCAGAAAAAGGCTATTGCGTCAGGTAAAGATGTGATTCAATTATCAATCGGCAGTCCAGATTTAGCGCCGGCACCTCATATTATTGAGGCGTTGAAAAGCGGGGCTGAAGCCAGTGACAGTTACGGTTACACGCTGACCAAAGGACGGCCGGAACTTTTAACAGCAATTGCTGATTGGTATAAAACAAAGTTTGGTGTCGAGCTTGATGCCGATAGTGAAGTGCATTCCCTGATTGGCTCACAGGAAGGATTGGCTCATATTTCGTTATGTTTGGCAAACCCTGGGGACTATGTTTTGATTCCTGATCCCGGATATCCGATTTATAGCGCTGGTCCGCTGGTGGCCGGTGCTAATCTTCATCGGATGTGTCTGACGCCGGAAAATGGCTTTCTGCCTGACCTCGACGCAATTGATGAGAGTATTTTAAAACAGACGAAATTGATGATTTTAAACTATCCTAATAATCCGCTTGCAGCAACAGCTACACCGGAGTTTTTTGCCAAGGTAGTCGCGCTGGCGAATCGGTATGACTTTATCGTCTGCCACGACTTTGCTTATAGCGAATTGGTTTTTGACGGGTATCGTCAGGCTAGTTTCCTGAGCGTTCCAGGCGCTAAAGAGGTTGGGATTGAATTCAACTCACTGTCTAAAACGTATAGCATGTGCGGTTGTCGGGTCGGCTATGTTGTCGGCAATGCTGAAGTCATCAGCTTGTTAAGCCGCCTGAAATCAAACTTTGATTATGGTGTATTTGCGCCCATTCAGCAGGCCGCCGTTGCTGCCCTTACAGGGCCGCAAGATTGTGTGGACAATACTGTGGCTATTTATCAGCGCCGCCGCGACATTCTTGTTGACGGACTGAATCAGGCCGGCTGGAAGGTTGAGAAGCCTAAAGCTTCCATGTATATATGGGCCAAGGTGCCGACAGGCCAATCTTCTTTTGATTTTACGGTTGATTTACTAAACAACACTGGAGTGGCGGTAATTCCCGGGATTGCGTTCGGTGATTGCGGCGAAGGTTATGTGAGAATTGCACTCGTTCAGCCGGAAGAAAGAATTTCCGAGGCGGCCGCTCGAATTAAACAGTGGCTTAGATAATCGGGCAGAGGTGAAGAGATGATCACAATTAGCCAAGAGGCTCGTGAGTACATCTTGAGAAAAGGCGGTGCGGTACATCTGTTTGAGGCTGGTCCGGTTTCCATGTGCTGTGGACAGGTGGATCTTGGCCCATCGGTTCAGTTAGGTGAACCGAAAAATGTCGAGGCTTATAAGCTGCAGGAAATGGCTGGAATAAAATTGTATCTGCCATTTGGCTTTTACACTAACAATGAGGTAACGATTAACTTACGAATAACTTTCGGGGTAAAATCATTATATTTACAAGGCTGGAAATTGCTATAACTAATGCCCGCTCACGCGGGCATTAGTTATAGGTTCTGATAGTCCAGGCGAAAATAGATGGACAATAAATGAGAAGGAAGGGTTGGCCTTACGTTGAAGTAATGAGATAGTGTCTTGTAATTATAGCGAAAGCCGCAATAATTCATAGGGAATTAGCGAGTGTTATAATAGTGGGCATTGTACTTACGGTATATACAATCAATCCTAATTTTAATATAAAAAAAGCGTGCCATAATGGATAACCCCAGCAAGTGTACAGTATGTTTCAGGAAGATTGACTCAAGGATATTCTCCCATAGTTGAATTATTTGAGCCAAAGTTCTATATGGAGGAGGGTGGCTAGTGAAGAAAGTAGCTTCGAGGATCAAACTTTTTGCAAGTCTGATGATGGTACTGGTCTTGACAGCGGCGACTGCTGTGGTGGGAGCTGCCGGTGGAAACCAACAGGTACAAATTTCTGTATTGGCCGTGAACGACTTTCATGGCGCGCTCTTAGAAGAGGGCAAAAACCCTGGGATGATCAAGCTCGGTACGTATCTGAAAGAAGAGAAGGCTCTTAATGCAGAGGGGACAATTATTTTAAGTGCTGGGGATATGTTTCAGGGCAGCGCACAGTCCAATCTTTTGTACGGCAAACCGGTTGTCGATGCCATGAATAGTATCGGATTTAATGCTATGGCTTTGGGCAACCACGAATTTGACTGGGGAATTGCCACATTGGAGCAACAGGCCAAAAGCTCGCGCTTTCCGTATTTAGCCGCTAACATAACAGATAAAACAACAGGAGGGCAGGTGCCTTTTCTGAAGCCTTACACCATTATCAAAAAGAATGGTGTTAACATTGCGATCATTGGTCTGACAACACCCGAGACGGCCTACAAGTCCAATCCCCTCATCGTCAGTCAGTTCAGGTTTAGTGATCCGGCAGAAGTTGTTAATGAACTTGTACCCAAATTAAAGAGTCAAGGTGCGCAGATAATCATAGTGCTTGCTCATTTGGGTTGTGAGGTCAATGAGCAAGGTGCGGTGACCGGGGAAGCTGCTGACTTTGCAAAACAAGTAACAGGGGTAGATTTAATCATCACTGGCCATAGCCATTCACAAGTTTTGGGACGGGTCAATGGCATTCCGGTTGTACAGGCCGGTTCTAATGGGAGGGTGGTAGCAAAAGCCACATTTCTCTATTCGTTGAGTGAGAATAAAATTATTAGCTCAATTATCGGTAAAAATGGTGATATTAATCCCAAGCAACCATATGACCAACAAATGACGCGAATTGTTAATAGGACCAATCAGGAGCTTGGCACAGTTATGAATAAACCAATTGGCAGCGTTGAACGCAAACTGACTCATGATCGGTATGAACTGTCACTGTTTGGGCAATGGGCTACAGATACAATGCGTCAAGCTACTAAGGCTGACATTGCCTTCATCAATGGAGGTGGGATCAGAGAATCGCTTCCGGCCGGAAAGGTTACCTTAGGTCATATTTATCAAGCTTTGCCATTTGATAATACCTTATACATAACTCAACTGACTGGACGGCAAATCATCGATGCGCTGGAGTATGGCTTTGAGAATGGCAGTGTTGGTGTCTTGCAGTATAGCGGTATCAAAGTCCGCTATAATAAAACAAATCCTATCGGACAGAGACTTGTTAAGGTAACAACCCCTGATGGAGCAGATCTTAATCCGGATAAAATATATAAGGTTGTTATTAATGACTTTTTAGCAGCCGGTGGTGATGGCTTCGTTATGTTGTCACAAGGCCATGCGGGATACGATACAACACGGCTGCTTCGCGATGTTATAGTAACAAATATTAAGCGCAAACATGTTAACTTTACTGGAGATAATCGTCTGATTTATGAAACAGTGCTGATTGTTAAAGCGGCATCCTAATGCGAAAGTGGTCTTGGTTAGAGGACTTATTTGGTTGCAGCGGAAATAGTAAATAGAGAGTGAGCGGTTTGGGCCGCTCGATTTCTAACTATAAAGATTGTGGAGGACTTACTATGCAAATGATTAACACACCTTATTCATTAAATTCTAAAGGACACTATTCGCCGGCTGTTGTGTATAATGGTATAGTGCATGTTTCTGGTCAGCTGCCGATTAATTATGCCGAGGGTAAGACTATGCCATCAGGGAGCATCGAGGAACAGACCCGGCAAGCACTAGAAAATTTAAATTATGTGCTTAAACAGGCTGGCAGCTCTAAAGAAAAAGTTTTAAAGACAACCGTATATATTCCTGACATTGCCTATTGGCCAATTGTAAATACGATCTATCAGGAGTTCTTTGGCAGCCATAAACCGGCCCGCACGATTGTGCCGACAACGGCGCTTCATTTTGATGCATTAATCGAGATTGACGCAGTTGCGGCAGAGTAGACATGTGTGGAAGAGAGTTCCTTATAATGCTTAGGTTACCATGGACAAAGGAAACTTTTTTATAGTATAATCAAGTATCATTTTTTAAAAAAGGACATTGTCCCTAAGCTTATAAGGAGGCACTGACATGCTTGTTCACAATCTAATCGATCAAGGAGCAGACGAACAAATCGCTCTTTTTACTAGAAAGCAGGTAACCTACCGTCAGTTGCGTGAGGCGGTTGATCGCTACCGGGCATTTTTTTATCAGCAAGGGGTCCGGCGCGGTGATAACGTTGGTTTGCTTTCCAAAAATTCGGTTGAATTTATCTATAGCTATATGGCGATAGCCAGTCTTGGAGCTGTTGTAGTTCCAATTAATTTTCAACTTGTAGCGCGTGAGATTGCGTATATTATAAAAGATGCCAAAATCAAGGTGTTTGTGACAATGACTCAGCTTGATCTGCAGTCTGAACTTGATGCATACGCCTACCTTGATCCTGTAAACCAACTGGTCATTCCGGAGTTTAGTGGACAGCTTGAAACAGCCGACTTAAAGCCAGCTCCTGAGCTTGGAGATTTTGCCGGAGATGAAACTTGTGTGATTATCTATACCTCGGGTACCACGGGAAATCCGAAAGGCGCGGTATTAAGTCACAATAACTTAGTCAGCGATGCTAAGGCCTTTACCGAAGTGATAACGGTCGAGGCTGATGATAATGTACTTTGTGTTTTACCGATGTATCATTGTTTTTCGTGGACTTGCGCAGTGTTAGGTGCGTTGATTAACGGTGCCGCGATCACTATTTTGGATGCCTTTAATCCTAAAGAAGCGGTTGCAACCATTCGGGACGGTGGAGTCACGATTGTCTATGGAGTACCGGTTATGTACCAGCTGTATTCGGCAGTGGCCGGGGCCGAAGATTTTGCCAAAGTAAAATTTTTTGTTTCAGGCGGAGCATCACTGCCGGAGACGGTATCGCGAAATTTCGATGCTAAATTTGGCAAACCGATCTTGGAGGGGTATGGGCTGTCCGAAGCGTCCCCTGTTGTGTGTGTCAATCATCCAGACAAAGTTAAGTATTGTTCGATTGGTGCGGTTCTCCCAGGAATAATCGCGCGCGTTGTTGATGAAGAGGGGAAACAAGTTCCTCCCGGTGAAATCGGGGAACTCGTTGTCCAAGGCCCGATTGTCATGAAGGGCTATCACAATCTTCCGGAGGATACGGCCAAAGCCCAGCGTGATGGTTGGCTCCATACGGGCGACATGGCTTATTGCGATCAAGATGGTTACTTTTTTATCGTTGACCGGATCAAAGACATGATTATCACAAGTGGAGAAAATGTCTATCCGCGGGAAATCGAAGAACTTCTTTATGCCCATCCCGCTGTTGCCGAGGCGGCTGTTATCGGTATCCCTGACAAGCTTAGAGGGCAGGCAGGCTGTGCCTATGTTGTTATGGCAGAGGGTCATGCTTTTGATAAAAAAATGCTGCGTACTTATCTTCAGAAAAAACTTGCTGCTTATAAAGTGCCGCGTGAATTCGCGCAGGTTGAAGTCCTGCCGAAAAACAGCACAGGCAAGATTATGAAGAGATTGCTGCGTCAGCAGGCGGAAAGTGTAAGCTAACTTCAGAGAAATTTCTCTGAAGTTTTTTCTTTGTAAGTGCAGGTATCGGCTTGATGAAGGCCAATTCTCTCATATATAATGACAAGTAAACAGTCATATAATAGAGATGTGCTTATTCGGCAATACGTGCCGAGCGAAATTTTAGGGGAGGAGAAACTTGTCATCAGCTCAATTATTCTATATAATTATAAATGAGCATTTAATTATGCCAAATGCGTTGGTTAAGCTGTCGTGAGCTTTTGTTTAAAATGTAGCGCGCTTAGCCACAATAATCAGTGAGGTCAAGCCGTGGCAAAAACAATGCTTGCCAAAGGTTTTTCCTTCTATTGGAGGTATGCATATTGACGCCCAAGCAAAAGAAAATTAAACTAATTAAGAAGTTTATCATGATGTTTATCGGATCGATTATCGCTGCGGTTGGACTGGAAATATTTCTGGTTCCGAATAATATTATTGACGGCGGTGTTGTCGGACTTTCCATTATGGCCAGTCATCTTACCGGTGTATCGCTAAGTGTGTTCTTGGTCGTGTTAAATTTACCGTTTCTTTATCTGGGTTATGTCCAGATTGGCAAGAGTTTCGCTATTTCTACCTTGTTTGCGATCTGCTCTTTATCATATTGGGTGCATTTTTTTCATCCGATACCGGAATTGACAAACGACTTGTTTTTGGCAGCTATTTTTGGTGGTGTTATCATCGGAGTGGGCGTTGGGTTGATTATTCGCTATGGCGGATCACTTGACGGGACCGAAATTGTAGCGATTATTTTAGACAAGCGGTCAGGTTTTTCCGTTGGCGAAATTGTAATGTTTATGAATTTGTTCATTCTGTCAAGTGCCGGTTTCGTATTCGGCTGGGATAGGGCAATGTATTCGTTGATTGCTTATTTTGTTGCTTATAAATTTATCGATATGACCATAGAGGGCTTGGAAGAGTCGAAAGCTGTCATGATTGTCTCGGATTATCCTAATGAGATTGCCGATGCCTTGATGGCCCGATTGGGTCGAGGTGTAACTATTTTGCATGGCGAAGGTGGTTATACCAAAGACAAGAAATATGTGCTTTATTCAGTTATTACGCGGCTGGAGATGGCAAAGTTAAAGGCTATTGTTGATGAGAAGGATGAGAATGCCTTTGTAACATTTAATGATGTTCATGAGGTCATGGGTGGACAGTTTAAGAAAAAGGCTATTCATTAAGATGGATGATCAAGATAAGTCGGCACTGCTGTTCGGGGCGACTGGACTTGTCGGATCGAACCTGCTGCATATTCTACTCAAAAGTCCGCGCTATAGCTGTGTGACGATTATAACGAGAAAGAACGTACTGGTTAGCCACCCTAAGCTAAACCAGATTATAGTTGCTGACTTTTCTGCTCTTGGTGATGAAAAGATTAGTTGTGTGTATAAGGTTGATGATGTTTTCTGCTGTTTGGGTACGACAATAAAAAAGGCCGGATCCCGGGAACGGTTCTGGCAAGTTGACTATAAATATCCTCTTATTGCAGCGCGTCAGGCGCAGCAGTGTGGTGCAGCCCAGTTTCTTGTTGTTTCAGCGATTGGCGCTGATCCTAAATCAATGTTTTTTTATAACCGTGTTAAAGGCGAGCTGGAAACGGCTTTGGCCCAAATAAATTTTCCTTCTCTCCACATTTTTCAACCTTCTTTATTGCTCGGCAAGCGCCAGGAGTATCGATTAGGTGAAACAGTGGGGGCTTATGCGAGTAAATTAGTGAGTCCATTCTTGGTGGGTGGACTTAAGAAATATCAACCAATTGCTGCTAGTGCAGTTGCTTATGCAATGCATCAGGCAGCCAGTTCTGAAACACCAGGTGTTAACATTCATAATTCTGCTCAAATTGCAGAGGTCATTCGGCAATGTAAAGAAGGCTTTGCGTGAATTCGCAAAGCCTTCTTAAATAATAAGGGACATTAAACCATATCCTAAGTGTAATTAGTTTTTTGAGATAATCTAAACTGTTAAGAGGTATAAATGAATGCGAGTTGACTTACATATTCACACAACGGCCTCAGATGGTGACTGGGGCCCGGAACAGCTTGTTGATGAGGCCAAAAAGGCTGGAATAGGGTTGTTTTCAGTGACCGACCATGATACCATTGCCAATCTTAGGATGACCGCAGCGCTGGCGATCGAAGCCAATTTGCTGTTTTTACCTGGGGTAGAGATTTGTTCAACAATCAAGGACCAGTCCTTTCATATCCTGGGTTATGGTATTGATGGGGATAACGACGTATTGGGAAAGCTTTTACGGCATAACACCTGCTTAATGGAGGAAATTGATCACGAATCCATAAAAAAGCTGATTGGTTCTGGTTTGGCAATTAACTATGATGAATATTGTGCGTATCAGCACGATCCGGCAAGGGGCGGCTGGAAGTCCCTGAATTTTTTAATCGACAAAGGGTTTTGTCAGGATATCAATGAATTTTTTGCGCACTTGTTTACCAAGGAGAGGGGCATTTCTTTTCCGGAATTCCCGCATCCTAGCGAGGCAATCGCTGCAATCAGGGCAGCTGGCGGTCTGTCGGTTTTGGCTCATCCAGGCAGCGGTTTTCATGGGTCGACCCTTGAGGAAACGTTGGACTTTTTTGAGCGGGAGGATATTCAGGGAGTAGAGTGCTATCACCCCTGTCATAATCCTAATACTACTCAACAAGCTGTGCAATGGTGCAACAAACGCGGGTTGCTTATCACCGGCGGTTCGGACTGTCACGGTGGATTTGTCGAAGGTCGTTATCTTGGAAATCCTGGGCTTGGTCTTGAACAATTAAGATTGGGCAGGCTGCTGGACTCGCTAATCAGATGACTAACGGCGGCAAATGTTGACAATATGCGCCGTACAGATGTAAAATATCTATATTATCGGCTTTTAGGAACTGTCCTAAAAGCTTTTTCACTACCCGGTATGAGTGAGAATTGCTTTAAATAGTGGGGAATATCTAGTTGTTGAAAGGGGCATTCGTTATGACAACAAGTCCAAATCTACCAGCTAACTTTATTGATAGCATTATTAATGAGGACTTACAAAATAATAAAAATGACAGCCGTGTACATACTCGTTTCCCGCCTGAGCCGAATGGTTATCTGCATATTGGCCACGCGAAATCGATTTGTCTGAATTTTGGTACTGCCAACAAGTACAAGGGACTTTGCAACCTCCGTTTTGATGATACCAATCCTTCCAAAGAAGAAGTTGAATATGTTGATTCTATTAAGGCGGATGTGGAATGGCTGGGCTTTAGCTGGGATGATCGCATGTATTACGCATCTGACTACTTTGAGAAGCTATATCAATGTGCCATTTTGCTGATCAAAAATGGTAAAGCGTATGTCTGTGACTTAACTGCCGAGCAAATGCGTGAATATCGCGGCACTTTGGTCGAACCTGGCAAGGAAAGTCCATATCGTAACCGTTCAGTGGAAGAAAATCTGGAATTATTTCAAAGGATGCGGGAGGGTGAATTTGCCGATGGCAGCCGGGTTTTGCGGGCTAAAATCGATATGGCTTCACCAAATCTCAACATGCGTGATCCTGTCGTTTATCGCGTTATGCATGCTCATCACCATCGTACCGGCGATCAGTGGTCCATTTATCCGATGTACGATTTTGCCCATCCTATTTCTGATGCCATTGAAGGTATTACTCATTCTGTCTGTACGCTGGAGTTTGAAGATCACCGACCGCTCTACGATTGGGTATTACAAGAACTCACAGAAATGGATTTCCCTAGCCGGCCACGTCAGATTGAATTTGCCAGGTTAAACCTAACTAAAATGATAATGAGCAAACGAAAGCTTCGTGCTCTTGTCGAGCAGGGGTATGTAAGCGGGTGGGATGATCCCCGGATGCCGACTATTTCGGGGCTTCGCCGCCGCGGGTATACACCTGAGGCTATTCGCGATTTCTGTGACCGAATTGGGATTGCCAAAAGCAATAGCACAGTTGATATAGCAATGCTGGAGCATTGTATCAGAGAAGACTTAAACGCCAAGGCACCTCGTGTTATGGCTGTACTGCGACCGATTAAGCTTATCCTTGATAACTATCCAGAAGGCCAAATTGAACAGCTTGAAGCTGAAAATAATCCAGAGAACCCTGAAATGGGAACACGGACAATCCCCTTCTCTCGGGAGCTTTATATCGAACAAGATGACTTTATGGAAGATCCCCCCAAGAAGTTTTTCCGGCTTACGCCAGGCAAAGAAGTTCGCCTGAAATATGCCTACATTATAAAATGTGAGAGCATAGTTAAAGATGAGGCAACAGGTCAGATTACTGAAATTCACTGTACTTATGACCCTGATTCAAAGAGCGGCGGTCCAACAGCCGGCCGGAAGATAAAAGGTACGCTGCATTGGGTATCAGCAGCCCAAGCCGTACCGGGCATTGTTCGGTTGTATGATTATCTATTCCGTGAGGATAGCCAAGATAATGATGATTTTGCGGCCGCTTTTAATCCTGATTCGCTGGAAGAACTCACTGATTGCATGATTGAACCGAGTATGGCCGGTGCATCAGCCGGCAGCCGGTATCAATTCTTGCGGCAGGGTTATTTCTGTGTGGACCCGTTATCGACGAACGAAAAACTTGTTATTAATCAGATTGTTGGACTGCGTGACTCGTGGGCAAAAGCGCAGAAAGCATAACAAAAAGCATGTGAATCATATGATTCACATGCTTTTTGGTTCAATTAACGATGGTACGTTCTTGCTCCGATATAATGGTCAATATAGTATTGTTCGTCAAGTGAATTTATGGCTACCTGTTTGGCTGCTGAGCTGGCGTGGAGGAACTTTCCGTCGCCCATATAGAAACCAACGTGAGAGGCTCCGGGTTTATATGTGGTAAAAAAAACAAGGTCGCCAACCTGGAGCTTGGCTTTTTCGACTGACTTGCCAGTGGCATATTGTTCAGCCGCTGTCCGCGGAATCTGAATGCCGTTTTGCTTCATAACATATTGCGTGAAACCAGAGCAATCGAACCCGCTCGGAGTTTCGCCACCCCATACATATGGAACGCCCATATATTTTTGGCCGGTTGTTATGAGAGCCTGTCCGCTGGTAGTCGTTTTGCTGTCTGCACTCAACACCTTACTGGAGTTCGGGGCAGCAGATGAATCGGTATCAGTCATATTACCGAAAAGTTTGCCAAGTAGTAAACCCATCAGGACGTTAAGAATGTTGTTGCCAGACCCTGATGAGGAATCATTCGAATCAACTGTAGAAACAAGCGAGGACGCTGGTGCGGCGTTGGCCAGTGCCACCGGTAAAATAATGGTAAAGACGAACGCCATTAATAAAGCGATCACAATAGGGTACTTATACTTTCGCATGCACATACCTCCTGTTCTAGTGAATCCCTCAGCTGCGAGGCTCAGGGTATCATTATAACAGAAAATAATTATTATGTAAACGTTATTCAACACAAGCATCTGGAGGGCACCACGTGTTTGGATTTTTTTATTGAAAATACCTGTATTAGGGGTTAGACTTAGAGAGGATCCACAGAGAGAGGATGATTGTTTAGCGTGCCACGATGGGAAGGTTTTTGGCGGAACCTACAACAAGACTTTAAGCTTTATTTGTTTATTATTGGCTTGTTTTGCTTGTACCGGGTGTGTTTTATCGCTGTGATGAGCGCGCATCTGAGTGAAGCGGCAACGATTAAAGATATCGGCACAGCTTTATATGTTGGACTGCGGATTAGTCTGAAAAGCACTGCACTGATAGTTGCGCTGCCTTTTGTGTTCTGTACCTGCATAAGCTTGCTTGTGTCCGGACGCAAGTTAGGGCTTGTCAGACTCTGGTTTGGTTATGCGGTTATCGGTGGGCTGACCTTGCTGTTTTTTGCCCGTATCCCTTATTATGAGGAGTTTCACATGGCCTTTAACCAATTTTTGTTTAATACCTTCCGGGATGATGTTCAGGCACTGTTTGTTACTTTAATTCAACAATATGACTTGGTGCCGCGATTGTTGGCGGCGACAGTAATTAGTATCGGGTTGGGCTATGTCCTAAAGAGGTGGTTAAGGATCGGGACCTTTGTGTTGCCCCGTTATAATCGGCGGTGGATGCGCTGGGCATTTCGGACAGGCCTTGTCGGTGGAGTCTGCTTTTTTGTTATGTTTACTCGGTTTGGTGGCAGTCTTACCTATGCCCATGATGTAAGCTGGGAAAACGCAGGCGTCACAAAGGATGATTTGCTCAATGAAGCCATCTTGGACGATGTCCAGGCGCTTTACCGGGCTTATGCCATGCACGAGCGTCTGCAGGCTTCTACCGGAGTGGCTATCGATGTAGACAAAATGAATGATTATGGTGAATATTTAGCCGGGCATACGGTTAAAACTACGCTAATCGATGATTATTTAAAAAAGACGGCTCAAGGGGCAAAGTTGGCTAAACCGCGCCATGTTTTTTTAATTGTAGCTGAAAGTTATGCCAATTGGCCCCTGTTACCGGAATATAAAGAGCTAAATCTTGCTGATGGACTAAAGAACATCATTGCCAGTGATGATGCAGCCTATGTTCCAGCATTTTTGCCGAATGGAATGGGCACTATCGCTGGGATTAATGGGATTGTTACCGGATTTCCAGAGGTTAATTTATACCTCAATTATCAGGCGGAAACTTATAAAGAGTTTTATGTCTCATCACTTGCTGTTCAGATGAAAAAAATGGGTTACCGGACCTGCTTTTGGTATGCCGGGCCCGATTCCTGGGAGCGGATTAAAGATTTTACTCTTGCCCAGGGTTTTGATGAGTTTCATGCTTATGGTGATTTTGAGAGTAAAGCCGGTAATGTATGGGGTTGTGACGATAAATATTTATTCAACGCAGTTGGGTCATCGATTGATCCTGATTTGCCGACTTTCCATGTCGTTCTGACAGTATCCAACCATGCGCCCTATACTGTTGATCTAGAGCAGGAAGGATTTGATCCTGTTCGCATTAGTGGCGGACTTCCGGAAAGGGTTCGCAATGATCAAGATATGCTGGCTAAGTTGGGCCACTTTTGGTATGCCGATAAAATGCTGGCCGAGTTTGTCCATACTATGCGCGGTCAATATCCTGACAGTTTATTTGTGATTACAGGCGATCATGCCGACAGGTTTAATATTGAAGCGAGTCCCGGTCTGTATAAGCGCTATGCTGTGCCGTTTGTTGTGTATGGAAAAGGGGTCACTAAGGAGCTTTTTCCTAGCAATGCGGCGGGTAGTCATATTAATATAACCCCGACGATTGTTGAATTGATTGCACCGAAAGGTTTTGAATATTACGCTGTTGGCAATAGTCTGACTAACGGCAGTACAATTGGGTTTAATTATGGTTTTTGGATTACGGATCATTCTATCGCCGAAATCGGTGATGGGGCAAAGATAGAAGTATTTGGCAGTGGCAATCAAGCTCGCCTTCCTTATAAAACAGTCATTTCGCAACATATCGACGCGGCTCGTGCGGTATCCTGGTGGCGCGTAAAAAACGGGAAGTATATACAATAAAGTATTGTCAAATTACTATGTTTTCGATTTAGAGGTAGGGCATTTTTTGAAAAAATGACTTAAAAAGGAGGAAGGCGGTTAAGAATATGGAATCCCTAAGAAAAGGAATTAATACAGGTAATATTACCTGTTGTTAATAAATCATTTCTAAAAAGGAGGGCTATCATGATTAGTGAATTAATTAAGAAAAACCGAAGCTACCGTCGTTATTATGAAGAAGAGAAAGTATCAAAGGAAACGTTGATTTCATTTGTTGATAATGCCAGACTGTCGCCAACAGGTGGCAACACACAGCCGCTGCGGTATTTTATTGCCTGTGAAGAAGCTGTTGTCGAGAAAATTCATCCTACCCTGGCTTGGGCTGGCTATCTGAAAGAATGGCCGGGCCCTGATAAAGGGGAACGGCCGCCTGCTTATATCATTATATTGAAGGACACAACTATCCCAATGGTGGCCGGGGTTGACCACGGTATTGCGGCTCAAAGTATACTGCTAGGGGCGGTAGAGAAGGGATTAGGCGGATGTATCTTAGCCAGCATTCAACGGCAGAAAATTGCTGAAGTGCTTGAAATCGCCGATAAGTACGAAGTATTGTTTGTTGTGGCAATTGGTAAACCAAAAGAAACAGTGGTTATTGATGAGATCGAGCCTGGTGAGGATATTAAGTACTGGCGCGACAATCAAAAAGTTCATCATGTTCCTAAACGTAAATTGAACGATATTATAATTAACAGTTAAACAATAAAAACCTGTCGGGGGATAATACTCATCCGACAGGTTTTTAAGATTTGGAGGATTTCATGTACTTTGATGATGCCGAAGGACCGGTTTTTCGCCCGCCCAGTGAGGCGCATAGTTTTATTCTGCGAGTTACAATAGGGTGCTCACATAATCAATGTACCTATTGCAATATGTACCGAACAGTGCAGTTTAGGATTCGGCCTATGGAAGAAATTATGCGGCAAATAGAAGGCGCTATGCCATATCGTGGAAATATCAGGCGGGTATTTTTGGCGGACGGGAATGCGCTGACTTTGTCGACTGATAAGTTGCTAAATATTTTACATATTTTAAAACAGACCTTTCCTAAATTGCAGCGGGTCTCAAGCTACGCTGGGCCGCTCGATATTCTTCGTAAAACACCGGCCGACCTGGAAGCCCTTTATGACGCTGGACTTAAGTTGGTTTATTATGGTATGGAGTCGGGTGATGATGCGACGCTGGCCCGTGTTAACAAAGGCGTGACGGCTGCCCAGTCGATTGAGGCAGGTCAACGGATAACAGCTTCCAAGATAAAACTTTCGCTCATGGTCATCCTAGGGCTTGGCGGCAAGCCGGCCTCGGAAGCTCATGCTGCCAACACTGCTAAGGCGATTAATGCAATCCGTCCGAATATGCTGAGTGCTCTAACCCTTATGATGTATCGCGGCAGCGAACTTCTGGCCGAGTTTGAGCGTGGTGAATTTGAACTATTGTCACCGGCTGAAATTATGGCCGAGTTGCAGCAGCTGCTCAATGATATTGAGTTGTCGTCGCAAAGCCACTGCCTGTTCCGCAGTAATCACATCTCAAATTATGCTACTTTTGCTGGAACGTTGCCGCGTGATAAGAATAGACTGTTGGACGAAATTAAAGAAGCGCAGCTGGAGTTGCGTAAAATGACTAACTGGGATCCTTATAATAATGTCGAAAGTTTTTAGGGAGAGTAATTGTTTGTTCTAAAAATGAAAAAGGATGCTAATTTAGCATCCTTTTTGTACATTTTAATATTATTCCGAACTTTTAGTGTAAAATATGAAGCAATCCAAGTGCACCACCTAAGGTAGCCATCATAAATACGGTTAGTGTGAACAACATAAATGGAGAATTTGCATTATGTTCTTGAGGGGCGGCCTTTGTAGCTAATACTGTTGACATAGTCGGTCACTCCTTTTCTGTTTTGTAATTTGATTATAACATAAGTTGTCATAATTGCAATAACTTTTATGAATAAATCTAAAAAATTATAACAATTTAGAAAAAGGCATTAGATCGCGTTACCAGAACTAAATCGGCTTTATTGAATGGATGACCATATTAATTTGATTAAATGATTATAAAACAAATAAACAGGCGATAAATAATCGGATATGAAGTTTTTAAATTTAAAATGACGCTGCAAGCCCACTTCGCATAATGCTCGGAAAAGAACGCATGTTTACAGAATATTACAGGTTTTCTTTACAGATTAACTAGCTGGAAATACCCATCATACAGATCATAATTTTTTGACAAGAAAAACAAACACCAATAGAATGCACCAAGTTATTGACGATGGTGCTGTGATGTAATAGAATATGAAGCAGTGTTAAATAACAGAATACTTCCGAATGAAGGCTAACGGAAGAATGGCCCTTGTGGCCTGCCGAAGGAGTAACACTCTCAGGCGCCTGGAACTACCAGGCAAGACCGTAGCTGGACGGGACTCTGGAGAGACCCTGAAAAAGGGCGCCGAAGGGGCAATACAGCATAAGCTGTTAAATCTCTCAGGCAAAAGGACAGAGGCGCTGAATCAAACAAAGGTATTTTTATTCTTTGGGTGTGATTTTTCATTTTCATTGCGTCTTGTCGCCAGAGTCAAATCAAACGATTTGGCTCTTTTTTAATTTTATCCGATGACTAACCCGCTCTAAGACTCCCGCTTCAACAAGCGGTACTAAGAGCGGCTAAGTCCCTGGATACGGTTCGACTAGGATTCAGGTGGAGTTATAACTCCATCTGAATCAAGTCTCACTTTAGAAGGAGATGGTGACATGGATTTCGTTAAGGTTTTGGACAGTATTGATAGCTTGGTATGGGGGCCGCCGCTTCTCATCTTGCTCGTGGGAACCGGGATTTTTCTCACAGTGAGGCTGAATCTTCTACAGGTTTTACGTTTGCCATTGGCGTTGAAGCTGATTTTTACCGCTAAGAACGAAGGTAAAGGTGACGTGAATAGCTTTGGGGCACTTTGTACAGCGCTGGCTGCCACTGTCGGCACAGGCAATATTGTCGGTGTAGCAACAGCAGTATCCGCAGGGGGACCAGGGGCAATATTTTGGATGTGGATGGCAGCCTTTTTTGGAATGGCAACTAAATATGCCGAAGGACTCTTGGCTGTGAAATTTCGTGGTTTTGATGCAAATGGACAGGTTGCCGGTGGCCCGATGCATTATATCGAACAGGGTATGGGAGTGAAATATCGACCGTTGGCAGTTATGTTTGCCGCCTGTGGTGTGCTTGTCGCTTTCTTTGGTATCGGAACGTTTCCGCAGGTAAACGCTATTGTTGAGAGCGTGCGGCTGACAACAGGCACGCCGGTTTGGGTTACAGCGGCTGTTATCACAACCCTGGTGGCATTAATTACGCTTGGCGGGTTGAAAAGTATCGCAAATGTTTCCAGTAAGATTATCCCGTTTATGGCAATTTTCTATATTGTTATTTGTGCAGGTGTGTTGATCGTTTTTGCGGATAAACTACCTGGCGCCATTGCGCTGATTCTTGAAAATGCCTTTACAGGCACGGCTGCGACGGGTGGATTTCTAGGTGCTACCGTCATGATGGCCATTCGAAATGGTATTGCTCGTGGGGTTTTTTCTAATGAATCAGGTCTTGGGAGCGCGCCGATTGCTGCGGCGGCTGCTAAAACAAAGTGGCCCGCCGAGCAAGGGCTTATATCTATGACAGGCACTTTTATTGATACAATTATCATTTGTACAATGACAGGGTTAACTTTGGTTGTTACAGATGCTTGGAGCACTGAATTTAAAGGCGCGGCATTGACACAGGTCGCCTTTGCTTCAGCCTTTCCGGAATTTGGACCCTTAGTCTTAACCGTTGGACTGTCGTTGTTCGCTTTTACGACAATTCTTGGTTGGAACTACTATGGTGAGCGGTGCTGTGAATACCTTTTTGGCGTAAAGAGCATCAAACCTTATCGCTGTATTTTTATTGCGCTGGTAGCGGCAGGAGCCTTTTTAAAACTTGAAGCTATTTGGCTGATTGCCGATATTGTTAATGGATTGATGGCAATTCCTAACTTGATTGCGTTGTTGGCCCTATCTGGTGTTGTTGTTAAAGAAACACAGCTCTATTTGACCCATGTTAAGGAACAAGAACAGGCTAACAGTCAGGGGGATTCTTCCCGAAAAGCAAGTTAATGTTCGAACCGCCAGTGATGATGAATTTACTGGCGGTTTGTTTTTGGTGCGGTGGTTAAACTAATTAAGTCAGACTTAGAAACGATTTGGTGATTGAACAAAACGACGTGAACGGGGTCTAAATTCGGCAAAATTAGACAGGATATAACAGGCTGGCTAGCGAATTATCAAAAATAGGTTAAGCAATTTTGTCCGATGACCAAGCCGCTCTTCTTCTTCTACAAGATGGAGTGATACCCCTACGGGCATAGGCGAGCGGCTTGGTCCCTGGATACGGTTCGATTAGGATTCAGGTGGAGTTAAAAATCCACCTGAATTAAGTCTCACTTTATAATAAAAGGGTGAAGTAGGTTTGAATGAGTTTTCACGCACTGAATTATTACTTGGTAAAGCAGGTCTGGCTAAGTTAGCCGAAAGTAAAGTAGCTGTTTTTGGGATTGGCGGAGTCGGTAGTTTTGTTGTTGAAGGGCTGGTTCGGGCTGGAGTGGGTAAGTTTATTCTTGTTGATGATGATTGTATTTGCCGGACAAATATTAACAGGCAGCTTCATGCGACAACTAAGACGGTCGGTCAGCCTAAGGTTGAGGCTATGAAACGTCGTATTCTTGAAATAAATCCCCGGGCTCAAGTTGAGACTTTTCAGGAGTTTTATCTTCCTGATACGGCTGATCAATTAATTCGTGAAGATTATGATTATATCGTTGATGCGATCGATACTGTTACTGCTAAGCTGGACTTAGTGATGAAGGCCAAGCAATTTAATATCCCGATTATTTGCTCAATGGGGGCGGGTAATAAACTTGATCCTACTAAATTTGAAGTGGCCGATATCTTTAGTACCTCAGTTGACCCGCTGGCGCGAGTTATGCGTCAGCAGCTTAAAAAACGGGGAATAACCGCTTTGAAGGTGGTCTATTCTAAAGAAGAACCGTTAATTCCTGTGGAAACTGACGAAACTAGCTGTGCTAAAGGCTGTATCTGTCCGACGGGAACAACACGAAAATGTACGGCCCGCCGCCAGATTCCTGGCAGTGTTTCCTTCGTGCCATCTGTCGCAGGATTGATCATAGCTGGCGAGGTCATCAAGGATATTGTCTTTAACCGGGTGTAATGCTATAGTAATCATACGTTAAATTATAAAAAACAGGGAGAGCATGATGAAGATTAATCTTACTAAAAAAGAATATGAAACCCTATTGGATGTTTTATACATAGCAGATTGGGTTACCAGAGCTCACGAGGAGGAAGCCAGTCCTGCGTTGAGCCATTTTAAAGAGTTTGAGCAGAGAATCATGTCTTTAGCCGGTGAGTATGGACTTGATGATTGTGTCGATCGGAATAAGGAAACTGGTTTGTATTATCTGACGAAACAGCATTTAAATGGCAGTGATGTTACTGCTAAGATTGAGAATTTTGAAAATGCTACCTTTTGGGAAGAGCTCTTAGAACGGTTGGCTCGTCGCGATTTTATCCGGCATTACGGAGAAGCGGCCATCTTAAAAATGCCTGTTAGCGAACGATTTGAAAAGGAAATGAAATTCTTCGAAAAGTATGACAAAGAGTTTGGTATCAATGGTCTTGATAATCTGGTAGCGTTAGGACTAGCTACCCAGCAGGATGATGAAAAATTGACCAACTAGCTAGACCGCGAAAGCGGTCTCCTTAATTTAAGTTATCAAAGGCAATATATTAGAATCCAAATAAGGTAATGTGGATTGTCAACAGTAAATCAGACAACTTTTTTAAGGGCTTGATGTCGAAATTGAACAGGGGTTAAATACCCCAGTGTTCCGTGAATCCGATGCTTATTAAACCAATTGACATAATCGTATAACT
>JAQWAQ010000096.1 GCA_028707635.1 Negativicutes bacterium
ATGAAGAGCCTTGCTGTATTTAGCATGCAGCTTAAAAACTTGTCCAACCTCAATGCCTCGGGCTGTCTTTAACGGTGTGCCACAGTGAGAACAAGAATCATCTGGTTGAATAAGTCTGATGTCAGTTACAAAGTCAGGTTTAAAATCGCGACTCGGGTTGACATTAATATAATGCTTGTCTAGTTTGTTCGCTCCGCATACTGCGTTATACATATTCATAACACTTGCATCAGCGATTATTTTTATATTCTGAACACCGACCGGCCCAAAATAGCCAGACGCACCGCCAATACAGTCAAGAATAGTTTTCTCATCAGCCATATCAAGCGCCAGACAATCAAGTGCATTCTTAATTTTAATTTCATTCGCTTCATGATCGCCGCGAACAAGCGCAAACACTAAACCTTTTTCAGTTTGGTAAACCAAGGTTTTTATCGTCTTCGTTGCAGAAATTTTAAGGAACTCTGCTACTTCCTTAATTGTCTTAGTATTCGGGGTGTCCACTTCCGTTAGGGGTTTTAAATCTTCTGCTTCCATTTCTATTGGAGCTAGTTCGGCTTTCTCAACATTTGCAGCATAATTACAGTCCGGACAATAAACGATTGCTGCTTCACCAGAATCAGCAATAACCATAAACTCGTGCGTTCCACTTCCGCCAATTGCCCCCGCATCAGCCTCAACGGCACGGAATTGAAGACCGCAACGCGTAAATACCCGGGAATAAGCTTCATACATTTTTTTATAACTCTCATCAAGACCCTTTTCGTCCCTGTCGAATGAATAAAGGTCTTTCATAATAAATTCGCGGCCACGCATCAAGCCGAATCGCGGCCGAATCTCGTCACGATATTTATTTTGGATTTGGTAAAGCATCAAAGGAAGCTGACGGTAGGATCGCACATCCGATCTCACCAGCGTTGTAATCATTTCTTCGTGGGTTGGTCCTAAACAGAAATCACGATTATGACGATCCTTCAGTCGAAACATCTCATCGCCATAAACATTCCAACGGCCTGATTCAAGCCACAATTCAGCAGGCTGCATAATAGGCATCAACAATTCTTGACCGCCCTTAGCGTCCATTTCTTCTCTGACGATTGCTTCTATTTTCCTTAACACTCTCCAAGCCAAGGGAAGATATGTATATACCCCGCCGGCTGCTTTACGAAGCATCCCAGCCCTCAGCATCAGCTGATGGCTTACGACTTCTGCTTCGGCAGGTGTTTCTCTCAATGTAGGTGCATATAATTGTGACGCTCTCATGAGTGATGGTCCTCCTTAATTAGTTTGTCCAGTTCGACAAACAGTTCTTTTACAAGTTCATTCTCCGGTACCTTTTTTATAATTTCACCTTTGCGAAAAACCAAACCTTCACCTTTTCCGCCGGCAATACCAATATCAGCCTCGCGTGCTTCTCCAGGTCCATTAACAACACAGCCCATGACTGCCACCTTTAATGGCTTTTTCATGCTGGCAAGTCTTATCTCGACTTGCTCGGCAATCGCCGCCAAGTCAATATTACACCGACCGCAAGTCGGGCACGAGATAAGCGTCGGACCATAACTCTTTAGGCCAAGTGATTTAAGAATCTCGTTAGCTACCCGTATCTCTTCGACCGGATCCCCTGTCAATGATATTCTAACCGTATCTCCAATTCCCTGTGCCAATAGAGCCCCTATTCCTACAGCTGATTTTATTACACCCGAACGAAGCGTACCCGCTTCCGTAATCCCCAAATGCAGAGGATAATCTACTGTCTGGGCCATTAGCTGATACGCTTTGATTGTCAGTGATACATCGTGAGCCTTAAGTGATACTTTTATATTAAAAAAGTCCATTTGCTCTAAGATCTTTATATGGTTTAGAGCACTTTCTACCATGGCTTCGGCAACAGGATGGCCCCCATGCTTGGCAAGCAGTGTTTTATCCAAAGAGCCTGCATTTACACCAATCCGAATTGGAATATCGCGTTTTTGGGCTGCCTTAACAACGGCAGCAACATGTTCCGGGTTTCCGATATTACCAGGATTAAGGCGCAGTCCGTCAATTCCCCGTTCAATGGCCCCTAATGCCAAACGATAGTCGAAATGGATGTCAGCAACCAATGGTATATCACCAACTGCCATTTTAATCTTATCAATCGCCACAGCAGCTTCCATATCCGGAACTGCCATTCTGACTATATCACAACCTGCCTGAACCAACTGATCAATCTGATGAACCGTTGCCTTAACATCATGTGTTTTAGTGTTAGTCATAGACTGAACTGTTATAGGTGCATTGCCACCAATCTTTATATTACCAATTTGGATTTGCCTACTTTGTCTACGCAGCATGGTATCACTCATCTCTGGGTTATTTGTACGATAACTAAGCCGTTCTAAGACTACCCCTTCTGCTGTTCCCTTTAAGCTAGAAGGAGAAGCTAAGAGAGGCTAAGTCCCTGGATTATATTCGACTAGGCTTCAGATGGAGTTAGTAAAGCAGGTCGCACTTTACCACAATTTCAGCCGGGCTACATCTTTAAAGGTAGCCATAATCATAAGCATCATTAAGAGTACCAACCCTATCATCTGAATCGCTTGCATTTTGCTGCTGCTAAGCGGTTTGCCTCTAATACCTTCAATCGCCAAAGTGACTACATGCCCACCATCGAGCATCGGCACAGGCAAGAGATTAATTAAACCAAGATTAATGCTTAAAAAAGCTGCAAACTGAAGCAAGGGAATCATCCCCATCTGGGCAACTTCACCAGTCATCTGAACAACACCGATTGGACCAGCAACATCTGCAGATATCTGCCCTGTAATCATCTGCGCAATTCCTACAACCATACTTGCAGCTACGAGATAGGTTTGTTTAACGGCTAACCCCATAGACTCAAAGAGGTTAGGCTGATAATTATGAATTTGGGGCATGATGCCGACAATTCCTCGATTTGCTTTTTGATCATATTCAGGCACCATGGATATATTGCTAATTTGACCATTCCGCTCATAGCTTATCTTTAGTTGGTTCCCGGCATTGCCTTGGACGACCTCAACAAAATCGCGCCACTCGCCAATTTGACTATCATTAACGGCCAGTATTCTATCGCCAGTAACCAGCCCCGCACGAGCTGCCGGCTTATCTGGAAGAATAGAACCAATGACTGCCTCGGTAGACGGCGTATCAATCCCGGCACTAAAAAAAACCCCGGCAAGCAGCAGAATTGGTAAAACAAAATTCATTGTCGAACCTGCCACTATAACGAGCATTCTCGCCCAGATCGGCTTTGCGGCAAAGGATTGTTCGTCTTGTTCTGCTTCCGGATCCATTCCTGCAATCTTATTAAACCCGCCAAGCGGTATAATACGCAACGAATATAATGTTTCTCCGCGCTTCCAACTCACTAGTTTCGGTCCAAATCCTATTGCAAACTCATCAACGCGCATGCCAACAAGTTTGGCAGTTATAAAGTGACCTAATTCGTGAAAAAGGATGAGTAGGCCAAATACAAATATAGTAGCAATCACCGTAATCGACAAACAAAATCCACCTACCTTTTAGATACTATCAATTTTAATTCATGACTTCAGCGGCCAAGCTTCTTGCCCACAAGTCAGCTTGAGAAATCTGATCTACATCAGGCTCACTAATGAACACATGCCTATCCATAACATGCTTAATAATATCAGTTATATCCTCAAACTTTATCTTGCCTTTAAGGAAAGCATACACAGCCTCCTCATTCGCAGCATTGAATACGCACGGCATTGTACCAGCATTTTTGCCAGCTGTTATCGCCATATCCAAAGCGGGAAAAACACCATGATTCGGTTGTTCAAAAGTAAGCGAAGTTACTTGCTGAAAGTCGAGTCCGGTCATCTTTGATGCTATCCTCTCAGGATAGGCCAATGCATACTGGATAGGTATTCGCATATCAGGCTTCCCTAATTGAGCCATAATCGCCCCATCTGTAAATTCAACCATAGAATGAATAATACTCTGCGGGTGGATTACGACATCAATTTTATCATAGTCAACATTGAACAGCCATCGAGCCTCAATGACTTCCAACCCTTTATTCGCCATAGTAGCTGAATCTACAGTGATTTTTTGTCCCATTGCCCAATTCGGATGACGTAGACAATCACTTACCGTCACGCAACTCAATTGTTCCTTAGTAAACCCGCGAAAAGGTCCTCCTGATGCCGTGAGAATGATTCGTTTTATGTTTCTTCTGTTTTCTCCACATAAGCATTGCAAAATCGCGCTGTGTTCACTATCTACCGGTAAAATTCGCACTTGATTCGCCTTAGCCCGAGCAGTCACTAGAGACCCCGCCGCAACAAGCGTTTCCTTATTAGCGAGTGCAATATCCTTTCCCGCCTCAATAGCGGCTAGAGTAGGCTTTAACCCTGCGAAGCCGACCATAGAAGTCAGCACGATCGATGCTTTTTTATGAGTAGCTGCCTCGATCAATCCTTCTTCCCCAGCAAGAATAAGGGTATTGCCGCGATATCTAGAAGTAAGTCGATTTGCAGCATCTTTATTAACTAAAACAGCAATCTGGGGATTAAACTGCTTAATTTGCTGTTCAAGTAAGCCATCATTTTCATAAGCTGCCAATGCAACAACACGAAACTTATCAGAATGAGCAGCAATAACGTCCAGCGCTTGTGTCCCAATTGAACCTGTACTCCCAAGAATAGCGATCTCTTTCATGCTACCTCCTCATAAAGCGAGACTTAATTCCCACCTGAATCCTAGCCGAACCGTATCCAGGGATCAAGATGCTCTCCACTTGCAGAAGAATAAGAAGATCAACTTGGTCACTGGATAAAACAAACAACGACTTCATAGTTCTTTTTCTCAAATCATGATATAGCTCGCATAATAATAAACCACCGGTACTGAAAACATGACACTGTCAAACCGATCCAAAACCCCACCATGCCCAGGCAATATTTTTCCTGAATCCTTAACACAAGTAAAACGTTTCAAAGCTGATTCAGCCAAATCACCAACCGGTGAAGCAATACCAATTATTATACCGAGAACTACACTGTGAATGATAGCAATATCGACCAGTTGTCCAAAGATGAAAACACTAAGAATGCAGCCAAGCAGACCGCCAATAGCACCCTCTCTAGTCTTTCCAGGGCTGAGTGCCGGACAGAGTTTTGTTTTTCCAAACTTTGACCCCACTAAATAGGCAAACGTATCACTAGACCATGTTCCAACTAAAGCTATCCATAAAAAATACATTCCAGACAACACCGTAAAATCTAAGAATCTTATGGCCAAGATATATGAAAATGACAAACCTACATAGACTAAGCCAAACACATTAAACGCTGCATCCTCAACAGTGAATTTTGGAAAACTAAGAACTACTTTTAGCAACACGACTAATAAAAACAGGAAAACAATCATATTGATTTCATAAGAATTCCCCAACCAGGTGCTTAACTGAAGCAGTAAGACACCTGCCATCCCCGGCAAATATAAACATGACCTATTTTGATTTTTTAACATATTACAATATTCGTGCCATGTAATCAGGGAAAGTACGATAACGGCGGCGGCAAATAGCCATTGTCCATAATCAATAACAAATATTGCGATAGCAATTCCAACTATCGCGGTCAAAATTCGTTTCCCAACCATAATATGACACCTACTTTGCATTATGCGGTTTAATATTTTTTAATCCCCCAAATCTTCGATCACGATTTTGGTATTCATTAATCGCTTCAAGGAGGTGTTCTGGCTTAAAGTCAGGCCAGTATAAATGAGTAAAATAAAACTCGGTATAAGCTAACTGCCATAACAGAAAATTACTGATTCTAAAATCACCACTGGGCCGGATGAGCAAATCTGGGTCTGGTAAATCATTCGTATATAAATGCTGATTGATAATAGTTTCATCAATTTGGGAAGATCTTAGCTGTCCCTGCGCAACCATTTCGGCAACTATTTTAACAGCGCGTGTTATTTCAGCCCGTCCACCGTAGTTTACGGCCAGGTTTAAAACTAAACCTACATTTTGGGCTGTACGCGTCTGAGCTTTTTCAATTTTATGCTGTAATATTGGCGCTAATTCATCAGTATTGCCAATAAATCGTATTTTAACATCATTATCATCAAGTTCATCTATTTCATTATCAAGGTAATCTGAAAGCAATGACATTAATAAACTAACTTCGTCGGTCGGTCTTTTCCAATTTTCAGTAGAAAAAGCATAGGCGGTTAATACTTGTACGCCAACTTCAGATGCCGTTTGCACGATCGAGCGCAATGCCTCGGCTCCGGCTCTATGACCAAATGCCCGCGGCAAGCTACGCTTCTGTGCCCAACGACCGTTGCCGTCCATTATAATAGCAATGTGTTTTGGAATGCGCCCTCTATCCAATGATTCAAAGGATTTATTATTCTCTTCATTGCGCTTTCTACTGAACCACTTTTTCCACACATCAAGACCCCCAAAATCCGGTTAAGAAACTAAACCCCCTCTTGCGAGGGGGTTCCAATCATGGAGCTAGAATCGCACCAACAGGGCAAACCGCCGCACAGGCACCGCATTCAACACACTCATCAGAAATCAAGTATTTAGGATCCCCGTCTGAAATTGCGCCTACAGGACAAGATGCAGCGCAAGTACCACAGGCAATGCACTCATCGTTAATTGTATAAGCCATTATTTAAGCACCTCCTTTCCCATTTTACCAGCAGCTACTAAATGATAAACACCATCAGCATCTAAATGCTGCCGAATAACATAAAGACAGTTTTCATCAACTGAAAACATTCTATTAATAGGCCGTGTAACGAAAACAGTGTGCTTTTTTTGAAGTTTATCCAATTGTCTTGTTACATCTCGTAACGTTTGACCAACTACGTCCAATTATTACACTTCCATTATTTCTGTTTCTTTACCGGCCATGATGCGGTCAACTTCTTTTATGTACTTATCTGTAAGTTTTTGAATATCTTCTTGAGCTTTTTGGGTTTCATCTTCAGATATAAGCTTATCTTTTTCAAGTTTCTTTATACAATCATTAGCATCACGCCGCAAATTACGGACAGCAACACGGCTTTCTTCACTTTTTTTATGAACTACTTTTACCAATTCAGTACGCCGTTGTTGAGTTAATTGAGGAATATTTAGTCTAATCACAGCCCCATCGCTGTTTGGAGTAAGACCAAGATCAGACTTCATAATTGCCTTTTCAATTTGAGAAACCAAGCTTTTTTCCCATGGCTGAATCGTAATCATCCGTGGCTCAGGCACTGATATATTAGCAACTTGGTTGACCGGAGTTGGCGTACCATAATAATCAATGCTTATTTTATCCAAAAGTGCCGGAGTGGCCCGACCTGCTCTTAGTGAAGCAAGTTCTCTTCGCAAAGCCTCAAGTGCCTTTTTCATTTTCTCTTCATGGCTAGAATATACATCTTTAATTGTCATTCTTTTTCCCTCCCACAATAGTACCAATATCTTGGCCGAGCGCTGCCTTTAAAATATTGCCAGGCTCATCGATACTAAAAACAATAATGGGGATTTTGTTATCCATGCACAGACTGGTAGCAGTTGAGTCCATAACCCCTAAGCCACGTTTTAAAACCTCAATATAATCGAGTTCTTTAAACTTCTTAGCCTCAGGATTAAACCGCGGATCAGAATCATATACGCCATCAGCGTTCTTTTTAGCCATCAGGATAACATCTGCTTCAATTTCTGCTGCCCTGAGCGCTGCCGTTGTATCAGTCGAAAAATAAGGGTTGCCAGTTCCAGCTGCAAAAATCACAACTCGCCCTTTTTCAAGGTGGCGAATCGCGCGGCGCCGTATGTATGGTTCAGCTACCTGCCGCATCTCAATAGCAGTTTGAACGCGGGTGTCTACACCACAAGTCTCTAAAGCATCTTGAAGTGCGAGTGAGTTCATCACTGTTGCCAACATTCCCATGTAGTCAGCTGTAGCCCTATCCATACCTTTAGCACTACCAGCCAAACCACGCCATATATTGCCTCCGCCTACTACGATTGCCACTTCAAGGCCAGTAGCTTTAATATCTTTAATTTCGCGCGCAATTGCGTCAACGACTAGTGGATCAATACCATAGCCTTTTCCTCCGGCTAAAGCCTCACCACTTAGTTTAAAAACCACTCGTTTAAATTTTGCAGCATTCAAAAAAGTAACCCCCGTTCACGGTTAAATTCGCCAAATGGACATTAAATCCTTTGTCTAGCAGTGATATTTCCAAAAATAAGAGAACACTTAATGGTGTTCTCTTATTTCTGGACAGCAGCCATTACCTCAGCCGCAAAATCATTGGCTCTCTTTTCTAAACCTTCGCCAAGCTGGTATCTTGTAAATCTGCGCACTGAAATATTCTCACCGATTCTGGCAATTCTATCAGTAATAAGTTGGTTAAGTGTCTTATCAGGATCTTTAATAAATGGCTGTTCTAATAAACAAACTTCTTTGAAATATTTTTCCAAACGTCCACCAATCATCTTTTCAACAATATTGGCAGGTTTGCCTTCATTTAGCGCTTGTGCTCTTAGAACTTCGCGCTCATGTTCCAAATCAGCTTCTGGAACTTCTTCACGTCGAATATATGTAGGGTTTGATGCCGCAATTTGCATAGCAATATCTTTCACCAATGCTTTAAAATCATCAGTTTTAGCAACAAAGTCAGTTTCACAGTTTACTTCAACTAATACACCAATTCTGCCACCAGCATGTATATAAGATTCAACTAATCCTTCAGCGGTAACACGGCTCGCTTTCTTTGCGGCTGCAGCAAGGCCTTTTTCTCTTAAAAAATCCACCGCTTTTTCAATATTTCCATCCATTTGAGTCAGAGCTTTCTTACAATCCATCATGCCAGCGCCTGTACGTTCACGTAATTGTTTTACCATTTCAGCAGTTATCATATCAGAACCCCCTCTGTCTACTATTAAAGGTAAGGGGCAATAGACCACCTTACCTTTAGTTTATTGAAATTATTACTCGGCTACTTCATTTTGCTCGCCTTGGCGGCCTTCCATAACAGCATCTGCCATTTTTCCTGTAAGAAGTTTTACAGCACGAATAGCATCATCGTTGCCTGGAATAACATAATCTATCTCATCAGGATCACAGTTAGTATCAACAATAGCAACAATAGGTAGACCAAGCTTGCGAGCCTCAGCTACGGCAATACGTTCTTTGCGCGGATCAATAATAAATAAGGCTCCTGGCAATTTATCCATATTTTTAATACCGCCTAAGAACTTTTGCAGCCTGTCCATTTCGTGACGCAGAGCAAGTACTTCCTTCTTAGGCAGTACATCGAACACAGCGTCTTCTTCCATTTTTTCCAATTGGCGCAGACGATTAATCCGCTTCTGAATTGTTTGGAAGTTGGTTAGCATACCGCCCAACCAGCGCTCATTCACATAGAACATTTCACATCTTGATGCTTCTTCTTTGACAGCATCTTGAGCTTGTTTCTTGGTACCAACGAACAGAATTGATTGCCCCTGCTCGGCAATTTCACGCACAAAATTATACGCGTCCTCAACCTTTTTCACTGTCTTTTGCAAATCAATAATGTAGATACCGTTACGCTCCGTAAAAATGTAAGGAGCCATTTTGGGGTTCCATCTTCTGGTTTGATGACCGAAATGTACACCGGCCTCCAAAAGCTGCTTCATAGAAATTACTGACATAGTACACCTCCTGTTAATTTACCGCCGCAATCCGCATTTTTTGTTTTCACCTTAACGGCACAGTACAAAATTGGATGCGTGTGGATTTACAACGAAAATTAGTATACCATACCTTTCCTTATTTAACAAGAGCATTACCATCGATTCGTTGCTAGTATGTAAATTTTTCTTATCTCTTATTCAATTGTAAGAACAACATGATTTCACCCTTGCCTTTACCTGTTGCTTTGGCAATCTCGGTTATATTATACCCTTGTTCAGCCATCGCCAAAACTAATTGGCGCTTATCATCCTCTTCAGTAATTGTTCTGATACTAACAGCCTTGTCATTATAATCTTCAGCGTCTATCATTCTCTGCTTGTCTGCCAGGTTCTGTTCAGTATTTACTTCGTTCAAAACGGCGTATTGTTCCACTATTTTGCCCTTTTGATCACTCGCCATAACAATAGCATCAACAGATTTCAGTCGCCTTTCAAGCTCTATTATTTTATAATCTGCTTCCTCAAGCAAGGTCTCTAAGTGTCCAATTCTTGCTTCTAATTGAACAATAACAGCATCGGCAGTTTGCTCTAATTGCAGCTTAAATTCATTTGTCGTAGTGTACGAGGTGTTGTTTATTATTCGCGACAGAAAATTCCGTTTATATAAAACAAAAAATATTAGAACGATGAATGCTACCAGTGAAACGATAATACTAGAAAGCATGTAAGCACCTCATTATTAGTCCGAGGTTAGGTTTTGATATCAATCAAATGACCCCGCACCGGATCGGTAACGTCAGATACACCCTGGTTGACTTTTTTCCCTTGTTCCGTGTGTTCAGAGGAATTTTCACTAAATTGATGCCCTTGGTGAGCATTTTTGCCCTGATTTTCCTTTTCCTTGTCCTTTTGCACTTTGTTGCCTTCTACCGGGGGAGTACTTTGAACCTTTTGCTGTCGACTAGCAGAAATCTGCTGCCATTGT
>JAQWAQ010000001.1 GCA_028707635.1 Negativicutes bacterium
GTTGCCTTAGAAGCGGCATGAATAATCGCTTTATCTACAGTTGCGCTAGTACTATTACTAATGTCATTATAAGTTACTGCTGCACCAACCGCGGCGTTTTGAGCGAGGGAGAGATTCACTTGTCCGGCAATTGTGCTGATAGTGGAATTATCCTCTGCAGCCACATTGACGGTATTAGCAGTCAGCGTGGTTGCCGAACCACCGCTGGCAGACTGGCCCACATAGGCAGTCGTAGAGTTGTCAATCACCCCAATGGCAACCGATCCGCCACCGGAGAAACTATTCGTCGATGCGCCCACACCAATGGCCATACCCAGAATATTTGACTTAGAAACCGCCTCTACATCGATCGCCCCGGCTGCTTCTGTTGTCGTTACCGAAGAATCCTTTACCTGGGCAGTGACGTTTTCGGATATTTCGCTGTAGTTAATAGAAGCACCGGCATTGGGCCCCTTCCCTGCCTGTACAATTCCTGCTACCGAAACAATGCCTGTAGCCCCACTACCCAGGTTTCCCAAGGCATTATAGTTGATGTTTTGGGCCGAAGAAGGGGAATTGATCAGCTTTTCCAGTTCACTGTTTTGCCCCGCAGCTTGGGCTATGACGTCCACGCCTGTGGTTGCTGTCAGGTTAGAACCGCTATCAACCGTTGCCGTTGTGTTATTAATAACACGAGTAACAATCACCGTCCCGGCAAGAGACGCACTATTCTCAGAGTTAGTCAAAGAGGCTACCCCGCCGCCTGCCGCAATTTTGCTGGCATTATCGGCATGAACTCCAATTTTATCCACCGAACTAATAGTAGAGTTACTAATTTGACTAGTGACGTCACTTGATATGCTGGCATAAGTCACTGCTGCGCCTACGCCCGCACCGGTTGCGTCCGAGCTAAGGGGCTGAAGCTCCAAAGAGCCGCCGCCGGTACCAACATCTGTGCTGTTATACGCTGTTACCTCTACGTTGCGTCCGCTGCCGCTGGCACCCGTAATAGTCGAATTCGCAACTAAGGCCTTTGTCGTGCTTTCATCCATAGTCAGAGAAACTGATCCGGCCACCGAAGCCTGAATATTGGCCCCTTGCTTGGAAGCATCCACAGTCATCCCAATGGCCACTGCGACCTGTTCGCCGCCGGAAAGGGCCTGGACCGCCACATCATCTGCCCCGACCACAGTTACGGTATCCAAAATAGCGTTATTATCATTATCAATCATATTGACCGCCACACTTCCAGCCATACCAACCTTCGCCGTCTGCGTACTACTATTAGCCCGGGTAATGGCAGCGGCACCGCTAGCCGCAACAATCACAGAATCGGAAATACCCTGCACCGTCAGCGAAGTAGCACCGCTATAGCCAGGCTTAGACTGATCAAGGTAAACACCCGAAACTTTTGCAGTATTCGTGAGAGTAGTATTATTTACAGCTGCGCCACCTGCACCCGACAAACCAAATTTGGGTGATGCCGGCTGTTCAGGCTTGGTGCCGTTTTTCGTCACAGTATTACGTTTTAACCCCACCACCATGGCAGCCATATCCTGTACATCCTTGTAAGTCTCTTTTATACCATCAAAGAAGCCCGGGCTGGTATCATCCGAACTATTGGCAATCGCTGGAGTAACTGTCACAGCCCCGATATTGCCTCCGGTATTGGCCTCCACATCAATCACCGGAGCGCTAATAATGGCACCCGTAGGGTTGGTCAATGAATAAGGAGTAATTGTATTCAGTTGTGAAGTACGTGTTTTTCCATCGGTTGATACTGTATCATTATCAGCAATCTGGGCTGCAGTATCACTATCAATATCATTATAGACAACACCAATACCAACACTAGCACCCTTGCCATAGGTAATACCGCCGCTTATGGACCAGACCACTGGTGTTGTAGCAGCCGTAACCGTTAATTTATCAGCTTTAATCGTAGCTTCATCATCGATTAAGGCATAAGATTGTTCATTTAGCGTCGTAACAGCTACCGAGCCGTTCGCACCGAAAGAAGAGCCAATACCAGAAGAAGTAACAACTGAAATAATCTTATCTTGATTATCAGCCGTAACCTGTACTTCTTTAGCGCCCTGGATGACAGCACCCTCTCTGACAATAGAATTAACTGTACTATTAACAGTAATATCATTCACCACTACACCCAAGCCTGTTTCACCACTACTGGTACTAGGTATAACAGCTCCGCCTAGAAACAGCAAGGTAGTGTCATTGGTGGCTTTGATATCCGTCTGAGCATCATAAGAAAATGCAACCGTTGTTGGATCGACCTTATCCCGGTAAGTAACACCCAGCACCGACTTGGCCGCTGAACCGGCATCAATGGTAATGGCATCCGATGACCAAGCACCAGTGTCAGCACCTGTCAAATTCAGTTTCGCACCTGTATCCACAATGGCTTGACTAGTATTGTTAAAGGTGAGTATACTGGCTGATCCGGACAATCCAATGGAACCAGCCGACTCATCTGAACCTGACTTAGCTGATGATCGCCCATTAAATACATCACCCACATCGGCAACCGCCTCAATGGCATTAGTAATCGTCGGCAGGCCTGTCCACTTATCAAAAACACTGCCGCTAAATAGTGCTTGATCACGAATTGGAATGATGGTTTTGGAAGCAACACCGATTTTTCCTGCTGTAATAGTTACATTTTCCCCAATTTCGGCTAAAGAATTGTGGGTATAATTACCAACTGCCACTCCAGCTGAATAGGACTGTTTAGAGGTATCGCCGCTTGTTGATGATGTAGAAGAATTGGATACTGCCGCTGCAGCAGCTGAAATTTCTAGGTCACTCGCCTTGACCTGGGAGCCAACCGCCACTGAACCGGAAGCATTGACCGTTTGCGGTGATGTCCCTCCACCAATAGTAGCCGCAGCGTTATCATTGCTATCGGCATAAGCCACAGCACCGGACAACCGGAAGCTCTTCTGCGTTGCTTTAACGACCTTTGCCGCTTCCGATGCAGGAATAGGCCAGCCAATAACAGATGCCAGTTTATCCTGGATAGAATCTGTAACATCGGATATGACCTTTGCTTTGACAGCATCCAGTGTTGTCAGCCCGGTTTGAGTTTTTGATGTCGTAATGTCGCTGGTGATGTTATTGACAGCGAACACCCCTACCTTAGTGGCATTTGGTACGTTAGCCGTTAAGCTGGCTGATGCGCTGGTATCACGCAGTGCGATTGCAATGGCGGCGGACGCTACCCCATTATCACCAGTTAACCCTTCGACCGCTGTGGAATAACTGCCTGTATTACTGGCTGTTATCTGCACATCACCAGATACGTTGAGCGTACCGCCAACAGCCGCTGTTGCATCAACATCAACATCGGTAATTCCCACTGCTACCGTGACGGTTTGGGAACTGCTATTCGCTGCGCTTTTCGGTTTCGCAGTAAGATCCGCATCCAGATTGGCATTATTATGGACACTTACTGTCAAATCTTTGGCACTGATGGCCGCACCGCTCTCGACTTCTACCTTGGCCGTGGCATCAATGGCCGCGTAGGATACGCCCACTGCTGCCGGACTTTTGACTTTCAACGGAATTCCCGGGATATTTAAAGGTCTAGAGCCTGCGCCGCTCACTGTCTCGGCCTTTAATGTCACCGAATCATCCGCCTGAAGTACACTGCCGCTTTTTACCGTGATTTTGGCACTGGTTTCCGCCTGACTATAGGTGGCATTAATGCCGGCAAGCTGGGTAAGCTGCTGAACTGAGTCAAGGGTCTTAGTCGCCATATTGAGCACTTGACTGCTTAGATCCGCATCAGAGATAATGTAATCATTATTAGCCGTAGCAGAAGCATGTATCACAACGTCCTTGCCTTTGATGGTCGCTCCGCCGCTGCTATCGCCAACTTGAATCGATGCTGCCGCCGATTTATAGCCGACATAGTCCAAGGTAGCCGTATCTTTTGCTTCCAGGGTTACTGTTCCACCTGTTTTTCCATTGTTAGCATTAGCCAGCAGTTTAGTTCCCGCCCCCAAGGTGATAATGGGAGCCAGCAATTTAATATCACCGGAGTTCCCGATAGACAAGGCACTTTCAATAGAGCCGCGGTTGGCATCGCTGGCCGCTACTTGGCGGGTCGATATAATTACATCAGTAAGACTGATACTTTTAGTTGCTTCCAGAGTGTAGCTGGTGCCGTCAGAAAGAAATTTATCATCGCCTGTTCCAGTCCAGTTGATATTTTCTGGGTCTATAAGAACGCTACCGGCCTTACCATTCATTGCCCTGGCTGTAAAGCTTCCACCTTGGATTGTTACTTCATGGTTGCCGCTAAATTCAATTGCACCGCCATCACCCGAAACACTGCTGCCACTTGCGTTAATCAGGGCATTATTCAGCATAGAAGCATTATTCCCGGCTAACACTGTGACATTGCCCCCAGATGAATTTTCACCATTGCCCTTGGCAGACAGCAAAGAGCCAGCACCTAAGGTAACATCGTTAAGTGCCTGCAGATTTATCATCCCACCGTTCTGGTTCGCTGCTCCTTCATTAATGATTTTGCCACTATTTACAATATCCTTATCGGCAATAATCTCAATAGTCCCGCCGTCAACGGCTATTTTTATACCGCTATCAAGGCCATTCGCATTCACTACATCGCTGAAATCAACTGCAGAAGCTTGGAAACTGGCCCCTGAACTGATTGTGCCTGCATTACTAAAATCTGTGGTACGAACCGAGACACCACTGGCAGCATTAATCTTTCCCTGCACCACAATACTGCCATCGGCAGAAAGCGGAACAGTTCTAACCCAATCGTCAGGATTGAAGTTCGACCAATAAGCAGTAGTTCCAGCTTGTCCATTCAATGTGTTATTTAAGAAATTATCTATCGAGCTTTGTGAAGGTGTTACCGATGTAAGTTTGCCGACATTGATGATACCCGTACTGCCTACCATCATGCCTTTGGGGTTGAGAAAATAGACATTACCACCAATTCGGCCATCTTTTATTCCGTTCAACATACCGTCAATTGTTGACATTTTACCGCCACTTACATAATTTAACAAATTGACAGCCGTCATCATGCCCTTAATATTTGAAAAGTGCAGATTTACAATTTCGCCATTGGCTACATTGAAATCTTTAAATGAATTAAAGGCATTTTGTCCGCGAAAAGTATCGGTATGTATATTCGTTACATTACCATTAACGTCTACCTGGGTAGCCGTTCGGTTATCAATGGTGATATTGCTGGCATAGGCATAATCCATGCCAAATCCGCTGAGCAATTGCATAGCAGCGATGCTTGCCGCAATTTGTCTGAACAAACGTTTACGCCGCGATGCTAAATTAATCACCTTATTTGCGGTCTTTTTTCGTCTGCGCTCTAGATTAATGTGGGCCATACTCTGCCAAGCTGGTTTTTTAAGTTTCCAATCACGCCGCCACGATCTTTGCATGCCCGCCATAGCCTTTCCTCCTCACAAAACTTTACACCTCAAGTCCAACGATCACTTACTAATAATCTCAATAATCTCACTGATGGCAATTGATATCCCGCCCGCCCATAGAATTGCTTTGCCGTCAGTATTTGCCGCCATAAACAGTTCCCTATTTCTAAGATTCGAAAAACGAGCAGTCTGCAGCTTGCCTTTCATATTCACTATGACCGAATGATTATTGTCAAAGTGGACTGTAATCAACTGGGCATCATTGGGGATGACTGATAAAATTCTCATTATGAACTTCCTTTCATCAGAAAGCTTGTCCAATCAGGTTTGTAAAATAGTAATAGACTTAGCCGCTCTTACCTCCAGTTCAGAAAATGGAAGTCTTAGGGCGGCTTTGTCATCGGATAAAAAATACAGCAACTACTTCACTTTAATCATAACGTGAAGTAGTTGCTGTTAATACTATCCAAAAGTATAGTCTATACCATTTTATTCCATCATTTGTTCAATCATTATCTTAGCAAGAACTGTCCTGCTATTTATGCCTAATTTTCCATAAATGTTCTGCAGAGCCTTTTTAACAGTGACTTCAGCGATATTGAGCTTTTCAGCTACACTGTAATTCGATAATCCCTGGGCAACGAGTTCGGCAATTTGCCGCTCTCTTGCGGTAAGATTCGAAATACCGGATGACTGTTCCATATTCGCTCGCATGTCCTCTACCCTTTTACTAAATACTGTATAAAGCTTTCTGACACTGCCAATAAATTCGGCATATTGGCCGTCTTTTTCCAATGCAATAAGAATACTGCTAATGTATTCCCCGTTCTCAACAAAAGGCATAATCAATTGATCAGGAGCCGCGATATCAATCGCCTGCTTGAGAGATAATTGCGCTTCCTGGTCATGCTTCAGTCGATAGTGGGCCACGGCCACGTAAATATAAGTATACACATGCCCTAACAGATTAGGGAAAACGCTCGCGATATTAATAAACTGCGGGGCGATACCGATCAGTTTCAAATATTCCCCTCTAAGTAACAACCCCTTACCATATATAATGTTAAAAAAGGCATAACAAGGATAATGTAAGCGGCTTTCCTGGAAATGGCCTTGTAATATCCATGCAGAAAATTTATTTTCCTGCTTAAGGCAGGAATGTATAACTCCCTCACACAAATCTGCCATATCTACATACATATGCTTTCCACGCTGCTTAACTTCTGCTCGAATTTCCTGCATAATATCCAGTGCGGAAGCTAAGTTTCCCCTGACCAGCGCCAGCCGGATTTGAAGAAACATAGCACATATTTTTATGCCTACCTGCTGATGATAGCGCGCTATATATATCGCTTTATGGCTGTTAATTTCAGCATTATCAAAGTCTCCACAATAGTAATACCACTCTGCCTGCATCACATACTCGCCACCTGCTCCATGACCAGCTGTTATCTGACAATAATAAGGCATAGCCTCAATAATTTGACATACTTCTTTTTTAAGTTCTCCGCTCTGGCGATAAAACAGATAGAGAATAGATGGCGCACCAAAATTCCAAGAAGAATTGTTGTCAAAGAGTTGGGAAGGCCCTTTAAGTAACTGATTGGCCTTTATAGCCTGTTCGGCCATAGCAGATATGTCATTAAATTTCGTAAAAATATTAAAGAATTCAAGTTCTCCCATTAACCGGCTTTTTGTTTCTTCATCCTGAATACTGCCGATATCCTCGACAATTTCTTTATACTGTGCGGCAAACAACTCTTTCTCATTAAATAAACTCAGCTTTCTGACATAAATCAAACCAGCTATTGGATGTTGTCTTTTATATTCAACTGGGCACTCAGTAAAATAGCGAATCAACACTTCTCTATGATTATTGTTAACACTTTCGCCTCTATCAAGTTCGAATACAGTTAATAGCTTGTCAAAGTCAGCGGCTTTATAAAAAGAATCCATGGCATTCATATAATCCCGGACACTTATATACCATTCTCCCGCTGCCGCAAAAACCGCTCGCTGTTCTTTGGGCCCTTGCTTATCCAGTAATTCCCGCAGGTAACTAGTAAAAACATTATGTATTTGATATGTTTTACTAGCTTGATCATATTTAATAAAAGCATTTTTAACTATAAGCTGGCTTAGTAAAACATCGGCATTGTCCTTCTGCCACACAGCTTTAGCCTGCTTAGCGCTGAAAATGTCAAAAATACAAATCCGCAGAAGAAATTCCTTGACTTCTGAAGGGCAATTCCGATAAACAGCCTTCTCAATAAGTTCATGCAGGGTTGCTTGGCACTCAACCTGCCCCTCCTGCATAAAGCTTAACATACATAGATATAAGGCACTAACCCAGCCTTCAGTATAAGCATAAAGTGCGGTTGCTTCCTGCTGCTTAAGACGAATCCCGCACAGTTTATAATACTCAATAATTTCATCTTTGGTAAACTCAAAATAGTTTTTATCAATCACATAGCAACAGCCTTTAAGTGCAAGTTCTGTCACATTTTCCCCAACATGAGCTCGGGATAGAATGACAATATGGAGATTGGGATGGACACTCTTTACTAAAAGCTCAATAAACTTATCCACTTTATCGCATGACAATAAGTGGTAATCATCAATTACCACTACTGTTCTATCGGGAAAGACCACCTTCGTAATCAGTTCCAAAGCCTCTTCCCTAAAAATACTATTATTCGGTACTCCCTGTTCGCGTAAACTGGCGGCACAGTGCGGATCAATCTTTTCGAACAAACGGCTAAATCCGTTCCAAAAGCCGCTTACCGAGTCATCAACGACTGTTTCCCATAAAACTATCGCTTTGCCATCCTTTAAATATTCTCTCACCGCGGTAGTTTTGCCATATCCCATCGGCGCTTCGATAATCATTAAGGGATAATCCCAAATTTTACTCATGGCTTGATGAATTGGTTTACGCAGATAGAGGGCCGCAGGATTATATCTGGACATATCACTACCTCCTAGGAACAATACCGCTCTTAACATTTAGAGGTCGTTGCCATAACTGCGGTTAACATTTTTCTTATTTTTTATTTTATCATATATTGAATTTTATTGAAATATTTCCTTTTAAATCCATAATTCTCTAAAGCGTGCTTGCTGTCTTCCTATCCAAGATCAGCTTACTCACGGCTCGTTATTAAAACTTCTTTTTCATCATCAATTGATAATCACTAGTCGAATCGGATGGGCTTCGCTCTATTTCAATAGACTTGGTGTCTTGCTTATCCAAATCCACATGAACAGTCTTGCTTTTCACATTTACACCAGGCATAAGTTTATAACCTTTTTTCTCGGTTCGTTTTATTGACATAGTATGATCAGACAAATCCATTGAATTGTCATCGACAGATCCGATCTGTTCAATAGCGTTTTGCGGCCGGTCTGTCAAGTGTTCCTCATAAACCTGGTTCTTCGATGAGGCCGCAGGCGGACGGGACTCCTGTTGCTGATCCGGAACTTTATCCTGTGCAGGATTCGTAACTTTATCCTGTGCAGGAGGCTGAATCGTTATTGTCTCTGTTTTTGGCTGGGCTAGAGAGGAATCATGAGAAAATAGATGGTGTTTAGCCGCCCACCCCAGCGTAAATAAAATACTCAAAATAATTGCCACTCCAATAGGTTTCTTCTTCATTCCATTCCTCCTTATTGTCCATATTAATTGATGATTTCTGCCAATTTGCCAACAATAGCTTCGCCAACAATCTTCTGCCCCTTATCGGTTAGATGTGTTCCGTCTTCTTGATATACTTCGCACGGCGAAAATGACAGAAGGGGGGTGTAAAAATCAACAACGTCAATCGAATAGTAATTGGCGATTTCATACATAAGCTGATAATGCTGATAGAATACCTGTGACGCAAACCAGGTCTTTTTACTGGTTGGCGCAATCGGAGTCATTAACAACACATAGCTATTCTGATTATGCCTGTGGACTAATTCGACACATTTACACAATTTACCTTTGTAATCTGATTCTATAAACCGGCCAGAAAACCTGGTGTAGAGTTTTTTTCCAAATTCCTCCGGAGCTCTTTTGACAATACTTCGTAAATATTTAAATAGCCGCTTGTCCCATTTGCCAGCATCAGTTTCATTGGCTATTTTGAGTAAATTCATATTAAAGAATTGCAGAATAACAATATCATACTGTTTTAATTCCAGCTCAGCTTCCAATACGGCATACATGGCACGTAAATCTTGATTATGTACACAACTTGTATTACTGGTTATTGAAAGATCGACCGCAGAGTTATTCCGAAAAGCCCGTTTAATCAAGATCGGCAGCGCCGCTGTGGGCGCCGTATGAAACCCTGTTATCGTACATGCACCTACCAATAATATCGAAAAATTACTCATAAGTAACTCCTTTGATTAAACTTACCATTATCCTTTAATGTAATGTTTTCTATAAATTCAATCTGTCTCGGCACCTTATAAAGCGATAATCTTTCCATACAATGCCGTTTTACATCCGTCTTACTCAGTGTTGCGTGCTTGTCTAACTTAATATAAGCAACGGGAATTTCACCGCGCAAAGCATCCGTCTTTCCGATCACTTCCGCATAACTCACTCCTGGTAATTGGTATAAAACACTTTCAATCTCATAAGGTGTTACTTTTAAACCATCAACATTAATAATCACTTTATTTCTACCTGTTATATAGAGATACCCATTCTTATCTATATACCCTAAATCTCCAGTTCGAAGCCACCCATTTTCAATACCTGAATCGCTAATCTGCTCTCCATACAGATAGCCCATCATTACATTGGGGCCTCTGAGGAAAATCTCCCCTTGTTCGTCCTGAATATTACAGAAATCAATCTCAACACCATGTCGTATTTTTCCGGCAGATCCCAGAATCGGAATCTGATCTGCGGGCATCTCTGTCGAATCCATCGCTTCCGCAAGACCATAATTCTGATATATGTTACAGCCAAACTTATTTTGAAACAATTCTTGTGTTCTAGGACTCAAATACGAGCCAAGACTTGACGCGCCGCGGAGACCTCTAAATACTTGAATTCTATCAATGCCTTCAATCAGTATCTGATATATTCCAGGGGTACCCCACAGCCACGTGATCTGATATCTTTCTAAATAGGCTAGCAGTGTTTTAATGGCAAACGTCTTCATGGAAATAATAGTAGCTCCCATACCAATCGCTAATAAAACTTTAATGATCCGATAGGTAAAAGGGATACAACAGACAAATACATCTTCAGATAAGCAATGTGTTCCCGGATGTTCAAGCCTCCACGTTAAATTCTTTTGGGATAATAAGACTGGTTTGACCTGACCTGTTGTCCCGGAAGTAAACCTTATCTGACCATATTCAGCGCTGCTGGGAGGTTTCACCTTCCCCCAACTCTTAGTGCCTATATCTGCCGTAATTAATGTGACAGAATATCCTGACAAGTGTTTTCTTAATACATGATAACCAGTCTGATCGACAACGATTTTATAAGTATCAATACTTGCGCACATCTTCTGTATTTCAGCGATCGTACTCTTAGGCCCTATCGTTACCGGTATTGCACCAATATAAGAAAGTGCAAAATAAGCAGCCAAAAATTCCGGGCCATTTAATGCATAAATAACAACACGATCATTGGCCTGGATCGAATTTTGGGAGAAGTTAGCCATATTTCTGATCATCATTCGATAAAGTTGAGAATAAGTAATCGTTCCAAACTCTCCGATCAGAACTGGTTTGTCTGGAAACTGATCGAGGGCACGGATAAACAACTCAATCACATGCAAGAAAATCATCCTCCACCATAAAGTGAGACTTGATTTATATACTCCACCTGAATCCAAGCCAAACCGTCCCCAGGGATCTAGCCGTTCCCTACAAGTCTCCTACCAGACATGCGTTCGATTGCTAATCATCATCAGACATCAACTACCTTAATTTGTTATATTCCATTTATTTCCATAAAAACAGACAAAAATCCTGCAGCTTTCATTGAATCTGCAGGATTTTTTAAGCTTTTTATTATTTTCCGCTGGAGCAACGATCAACAAGGTACGCAATCGATTGATAGCTGATACCGCTTTGATCAGCTAAACCGATTTCACAGGTACGGCTATTAGAATACCCGCACTTGCAATCGGAAGGAATCGACTCCCGGAGATGGGCCAGTGCCGATTCGTTGAGTTCAGGCACTTCAAAGCCTTTATCACCGGCAAAGCCACAGCATTTGACTTTCCCAGGCATGATAACCTTTACAGCGCAGGCCTCGGCAATCGCCTTAAACTTCTCGGCAAGACCCATTTTAGTCGCACTACAGGTTACGTGCACAGCTACCGTTTCAGGCGACTGCTTGATATCAAGCTTGTCAAGCAGATAATCATGAATAAACTCCACTGTGTCCAGGATGGTTAGCGGCTTATCCATGACCTTCTTCATGCGGTAAACACAAGGGCTGGTATCACAAAGCACAGGATACTCCCCGTTATTGCTGTACTTAAGAAGAACCTCTTCCAGCTCAGCACTGAGTTCATCCGCGGTTTCAAAGTAACCCTTACTTTCAAATGGCATCCCACAGCACAGAGCGTCCCTATTTGGTGGCATGATAACAGTGTAACCTGCCTTTTTAAGCAGCGACAGCATCACTTCCTGAAGTGAACGTTGATCGGGATCCTCTTTGGCTGGCCCCATTGTACGGCTCAGGCAGCTGGGGAAATAAACAATCTTTTGATTGTTAGCGGAAGGTAATGGAGCTTCCGGATTTGAGGCCACCTTAGGCAACCATTTATTCCATTTAGGCACTCGTCCACCACTTATCGAGCGGGCTGTTTTAGCAACACTGCCCATCGCACAAGTTCCCAGTGCCGTATGCGCCAGGTGAGCTCCGGCCAGTCCCAATTTCGCCAGTGATGTAACACCGCTGAAATTTTTAGCCATCAATCTAGCAATATTGCGGCTTCGCGGGGTGGTCTGCTCTGAACGAATCAATTTCGTAAAGCTCCCAGTGTTAATCGACAATGGGCAGTTCACTTCACAGAGTCCGTCGGTTGCGCAAGTTTCCTCGCCAAAATAAACATAATCTTCTTCTAAGCGACGTATTATCGCAGGATCACCGCCTGCTTCACGTAGACAGGCAATTTCACGCTGCACCGCAATCCGCTGACGCGGGGTGCTCGTTAGGTTATGTGAGGGACAGTTGGATTCACAAAATCCGCATTCCATACATTTGTCGACAAGATCATTCACCTGGGGCATCAATTTTAAATTCTCAAGATAGACCCGTGGATTGTCAGTGATGACAACATCCGGATTGAGCATGTTGGCCGGGTCAAAAGCTCGCTTAATCTCTCTCATATATTTATAAGCAGTTTGACCCCACTCAAGCTCAACAAAAGGAGCCATGTTTCGTCCGGTACCATGCTCTGCTTTTAACGACCCGTTAAACTGCTCAACAACCATACTACAGACATCATTGATAAAGTCTTCGTAACGCTTAATATCTTCAGGCCCATGAAAGGTCTGGGTAAAAACAAAATGCACATTTCCATCTAAAGCATGTCCGTAAATAATTCCTTCCTCATAACCATAATTGTTCATACATTCCCGCAGGGCGAGCACAGCATCGGCCAAGACTTCTTTAGGAAAAGCAACATCTTCAATGATTACTGAGGTACCTTGCGGGCGAATCCCACCTACTGCTGGATATACCCCGGCCCTGATTTTCCATAATTTTTCATACTCAGATTTTTTATCAGTAAACGCAATCGGGAAAACAACAGGGATATCGGCGAGACATTCAATTGTCTTTTGAATGTTTTCCTCGAGCGCAGCCCTATCAAGCGATCTAATTTCCACCAGCAGTGCTGTTGCATTTTCATCTAAGTCTTTCAAATAGGCTGGCATTCCGGGACTGTCCTCTACCGAGCGAAGCGAAATACGGTCAAGCAGCTCGGCCGCAGCCACTAACGGACGCTCCAGCTTCATAACGGCCAGGCAGGCCTGTTTAATATCCGGGAAAATCATGAGCGCCGAAGCTTTATGGGCTGCCTCAACAACCGTGTTGTATGTGACTCCGGCAATAAACCCAAGTGTTCCTTCTGATCCAATCATCAGGTGGCTAATAATATCGATAGGATCATGATAATCAATAAAGGCATTAATCCCATAGCCGGTCGTATTTTTAATTTTAAACTTTTTCGCAATAAGACTCCGCAATTGGGAATCCGCATTGATTTCATCCCTGATGCGTTCAACCTCGGCAACCAATGCCTTATGACTGTCAACAAAAAGTTGACACGATGCAGGATCTGCCGTATCTAAAGTAGAGCCGTCCGCAAAGATAATCTTCATGGCTGCAATCGTTTTATAACTGTTGTCGGCTGTACCACAACACATGCCGCTGGCATTATTCCCGGCAATCCCGCCGATCATAGCATAGTTGATCGATGCCGGATCAGGGCCAATCTTTCGGGCGTACGACCGCAAATAATTGTTGGCTTCCACTCCTAAAATACCCGGTTCCAGCATAATGGTATCACCGCCATCGCCAATATGATAGTGATCCCAGCCTCCGGCTAATACCAAGAGAACTGAATCAGTAAGGGCTTGTCCTGACAGACTCGTTCCGGCAGCCCGAATGGTTACAGGCGTGTTAAGTTGACCTGCAATTTTGAGAATAGAGGACACTTCCTCTGGTGTACGGACTTTGACAACCAATTTAGGCGTAATACGATACACACTGGCATCAACCCCGTAGGCGATTGTACGAATCGGATCAGCAAAGATACGGTTTTTTGGAATAAAACCTGAAATTTGTTCGTAAAACTGACGATAATTTTTAGGAAGATTTGAAAAATCACTCTCCATCGTGCGCATACCCATAAATAAAACACCGCCTTTTTTAATATTAAGGCTCTTTTAACATTCGCTATTAATTAGCCAGTACGATATGTAGGATTATTTCGCTAAATTTGTCAAAAAACCTCTTAACTTGTAATTACTTTCAGAGAAGTTTTATTCTTTTGTAAGCAAGTGCCTTTATTCCAGTAAAAACCGAATTATAATTATTAAAGGAAAGTAACAATACGAGGCGAACCAATCATGTAAAAGGGGGGGCTTTGCATGAACGAATCAATGCGCAGCTATATGAAAGTCGGCCTGGTCCATTTTATGGCATATCCTGAAACACTTAAAGGAGACGGGCCGATTGTAGAGACATTTAAAAAGATTGCTATCGATGATTACTTTGAAGTTGCTGAAATCACCTGGATAAAAAGCCGTGCCGTAAGAGAGCAAATAAAAAAGATGGCAAATATCGCCCACTTGGAAATTTCTTGCGCCGGTATGCCCCGGTTGCTGACAACTAAGCAGAATATCAATTCTCTAGATGAAGATGAGCGCTTAAAAGCACTCGATACTTTAAAAGAGGGAATTGATCAAGCCTATGAACTGGGAGCAATCGGATTTGCCTTTATGAGCGGCAAATATCTGCCAGATAAACAGGAGGAGGCCTATCAAGCGTTAGTTAAATCAACGAAAGAGTTATGTGCTTACGCCAAAACAAAGGGAGATATGAAACTCTCCCTCGAGGTCTTCGACTACGATCTCGACAAATGCTCCTTAATTGGACCGGTCGCACTGACCAAAAGATATGCGGAAGAGATCTGTCAGGAATATGATAATTTCGGTTTAATGGTCGACTTAAGCCACCTGCCGCAGCTGCGGGAAACAGCGGAGGAGTCGCTGATCCCTGTCAAAGATTATATCATCCATGCCCACATGGGGAATACTGTCGTGAAGGATCCATCTTGTCCCGCCTATGGGGACTCGCATCCATGGTTTGGCTTTCCAGGCGGCGAAAATGACGTAGATGAACTGGTAACATACCTCAGGGTACTCTTATCGATCGGCTTCTTAAATAAAGAAAACCGGCCTGTCGTCAGTCTTGAAATTCGGCCTGTCGATGGCGAGGATCCCGACCTGCTTATTGCCAACGCTAAAAGAGTCTTAAATCGCGCCTGGGATCTGGTATAGACTTATATAAAGTGAGACTTGATTCAAATAGAGTTTTAACTCCACCTGAATCCTAGTCGAACCGTATCCAGGGACTTAGCCGCTCGCCTGTGCCCTTTAGGGTATGCTCCCTCTTGTAGAAGAAGAAGAGCGGCTTATCATCGGATAAAAAGCACTAGTCCCTTACCAATAATGGTCAAGGGCTAGTGCTTTAAAAATATTTAACGGATTTTCCGTCACGCACCAATTATAAAACTGCGCATTGATATTGACGCATTCTGCATATCGGTACAGGTAAACTTCAAATGATCAGTTTCCTCTTGCAAGGCAATCGCATAGAGCATCGGCAAATAGTGCTCATTGGTGGGCACCGCCATTGCGGCGTAAGGCAAATTCTCATAATGAATCAATCTTTCATGATCCCGAGACATTAATGCTTCTGCAACTAACTTATCGTTCTCCGCCGCCCAAGGATAGGTTTCGTTACCGTATAAACGAGAAAAATCTGACCTTGCAAGGTTATGTACAATATTACCACTGCCGACAATCAGAACCCCTTCCTGACGCAAAGGGGCCAGCTTTTTCCCCATTTCATAATGATCTTGCGGAGACTTTCTCAAATCAAGACTCATTTCTAGAGTGGGGATATCCGCATTCGGATACATATGTTTCAATACAGCCCACGCAGCGTGATCAATTCCCCGCTGTGAATCGCCATAGACTTGCCCTTTGGTAATACCCTGGACTAAGGATGCTATTTCCGGTGACCCGGGACAAGGATACCCAATCTGATACAATTCTTCTGAAAAACCATAAAAATCATAGATTGTCGGCGGCATCTTAGCGGCTGTAATATAAGTTTGCCGAGTCTGCCAATGAGCCGATACGACAACAATAGCCTCTGGTTTAGGTAATGTATTTCCCAGCTCTGCCAGGCTACGGGTATAACTGTTATCTTCAACAATATTAATTGGCGACCCATGCCCAATAAACAGCACCGGCATTTTCACTGGAATCCCCTCTTTTCGGATAAAGTGAGACTTGTCTTATGCCTTTTTAGCTGCGTTTGTCGCAATCCACGCTTCAAATGACTCCATGAACTTTTTCAGAAAATCACGGGTACCCTCATTGACAAGAGCGCCATTGTCGTCAAAAAGAGCAGCCGCATTCCCGATATAGGCTTCGGGTTGCTGCATCGCAGGAACATTCAAGAAGACAAGCGCTTGCCGCAAGTGGTGATTGGCGCCAAACCCACTTAATCCTCCTGGCGATACGCTTACTACAGCCCCTGGTTTTCCGTCCCATACACTTTCTCCATAAGGTCTGGAACCAACATCGAGGGCATTCTTAATCACCGCGGGAACAGAACGATTGTATTCCGGTGTTACAAAAAGAACCGCATCAAACTCCTTCATCCGCTCGCGAAATGCACCCCATGATGCCGGCGGATTGTTTTGATCATCAAAATCCTGATTGTACATTACAATCTCACCTAAAGCGACTTCCTCCATAGTATAAGATGCAGAAGCCAGTTCCATTAATGCCTTAGCCACTTGTCTGCTGTAGGAGGCTTTGCGAAGGCTCCCCACGAGCACTCCAATCTTTTTAGCCATATTTTCACTTCCCTTTCTATTTGTTCTTTTCATAAGATATTGCGAATAAATCACATACCCACTCGCACTAAGAGATTTTCGAAACCACGGCAATTTGATACATGCAGCCCCCGGTCTCATTCAGTTTCTTAATTAACCCGTCTTCGTCAAACACGCCGGGAGTAACGTCAAGGGTGATGATTGAACCTGCAGCGGTAGCCCCGGCACCTTTTTTACCCAGAGTTACATGGATAATTGGTTCACCGTAGCTTTTTAAATCGCGGATAATTTCTTCTGTAGAGCGTTCAGTGTCACCCACTTCAACACGGTACTGGTCAAGCTTCTGCGTAGTGTTCAATATAATCATTCCTTTCCTTTTTGTATACTGACTATTTCGATAAATCTGCTCCATTTTCCTTTAAAGAGCACCCATCATACACTTTAATGATGAGCCTGGCTCCACATAACCGAATCATCACTGTATAACATCCTCGACAAGAGTAAAGCGCCGCCCAAGATCAATCCGGCAATAAGAACAACGCCTGGCCAGCCATACTGGGCCAAGAACAATCCTCCGACCGTTCCGACAACGCTTGCTCCAAAATAGTAAAAAAGCAGATAGAGAGAAGCAGCCCTGGCCTTATCCCCCGGACAACACTTGCCGACCCAACTGCTAGCAACAGAGTGACTGCCAAAAAAGCCAAAGGTAAAAACGGCCAGCCCGGCAATTTTGATAACCAAACTCGACATTAAGGTAATAAGACCACCACAAAGCATAATGAAGATTGAGAGCGAGAGAATTTTCGCAGGACCAAATCGGTCGGATAAACCACCCATAAAAGTTGAGCTAAACGTACCAATCAAATAGAGTGTGAATAAAGCTCCAACGGCAGTTTGGCTTAAGTTATAAGGCGGCGCCATCAATGGATAGCCAATATAATTGTAAACGGCCATAAACGCTCCTAAAATGGCGAACGCAATCACATAGAGCCGAATAATAATTGGATGACGCAAATTCTGTACCAAGTCACTCGCAATCGTCCGAAGTGAATGATGATGGGGTAAGAAATGTTTGGATTTAGGAATGGCCAGATAAAACCAAACACTGATTAATAAACCGACCAGTCCGATACTGGCTAAGGCAACTTTCCAAGAAAAAAAGTCTGTGATGGTACTAACGATAAGACGCGAGGATAAACCTCCAATTGATGTTCCACTAACATAGATTCCTATCACCAACCCTCTAATTTCGGGCGCAAATTCTTCATTGATATAAGCCATTGCGATAGCCGGAAAACCGGCTGCGAATACACCCTGAGCCGCCCGACAAACAACAATGGTCGTAAAATCACTGCTAAGAGTAATTGGTATGACCAAAAGAGCCGATCCCAATATGGAAATCACCATTGTTAATTTACGATCTAAGGACCCTGCTAAGCAGGCGATGGCAAACATCGCTACAGCCATTCCACCACTGGCAAACGACATCGCCAAGCTAGATACTGCAGGCGTTAAATTAAACTCTCGCGAAAAAACCGGGATAAGTGGTTGTGTACAATAGATAACACCAAATGCTGCAAGACTCCCCAGAAACAATGCCGAAATAGCCCGCCAATACTGTGGCGTACCTTTCTGAATATAGCTATTCACGCAAATCAACCTTTCAATACAGTTATGTCCGTCTCTCTCTATCGTATTCTATGATCTTTAATACGTCCAATGCATAATTAGCATTGTAATGATGCCCACCATACATTAAAATAGTAGATAGTATCGTATGACTAAAAAATTCGCCAAACATAGCTTGAAGAGGTAGATCAAATGGAATGGAATCAACTTGAATATTTTAAAACTGTAGCCGAATTACAGCATTTTACCCAGGCAGCAAAAAAACTGGCCATTTCCCAATCAGCACTCAGCCGTTCAATTGCAAAACTGGAAGAAGAACTTGGCTTTCCTTTATTCGAACGCTATGGAAAAAAAATTCTCTTGAATAGCCACGGACAAATTTTTTTAGGCCACGTCGAACGGGCCTTACTGGAAATTTCCAAGGGCCGACAAAGCATCCTAGATTTGATCAACCCCGAATATGGCAGTGTGTCTTTAGCTTTTCTACATTCCTTAGGATCTAACATCGTACCCAACCTTTTAGGTAAATTTCGCCAAAAATATCCCAAAATTGAATTTAAGTTATCGCAAAATGGAACCTCCTTTTTATTAAAGCAACTGATAATGGGTGAAATTGACCTTTGTCTATGTTCACCCATGGCGAATCAAACCTCTATTGAATGGACCAATCTTTTTACCGAAGAACTTTTTGTCTGTGTCCCCTTGAACCATCGACTGGCAGGTCGGTCACAAATTACGCTTCACGAAATTGCAACAGAACCCCTGATTACCTTCAAAAAGGACTATGGACTCCGCATTTTAACTGATCGACTTTTTCATGCCGCGGCCATACAGCCATTAGTCACTTTTGAAGGCGAAGAAATCATGACTGTTGCCGGTCTCGTCGACGCCCAGCTTGGTGTTGCTCTGATTCCTCATATTGCTGGCTTAAATAATGAGAACATTGTATTTTTACCAGTTTCCACTCCTAAATGTTCGCGTACAATCGGAATCGCGTGGAACAAAGATCGTTATCTATCACCTGTTGCCAAACGGTTTAAAGATTTTGTTGTTGCATCGTTCTTACAAAAAGGAAAAGAACTCTCTACCGAACGTCGGTAGAGAGTTCTTGATTATGGGTTGGAATACGCTTGTACGGTAAATCGACTAAAATTTGGTCGGTAAGTTCTTTAAAAAAGACTGCTGCAGTCGTGTTAACCGTATACGGCTCAACCTCAAATCGCGTGGCTTTAATAACATGATATTTCTTGTCTACGGCAGAATAAGCATAACACTTCAGCACAATTCCTGATTCAACGTAATTTTCCTCTAGCCAAAAACCACTAAACTCCCAAAAACTAGCTTGAGATAATTCAACAACAATAACAATATCCGCCGATAGTTTATCAGCAATCTCTGCCATTGCTGTTTTATCTGTTAATTTAGCTAGCTTACTGTCAGTCAAAAAAGCTTGCGAGGCTGCAGCAGTTATCTCGGGCGATAACAGTGAGTAATAAGGATACTTAAAGGGTTGTTTAATTGTGTCCTGGATGATTTTGATATCTTCCGAGCATCTGTAATGCGCTGTGTTCATCAGCGGCAAAACAGCCACACGAAGCGGTGTCATAGCCTGAACCGACATAGTACCCAAAGCCCACATGATTATGACCAGCAACAATCCATTCCGGAACAATTTCATGTTACTCATTTCCTCCAACTTCAGTCGATCAATTTTCGATACTATTTAATAAAATTATACCACAATAATAAAGCATATCCTTTAACCTTCTGTCAATAGTAACCATGCCCTTAAACAAATAAAACAACCTGTACCTTTGTATAGTACAGATTGCTTGATTTGCTGCTTAAGCAAACGATCACTTATGCCCATTTCCTTTACCATTGTTATGATCTTTCTTGTCGTTTTGCTTGCCACTTTTGTTTTCATTATGTTTATCGTTATTTTTACCTTGCCTGCGGTCATTCTCATAACGTTTATCTTTGTCGTTATCCCGATCACGCTCATAGCGGTTATCATTGTCTCTGTCCCGATCCCGATCATGCTCATAACGGTTATTATTGTCTCTGTCCCGATTGCGATCACGGTCATAGCGGTCATCATTATCTCTGTCTCGATCATGATCACGATAGTTGCCATGATCTCTATCATCATCAAAATCTATGTAATTGATATCTAAGCCATGCACATGAGCATTATCGATAAACCTAGCGTGATTTCGCTTTAAGTCTTTAACTTTAATGCCGTACATATTAGCAATTTGGCCCCATCCCAAGTTCTTTCTCCGAAGAATAACAATATCATCAACCGGCAGACCCGCATAATCCGCTGCAGCATACATCATGGATATATCACCAAAGCCGAAATCAAAACTAGCGTTTAATCGTATTACCTCTGACGCTGGAATTGTCCGGTGATAATGTGATGACAATAGATGAGAAAACCTTATATTATCAGCAGTAGTCTCCGACCTAGAATAACTGACATCGCCAACACGGATAGATGTTGTTGAAGTATCAAAACTAGAAGCACTGACACCGACCGGAACAATAAAGGTCAACGCCGTGGAAAATGCTATGGCAGCAGCATAACGGTTTAACAACATGAACATCCCCCCTTTTACTGTTACCCTGATTTTACCACTCGGACTGACCAGTCAGCCATAGGCCTGAAGCCCTATTTTTTGTTAAATAGTTCCGCCTTTTCATCCCCTAGAACCGATTAGTCCCCACTCTCCTCCAGTTCCTCTAGTACACTGGCATGATGGACAATGATTAAATTTAGGGAAATTGCTAAATCAATAATTTCTTCTGACTCTGATCCCGACTGGAGCCAAACTGAATCATAGCCGGCTAGCTTACATGCCTGCAACACTCTGGTTACGAGCAAGGGTTTCCCAGTAATGGCGACAACTTCCGGGATTGGCGAAAGCAATGTAAATAAGCGGTCTGTGATAACCTCTTCTTTTCCGGTTGTAACACCAATCAACGAAACGCTATAGCCCCGTTGCTTCAAATGCCGCGACAGTACAAGTGCGTCATCTGTCTCACCATCCGTCGCATCAACAACAACCCACTTTTTCTTCTGCAACATGACCTTTTTACTGCTCTCTACCATAGCGCACGCGTCAAAAATCACATTAAGACCTAGCGACTGAGCTTTTTCAATCACTTCCGGGGTGTTCACGCCCGGTTGTAACCACACATTTTTAATACCGAGCGCTTCACATTCCACCAAAGCTTCTAATGCTGCCGCGGGAGGAATAACAAAATCGACCACATCCGGTACAATCGGCAACTCCTGTAACGATTTAAAACAAGGCTCGCCATCAATCATCGTTTCCCTGGGATTAACGGGATAGGTCTCATAGCCATAACTCTTCAAGAGTTTAAAAATACGATAACCAAACTTTTTAGGGTTCGCCGTAGCGCCCAGCACAGCCCATTTCGTCAGTTGCAGCATTTCCTTGACCTGTCTTTTCATGATGGTTTCTCCTGTTTCGTTATTCATAGAACACGGCCACTGTTCTGCTTAAGCCATCTTTAATATCTCTATACCTAAACTTGAATTCTTTTCAATCGCCTGAATCGTACGATCAATATGGACAAAGATCTCTTCTGATAGTTTTTTAGCCTGTAGGTATAAGTTGTTCGCCTCTATTTCATTATTAGCCTTCACAGCATCAATAACCTTTATGCCCATACTATGTAACTTATGATGAACACCATCAATTGCCGTCCATTCTTGGGCTATATCCGGGTGAGTGATATGAATCGCATGATAGAAATGTCCAAAAGCACATCGCTTCGAATCGGTTTGAATCGGATAAATCTTCTTTTCATCAACAATGCGTTTCAAATTCTTCATCCAATTACCATGAGCTTCTTTGGCCTTTAAAAGGTTATTTCGCAAGTCCTCATTAGTAATTGCATTTATTCCACCATTCAAAGACGATATCATAGTTCTTACGATATCACTCAGTTCCCCATCAATCTTTGAGATGTGTTTTGCATTCTCAGCACTTTCCATAGCATCATTATGAATAACCTGGGTCATGTTATGGAGGTTTTCGGCATCCTGAGCTGATAAATTCATTGCTTGATTGACTTGCTTAGCCGCTTCTTTGATTTCCAACATTGATTCTGATATTGTATCCACATCTTTAATTGTATCTTTCAACATAAATACATTATTTTTTATTGTACCTGATATGACATCAAGCTTTGCATTCATATTATTTGTTGACCGCATTGTATGATTCAGACTTTCCCGACTCCCACTGGCTGCTTGATGAATATTATTTACAAAAACTCGCATATCATCTAAATTCGTTTTAGTACTATCGGCTAATTTTCTGATCTCATTAGCCACAACTGCGAAGCCTCTGCCGAATTCACCGGCTCGGGCCGCTTCGATAGATGCATTAAGCGCTAACAAGTTAGTCTGTTCTGCGATTGCTTCCACTCCATTGACGATTTCACTTACTTTAGCGGCCATGTCCACTAGCTGGGCGATTTGTTCACCCATTGTGGTCGTATCACTAATAACTTCCTCTTTTAGAGTATTAATTTCATTTAACTGAATCATACTTTCATCATTCTTACGAATAAGGTTATTAGAAGACTCTGATAACTGATTCATCGTTGCAGACGTATGCCCGATTGTATCGTTAACATCATTCATACTTGCAGTGATTTCCTCGACAATCGCAAGATTCGATTCACTTAACGTTGCCATGTCTTTTGCAAAACCAATCAGCTTATATGCAGAATGAGTCATCTTAACATCAAATTCACTTAAGGAAGACACAATATTTAACATTTGTTTAGAACTAATCGACATCTGCTTTTCACTTGTTAAAAGCTTATCAAAATGACCTAGCAAAGTTTTATGAATAGGATACTCAACACTAGGATTCTCAACTTCTTTGCCATTAAGCCGGTCTTCAACGCTCTGAATAATACAAAGCGCTTCATGACAGGGTGCTTTTTTTCTAAAAAAGTTCATGACATGCCTCCTCTTGATACCGATAGATGGATTATAATACCGATTCATTACATTCCTCTATTTAAATATTGAATATTAATATACTATTATTCCTAACAAAACACTAAACTCCTGCTAAATCTGCACCACTTATAAAAAAAGACTCCCGAGAGCATCTCAGAAGCCTTAAGGTGTTACCGCTATTTTTTGTACTAATTGATCCGTGATTTCCTTGATAAGATCAATCGTTGTTTCAATCTCTTCGGGCGTTATCTGATCAAGGTGGATGCCGCACGTTACAACTACATTTTTATTTAATCTTGAGCATAAAGTATGGGACACGTATCTTGCCGCTTCATCGTCTTTATGTCCGGTTAAATTTAATACAGATGTTGTGGCGCTTGTCACAGTCGGTGTTGATAAGCTTGGCCGCGGTACACTTAAGGTTACACAGCCGATATGAGGGCTATCTCCGCCTGAAATAATGATACATAAATCTTCCCCTACGGAAACAGCTTGTAAATCAATCTTAATTCTGCCCTTTTCCAATTCCAAATGAATCATCATTCACACCATCTGCTGAATCCACTGACTTCGATATCAAACTTCTCGAGAATTTTACCAATAATATGTCTGTTCATATCTGTTATAGTCATAGGGTTGTTGTAGTATGTCACCATAGGCGGCATAATAAATGCACCTAACTCAGCTAATGTCAGCATATTTCTTAGATGAATGGCACTGAGCGGACACTCTCGGGTTGCTAATACAAGTCTTTTTCCTTCTTTAATTGTAACATCAGCCGCTCTAAGCAGCAGATTATCAGCATAACCACAGGCAATCCCGGCAACTGTTTTCATACTGCAGGGAATAACGATCATACCCGCAGTTCTAAACGTACCGCTAGCGATACCTGCCCCAATATTATTTATATCATAGACCTGATCCGCTAGAGCAATGACTTCAGCGAGCTTATAGTCTGTCTCTTGAAGGATTGTTTCTTCAGCACCCTTTGAAATAACAAGATGAGTCTCATAGTCAGGGCTTTCGCGAAGAATTTGTAATAACTGTATTCCTAATATGGCACCACTCGCCCCACTCATCCCGATAACTAACCGTTTTTTATTGGCTGCTAACATTAAGTCCCCCACCCACCTTTTACATGAATAATATTGATATGCTGCTGCCTAATCCATTGTGCAATGTCTTTTCCTTTTAATTCATCAGGGACAGCATAAGTTGACTGGCGTAATGTTGCTTTGAAAGGTTCCAGTGCCGGAATAGACAATTTCGCTGCCTTGGAAATGATGTCAAATTCTTCTACAGTCAGCGAACCACGCCGCAACTTATCGAGTGCAGTTACAATTTTTTCCGGGTTAGGGAACTCCAGCAGAGTCATAACTTTACGAACCATTATAGCCGCATTAAGCCAATCACCAGGCAATGTCATTCTGCTATTCCAACAGGACAAGCTTTTAGAATCCATTACTAATCCCAATGCGGCAAACCGCAACTTAGAACTTAATGTCGCTTGCGCCACAGCGTCAAGCTTCACCATTGCACGATCAAACTCCTCTGCCGGCAGCTCAGCCATTTCTTCAAAGACAGACTGGAGTAAATTACTCTGGGCCAAAACCCTAAAAAACTGCGCTGGTTCCTGGGCCTCATTCAAAACCTTTGTCAACTCAGCAAGCACCCGTTCGACCGGTTCATTGCCAAGTTCATCGGCAGTGGCACTTGCAAGAGCCAGCGTGTCACCATCTATCAGAAAACCTAACCGCGCCGCTTGTCCGGCAAGCCGCAACGCCCTGATCGGGTCATCAGAAAAATGCTGACTTGTGGCGCGCAGGATCTTGTTCTTGATGTCCTTAATTCCACCAAAAGGATCAATGATTTCTCCGCTCAAACTATCGATGGCAATGGAGTTGACGGTTGTATCGCGTCGGAACAGATCTTCTTCAATCGTTACTTTAGGTTTTGATGAAATCTTGAACCCTTTGTAACCACTACCGACCTTACGCTCGGTTCTGGCAAAGGCAACTTCACACCCCCTGCCATCGATGGTCAGTCGAAAAACCGGAAAATACTTACCGCATTCCTCTGCAGCAGGAAAGAGCAGCTTGAAGTTTTTCTTAACCATACCCACTACGCAAAAGTCAATGTCCTTCGGTGTAATCCCCAGTAACCTGTCACGGACACAACCACCGACTCTATAGAGGCGTCCACCATTTTCTGCGATGGTTTCGGCAAAAATTCGCTCTGTTAATCCATTGTTGCTCACTTGGATCCTTCCTCCTTATCCGAAGCACGTTTCACTTTATCCGATGACCAAGCCGTTCTAAAGCTTCCTTTCTAGAAAACCAAGAACGACTAAGTCCCTGGATACGGTTCGGCTAAGCTTCATATGGAGTTAAAACTCCATATGAAGCAAGTCTCACTTTATTGTATCACACGTTCAGTGAACCGGACAAAACCCCAGAAAAGCCAGCCTCGGCAAGAATTAATAGACACACATTGGTAATAATGCTAAAATTATTAGTAAAGTTAGAATAGGACAATATTCCCATATTGTTAGGGGGTAATAAGTGGAAACACTTAACATGTTTTATGAAGGTTATAAAAACTTGTCAGAATTTGTCCAGCATAACCACAATACATTGTTTGGTCCTGATAAGCAAGCTATCTTAGTACAGATATTCAGCGGTCGTTGTGAACAAGCTTTTTTGACAAAATTGTCCACAGAAATTACCGGGTTAATTCCCCATGCCCACATTATCGGCACAACTACGTCAGGCGAGATTATGAATGGACAGGTAAGTGGACTTAAGACAGCGATTTCGTTTTCAGTCTTTCAGCATAGTATGATCCGCACAGGGTTTTTCCAAAAAACTGGTGAGGATAGTGAGTTGGGGCAGACGATTGCTGCAACGCTAGGCAGCAATACAGCGAAAGTATTAATTCTATTTGCCACTAGGCTATCGATAAACGCTGAAGATATGTTAATGGGTATTCAATCGGTATATCCTAAATTACCTGTTGCCGGCGGAAATGCAGGCCATAATTCACATACAGAACAAAAATTTGTCTTTTGTAACGGGAAGATTACTGATAATGGAGTCGTGGGGGCTGTATTGGAGGGTGAAAGTCTAACAGTAAATTGCTATTCCCATCTGGGTTGGCAGCCTATTGGTAAAGAAATGACGATTACCAAGGCTGATGGAACTCGTGTATATACAATTGATTATCTGCCTGCCTATGAGATTTACCGGAAATATCTAGGTATTGATAGTATCAAAAATTTCTTTAACGTGATTGAGTATCCCCTGGTCACTACGAGACACGGACTCCAGATAGCCAGAACACCCATTATTCACTATGAGGACGACTCAATTGCCTTTGCCGGAGAATTAATTGAGGGAGAAAAGGTTCGCCTAAGTTTCGGTCATGTTGGGTTAATTTCCGAACAAACTGATGCTCTATGCAAGGAAATCAGACAGAAACCAGTTGAGAGTATTTTTGTATATTCCTGTGAAAGCCGCAGAGGTTTTCTCCAGGATCTAAGTAAGATGGAAACCGAGCCACTTCAAAAAATCGCTCCTACCACCGGCTTCTTTACCTGTGGCGAATTCTTTCATGCTGATTCTACGAATCAATTGCTTAATTCTACGATGACTATGTTGATTTTGTCAGAGGCGAACGTAAAGAAACTGCCTGAACCAGCAGCATTGCCTGAACAAAACGCCATGAGTGATAGCGGCAGTGCATCGAAAGATAATGTGGCCGCAAGAAACACCGATGTTTTAAAGGCATTAACCCACCTTGTCGATACAGTAACCGCCGAACTAGTCAGCGCAAACGCGCAGCTAAAATATATCGGTTTACATGACTCACTCACAGGACTGTATAACCGCACCTTTTTCGAACAGGAAATTGGAAAGTTGGAGCGCCTTGACACCACAGTAGGGGTTATTGTCTGTGATTTGGATTTATTAAAAACACTGAATGATGCTTTGGGACATGCTGCTGGCGATAAGGCCCTGAAACTAGCCGCTGAAATAATTGCTCTTTCTTGTCCAAAGGACGGCATTGCTGCAAGAATCGGCGGGGATGAATTTGCTATATTGCTGACTCATGCGACTTTGCCGATCCTTGACGACATCCGCAAAAGGATTTTAGACGAAGCTGCTCACACCCGACAGATAAATCCCGATACCATTCTGTATTTATCTATTGGCTTTGCCCTCAAAGGGCCCGGTGGGACACTAACTATAGAGGACGCCTTCAAAGAGGCTGACGCCAGTATGTACCGCCATAAAACAGCCAATAAAATGAATGTTCGTCAAGAGATGGTTCATAACTTAGTGAAACGCGACTTGCTTTAGACTGTGTTTAACTCCATCTGAAGCCTGACAGTTAAAGATCCTGCAGGCTTTTAAAACCTGCAGGATCTTTATTAGTCTATTTTTCTATGCAACGGCTTCATCGCTCGGTTCATCTTCGACAGGTTTATTGCCCCAGTAGCTGGCTAATAAACTACCGCTCATGTATTCCCAAACAGTCATGACCGCAGCCGGCAACGCCGCCATTGGCTCTAAATGAGCTAACGCCAGGGCGACTGCAAGGCCCGAATTTTCCATGCCAATTTCAAACGTAATTGCACGAGATTTTTTCTTCGACATGTTGACTGCCCGGCCGGCATAATAGCCAAGCACCAAGCCGGCAACATTATGAATTGCAACAGCTACGATAAGGACAAGTGCCATTGTCGCCATTCTAGAGGCATTCAAAGCCACTACGGAAGACATGATTGCAATAATAAAGATAACAGACACAGCCGGAACCACTTTAGTTAGTTTTTCCACCAGACGCGGAGCCAACGTATTAAGCGCAACCCCAGCCGCTACGGGAATTAATACAATCTTAACAATATCTATGAGCAGCGCATTGGCATCAATCGGAATCATAGTGCCTGCCAACAATAAAAAGATATAAGGGGTAAGCACTGGTGCCAAGATGGTATTAACACTAGAAACCGTTACCGAAAGGGCTGTATCCCCTTTAGCAATATATGTCATAACATTAGAACCGGTACCACTCGGGGCAGCTCCCAAGAGAACCATGCCGGCTGCCAGAGCAGGCGGCAAACCAAGCATTTTTGCAACTCCAAAACCAATTAAAGGCATGATAAGATAGCGGAAAAAGACACCATAGAAAACATCTTTCGGACGGGTAAGAACAAGGCGGAAATCCTCAAGAGACATGGTAAGCCCCATTCCCAGCATGATAATCCCGAGAAGATACGAGATATACGGACCAATGGGTTTAAACGGTGCTGGATAGAAGAAGGCAACTGCTGAAATAAGCACCACCCATAGCGTCATATTTCGACAAATAAACTGGGCCAACTTTTCTAAATACTTCATAAAAATATCCTCCTAAAAATAAAAAATAAAATAAAAAAAACCTCTTGCCTTCAAGTCAATAGACTTAAAGGGGCAAGAGATATTCTCGCGGTACCACCCTTTTTCACAGATACGCATATCTGTCTCTTCATCAGGTCAAACAACCCTAGCAGTGTAACGGCTGCACTCCCTAAGGAGCTGATGCCGGCGCAGCTTACTTTACAGTTCAGCCTTGCTGTTCAGGAGTGATTTTGCATTCCCTGTCGTTACCGATTCACACCAACCATCGGCTCTCTGAAACAACATTTAGAACACAACGTTCTCCCTCATCACATTTATCTTATATTAAAATGTAACTTTGTAACTTATAAATAATATACCCTTATAGCATGCTGTTTGTCAACATAATTATAAACTATTTTCTAAAAAACCTCTATCAGTTCACCTTGTCCCGCCATGCCAAGCAGCCTCGGCAAAGAGAAAAGTTGCGCAGCCTTTTTCGACCAATGCCCTTGAATGATATATAATGTAAGGAGAATTATCAAGTACATCGAGGAGGAAAGCGGATATGAACATAGTAGCAATTAACGGAAGTCCTCGGAAAAATTGGAATACAGCAACTGTCCTAAATAAAGCACTGGAAGGAGCCGCCTCACAAGGAGCTGCGACTGAACTCATCCATCTTTACGACCTAAACTATAAAGGCTGTATAAGCTGTTTCGCCTGTAAGCTGAAAGGCGGAAAAAGTTATGGAAAATGTGCTTACAAGGATGATTTGACCCCAGTCCTAGAAAAAATTGAAACCGCTGATGCCGTAATCCTGGGTTCGCCTATTTACTTTGGAAATGTTACTGGTGAAATGAGATCACTCATAGAGCGAATGCTCTTTCAATACCTTGTCTATGACGAAAACTATTCATCACTTGTTGAGAAAAAGAAACCAATAGGTTTTATTTACACTATGAACGTAACCGAAGCCACGGCAAAAGAATGGGGCTATGACCAAATTCTCGCTATAGCTGAAAAGTCTGTTAAGAGACTTTTCGGATCCGTAGAAACGTTGTTTGTTACAGACACCTATCAGTTTAATGATTATTCCAAATATGTTGCAACAGCATTTAATGAAGCCGATAAGGCTAAACGCCGCCAAGAAATATTTCCGGCAGACTGTGAAAAAGCCTTCAATATGGGAGTTCGATTCGCAACGAAGTAAATTTCTCAGTGCTTAGCACATGGAAAAGCCTCACCCCCTCATTCAGATGGGTTGAGGCTTTTTCGCATGATTAGTCGCGCGGCTCACCGCAATACGACTATTTATTTACCAAAGTAATCTTTATAGTGATATAAAGCAGGTGATCCTCCCGTATGGACAAAAACGATGTTTTCACCTTTCTTAAAGCGACCTTGACGGATAAGCCCAATCAGCCCGGAAAAAGCTTTACCCGTATAAACTGGGTCTAATAAGATGGCTTCCGTTCTCGCCATCAATGTAACGGCTTCAACCATTGCTGGTGTCGGTAAAGAGTATCCCGGCCCGACATAGCCCTCAACGCACTCAACTATTTCTTCAGGGAAATCAAGACCGAACCTCGCTGCTGTTGCTTTGGCATCTTTATAGATTATCGGGCGCTGTGTTTCATTCGGCCGGCTGATATTGATACCGACGACCGGAATCCTAGTATTATTGCCCCAAAAGCCAACGGCTAGCCCTGCGTGAGTACCGCCGCTGCCACTTGTACAAACAACATAGTCAATATCAAGACCTTTATCAAAAGCTTGGGTGATAATTTCTTCCGCACAAGCAACATAACCCAGGGTACCTACTTCATTAGAGCCGCCACCAGGAATGATATAAGGTTTACCGCCTTGTTTGCGAACATCCTCGGCGAGCTTTTCCATAGCTTGCATCATATTGGACCCACCCGGGACAACTGTAATTCCTGCAACACCCATGATATGAAATAAGAAGTTGTTGCCAGACGCCTTCTCATCATAACTGCCTGGAACCCGTTCTTCAATGACCAAGTGACAAGGCATCCCCTCTTTGCAGGCAGCTGCCAATGTGAGCCGACAATGATTTGATTGAACAGCGCCACAGGTAATCAGCGTGTCCGCCCCTTGCGCCAACGCATCGGCTACAAGAAATTCCAACTTGCGAGTTTTATTACCGCCACCGGCCAAGGCCAGCATATCATCTCTCTTAATCCAAATATTTGGCCCATCCAACGCCTTGGTAAGATTAGGTAAAAATTCTAATGGAGTCTGCCCTTCCGTATAACGCCGCCGCGGAAATTGTGAAAGATTCATTTTCTATTCCCTCCCCTATAAACTTCCTTTATCTAACACTAAGTATAGACTATAATTAAAAATAAGAAAAATAAGTTATTTTAATATTCACGATAATCTAACGCTTATGATTGGCGAACAAATACTTATATAGGTGGTAATCTAATGGATCAATCATTGCTTGTCTTTATCACAGTCGTAGAAAAAAAGAGTTTTACCCGGGCCGCAGATGCATTGCATATGACACAACCCGCGGTAAGTCAATATATTCAGCTGTTAGAAAAAAATGTTGGGGCCACTCTATTGGATCGCAGCAATAAGTATGTGCAATTGAATAAAGCTGGGGAAATTGTCTATCACCATGCCAATGAAATCATTGGCCTCTATACGCAAATGCAGCGTTTAATCGACGATACAATGAATAAGGCGAGTGGCAACTTATCCATAGGGGCAAGTTATACCTTCGGGGAATACGTCCTTCCGCATGTCGTCGCCTATTTGAAAAAACAATATCCCTTAATAAAGCCCAAGATCACAATTGCAAATACAAAACGAATTTCCGAGTGGGTAGCAAACCGCCAGTTAGATATTGGAATCGTTGATGGAGAAATTCAGCATAATCATTTACCCATGGAGGCCTTTGCTGATGACTTAATGTATATAGTGGCCTCCAATCATTCCTGTATAAATCAAAACACCCGGAAAATAACTGACTTAAAAAATGAAACTTGGATTGTCCGGGAAGAAACATCAGGAACACGCGAAGCTACAGAAAAAATGTTTGCTGAATTAAACTTTTATCCGAAAAACATTATGGAATTTGGCAGTACTCAAATCATTAAAGAATCCGTACAGGCCGGTCTCGGGATTACATTTTTATCCCATTGCACAATTCAAAAAGAAATTTCGTTAGGGTTCCTAAAAATCATTGATGTTATCGGAACTCCCTTCCATCGAAAGTTCTCGTTAATTACCCCGCCGACACAGTTCAAAACAAAAGCTACAATCGTATTAATGGACATTTTAAAAAACCAGATAGGTTTACCTAACTTTTTCGGCAAGCCTATCTGATAACATTAAAATTCACAGATGATGTCTTAAAATCACCCTCTGTCTATTCCGAGCCTGGCACTTAGATGAGCTGATCATGCAATATTATTCAATTCCATGTATCCTGTGAGTCCTCAATCATACGAATAAAAACCCTACTGATTTCAGGGTCGAACTGCTTCCCGCTTGCCTGCGCAATCTCCCTAAGAGCCCTATCCGGCGTGAATGGTTCGCTATAGCACCGTCTCATGGTCATTGCGCTGTAGGCATCACATAATGCCAACAGCCGACTCATGAATGGTATTTTCTGGCCTTGAAGCCCATAAGGATATCCATGGCCATCATATCTTTCGTGATGATAACGAACTGCTTCGGCAATTTTTTCGAATCCGCTGATTCCCGAAAGGATATCTGCGCCAATATCAGGGTGACGCTTGACTGCAGCGAACTCATTCTTCATCAGCCGCACTGGTTTATTCAAAATGCTCTCGGGTACACCGATTTTTCCAATGTCATGCACCTTACCCGACAAATAGGCCAAGCTTATCTCTTTCTCCGACAACATCAGGCGTTCCGCAAAATCCATCATTAATTTTGCCACATTGTCACTATGCATCCCAGTATAGTGATCTCTGGCATCGACCGCTTTGCCTAATGACTCAACCACATCTGCGGTCATACAATTGAGTCTTTCTTCTACTGCTTTATATTTATCAATAGCCACATAGCAAGCCGCCACATAGTGTGGGCAGCCTGTTGTTGCATAACGCTGAAGGTAGGTATTACTCAGGCACCAGTGATCCCGCTTGAAGGCAGGTAAATAGCATTCTACTCCGGATAACTCTTTGTTTGAGTTCAATGTCTCAATTAACGGATAGTAATAATTCTCAGCCGAAGTTGGTTTTACCCCTGCATATAATAAATCAAGTACAGACTTCCCCAACATGTCGTTTGCCTCTTTCTCAACCCACTGACAAAAGGCGCTATTAACATATTGTACTACAAAATTTTCATCGGTAACAATCCAACCATGGTTCAAGCGGGTATAAATAACATCTATAATAAAGCTTGTAAGTCCGCATGTTAGCCCTCCCACGACTAATCACCTGAATCGCCCAAGACTGCCAATTCTTCTTGGGTAAAAAGTTTGTTCAAATCCAATATAATCAGCAATCGCTTATCCGCTTTGCCGATGGACCTGATAAACTCACTAGACTGTGCGATTCCATTGGCTGCTTCGATTTGAGTCTCATCCAGCCGGATAACTTCGGTAACCGCATCAACCACAAGTCCCACTTCCTGGCCTGCCGTTTCCACGATCAGCGCTTGCTTAGCAGTGCTTCTTTCAGTCGCTACTGCGAACTTTTTTGCCAAATCAACAACCGCGATTACCTTACCGCGAAGATTGATAATGCCGTCCATATAGCCTGGCGCATTAGGTAGCTTAGTCGTGCCGTTATAGCGAATAATTTCTTTGACCTGTGATATAGGAATGGCATATTCTTCCGCTGCCAACTGAAAAACAACTAATTGTTCAGATGCCATAATGTATCATCCATCCTTTCATACAAATACTAAACTCGGAAATGGCTGACAGCTGCCTGGAGATCCTGGGCCAGCTTGGCGAGACTCTGGCTGGAAGAAGCGATTTCCTCCATAGATGCCGATTGTTCTTCTGTAGCTGCTGATACTGTCTGTGCTTCTCCCACAGCAGTTTTACTAAGATTATTGATGGTTTGCACGGATTCCACAATTTGCTGACTGCCACCCGCCATTTGCTGCATAGCTGCAGAAATTTCTTTCACTTGCTCAGATACATTCGTTACCAGTGTCGCTATTTCTTCAAATGCTTTTCCTGCTGTAGTAACAACCTCTGTTCCAACTTTGACTTCACGAGTACCTTCGTCCATGGCCACAACGGCTTTATCTGTGTCACCCTGAATTTCACTAATCAGGGTGGCGATTTGTTTTGCCGCTTCTTGCGACTGTTCTGCCAACTTACGAACTTCATCAGCTACAACAGCAAACCCTCTGCCCTGTTCACCTGCTCTAGCAGCTTCAATCGCGGCGTTAAGCGCTAGGAGGTTTGTCTGCCCGGCAATACCGGATATCGTATCAACAATTTGACCAATTTCTTTCGATCTTTCACCTAAGTTAGCAACAATTTGCGCCGAATTATTAACAGTCTCTTCGATGTGAACCATCTGACTAACAGCTTTCTCTACCGATGCATTGCCTTCTTTTGCTTTGCCAGCAGCTTGCGCTGAATGTTCAGCTACTTGGTTGGAACTGGCCGCTGCTTGCTGTATCCCAGCTGACATCTGCTCGACCACTGCAGATGTTTCGTCTACTGCTTTTAATTGTTTTTCTGCACCCTGTGCCACATCATTAATCGATCCAGCTACTTGCGTTACAGCTTGAGCTGACTGTTCGGCGCTGGCGGTTAATTCTTCCGAAGAAGCTGCTACCTGTTCAGCCGACTCGTTGACCTGTTTCAAAATTGTACGGAGACTTCCCCGCATGCTGACCATAGCATCGGATAATTGGCCAATTTCATCTTTTCGCAACATTTGACGAGGTTTGTCACGAAAGTCTCCGGCAGCTAATTCTTCACAAGCTGATACCATAAATTGCAAGGGTTTTGTTATCATTCTGGTAATAAATAGCCCCATTACACCTAATACCAAGAATGCCGCCACAAGGATTCCAATCATAATCTGTGTATCCTTATTGGCTTCTACAGTGGTATCGATGTCCATTTTTTTCGCCCGTTCGGTATAGTAATCGGAAAGTTCTTTCATGCTGGTAATATACGCAACGGCCAAAGGTTCTAGGTTTGAGGAATATAACGCATAAGCCTCCGAATTTTTATTTTGCACCGACAGACTGATAACCTCATTTCTGGCTACACGATACTTTTCTTGCGATTCTTTTATTTTAACCAGTAAGTCTGCCGTTTTGGCATCCACCGGCAATTTCTCCACCTCTATTAGGATTTGGTCGATTTTTTTCGCGCTGTTATCGAGTTTATTTCTTAAGTCTTGGTTCTTCTTCATATCAGTTGTCAGCATCAATTCCAGCACATAACTATTAATAGCATTTACCTCGGCGAAGCCACCAGTTATCTGATCATTAGGTACAAAGCGTTCCCGATACATGAGATTCAAACTATCGTTTGTCGCTTGGAGATCATAATACCCAATCCAGCCCACCGCACCTAACGATAGGAACGCGACAAGAAGTAAGACCCCTAATTTCAAGCTTACTTTCATGTTGTTAAAAAAGTTCATTTTACCCACCCCTTTTTTGTTTTTATATAAGATTCTGATGCTTTATACAATTTCAACAATAGAAGCTAAAACCCATTCGCCAAAATGGATAATTTTATGACAAAAAACGCACTTATTGTTATCTACCTAAGATAACAATAAGTGCGTGCGGAAACTACTTGATTACAGGTTCTCTCGCAATTGTTTCAATTTTAATGCCATGGCAATATTCAGTCGTTCCTCGGGGTCATCTATTTCAACTTGAAGCAATGTCTCAATTCTTCTTTTTCTAAATGCTAACGTTTTAGGATGAATATGCAAGCGTGCGGCCATTGAATTCATAGAAGCTCCAGATATAATTTCCTTCAAGGTCATAAGCCATTCTTCATTTTTTGACGAAGGTTTTTCTAATAGAGGGCCTAAATAGTCTTGGATAAACGCCATTCCCGCCGGTGATTTTGCCTGTTCGATAACAAGTCTGCTTACTCCTAAATTCCGCCAATAATGTATTTTTTTTTCAGGATAGAATATCGGTCCAACCTTGGCTGCCTCATAGGCCTGTGTATATACGGCTTTGATTTCCGTATACATTGTTGAAACTCCAATCCTATAATGAATACCACGAAAAACATCCTGCATGACATTTGAAATTTTCTCCGCCCACGTTGCTTCGCAGTGTCCTGACCTAACACATGATGTTTGTAAACTATGCTGCAAAATAACAATACCACGTTGAGAATTCCAGGCTAATCCTCCCAGGCGAACATTAATCAGGTCTACTGCTGTATCAACCCACGCCTGCCACTTTGCTGAATCTTTTTTAGAAAACTGTAGCCGGCCATCCGAGAAATCAAAGGTCACTAAACAACAAGTGAACGGTGGCACTATCCGAAAACCACTTGATTCAACTAGACTAATAAACTCTTCTTCAGTAATACGGCCTTGTATCACATCATCTAATATCTTCGTTCGCTGGAATCGCTCGTAGTTTGTTCTGTCCAATATTGCTGACCGCCGTTGCGCAGTGATGTCGACACCTACTGTTACAATATTTGTTCGCCCAGTCACAGCATCTTTATCAAAGTTGTTTATCCACTCAATCCAAACCCTTTGTCCATCTTTTTTTATACCTTCACATACAACCCGTTTATAGTTTGCCAGGTTATCAAATACATCTTTATAAAGGTCCCACAAATTACGCCCTGTGCTTTCAATTTCTGGTAGCAGCGTATCTATAAGGGAATAACCGATTAATTCCGATGACTTGTAACCAAAAAAATTAGAGCCAAACTCATTAATAAATAATATCCGTCCTGCTTGATCGACGTTCATAATGATGATCTGAGCGTCTCCAACAATGCTACTATATTTATTTTCGCCTTCCAAAAGAACATCGGTAATGTTATAGACAACCGATGAGATGCACTTTTGACCGTTAAAAAATCCATATTCCGCAAACCACCGGCACGTAATGATTTGACCGTTTTTTACATATAATCTTGCCGTAAAGTCCTCTACCTTTTCGTCTTTCCATAACATATTCACAAGCATCTTACGATCTTCAGGACAAACCCAAATGTTCATTTCGCCAGTTGTTCTCCCGATAATCTCTTATCGGGTGTATCCGAAAGTTGTTAAAAACTTTTCATTAACATCCAGCACTTGCCCATCCACCAAGGAGGTCAGAATAACAGCGAGGCATTTCATATCTACAATCTCTTGCACCTAATGTATCAACCCTTCTTTTTCGGTTATAGGCCAAAAAAGACAAGGCAATCTTCTCGCTGACCGATAACTTCTGCTTGGTCACTGGGTTTTAAATCCTATAGCCATTTACCAATCTTTTCATCGATAACTCGCATAGGACTTTCTTCATGAATGAAATCGTCGAATTTTTCAGGAAACAGAAAGGGTTGATCCCATTCTTCACCTTTATATAGCCCATACATCCCCTTCTTACAACTTTACTTTATATCAATATTCTATCGTATCTGGTCTTTTATGTAAACTTTAATCGTCGTTTTTGACATAATCTGATAGGACCATTAACACAGAGGGTTAGAAGGATCCGATATTGTCCCAAATATTCTCGATTAAAAGAACTGATACCAAAGAATTCGACTTATCTTTAACATCAATGTATCCATCTAGTTTTACAAATCCCTCTTCAATTTCTTCCACATAATCATGGTCAATGTCCACTTGCAATAATGGTTTTATCTTTTCCCAAGCTTTTTTAGATTCTTTAAGACTTGCTGTTGCTTGATCCCAGTCTTCATTTCGGATGCTGTTTTCCACTTGTGCCAAATGGTTTGAAAAACCACTACGGCTATCTAATGAATCTGTTAGTAATGTACAGGAACACGAAAAAATTAAAATACCACTCAACAACATAGAGAGAAAGATTTTTTTTAGCATGCCAACTCTCATAGCCCGTAATTTCATTCTCTTACCGGTATGATATACCATTGTTTATCTCCTTTTAAGTCAACATATAGATTACCCTTAGTATCTAATTGCGCCAGTGAAACTTCCGTTGTATCCTGAATGTTTTGTTTACTAAGTTGATGCTGTAACCAAGCTTTGGTTAGATTAAGAGAATACAACGCATCTTGAAGGACAACACCATCTAAAATAAGGTTGGTAGGAAGTCCATCATATTGAGGCTGGATGTTTAAATCACTGGGTGTCAGAGTTTGCTTTTGCGATTTCTTTTGGATACTCATCTTTCCCCCTGGCTCGAACATAGCAAACTCTACATCACTTATGTTAAATACCCCTTGGGTTCGAAGTTCTGCTAGCAATTGATCGATAGGGATACGAATTTTTTTTAAATTGTCTTCCATGACTTTGCCATTGGCAACCACAATTGTTGCTTCACCATCTACCATCTTACGAACCCGCACATTATGCATACTTAAAATAGCCAGCAATATTGCCAGTACTGCCCATGTAACAAGCCCTACCAGGGTTGACAACAAATTTTCATTCACTTGTACTGATATAGTCGACGCAATCGAACCAATGGTAATACCAACAACATAGTCAAAAAAGGTGAGCTGGGCAACCTGTTGCTTTCCCATAAGCCGCACAAGTAGCAATAAAGCAAAAAAAGAAATAACAGATCTTATTACTACAACAAGCATAATTGACAAAAAGGCAACCTCCCTAATGAGCTCTAAAGAATGCAATTCTTTGTTTCTGACTATTCTTACATAGTTTCCTCGCTACAATAGCTTGTTATTCATATTACCCCCAGTTAGCCACTTTAATAATTAAATGGACGCCATTCCAAAAATTACAATACCATTTAGTGAATTGAACCCGCAAATATAATAATAATAAGAGGAAGAAGACAAATGGAGGAAAACCATGACAGTTGCTTCTCAGGTTAAACAAACATTAGCTACTCTAAAAGGCAATCAGGGTACATTAAGATTATATGCACTACAAACGCGAGATGAAGAAACAAAACTTATTTACAATGAAACGTTGAAAGCTACCAGCGTCATGATCAACGACCTTGAGCGAAGATTGCAGACGCTAGAATATCAAGAGCCACAATATAAAGGGAATTAGTCAGGAGATTGAAAAATGCAGGCATGGATACAGATATTATTTAGTTCTGTTTCATTATTCTTTGTGTTACTTGTCTTGATCAGGCTAATGGGCAAAAGAAACATCAGTCGGATGACCCCTTTTCGGTTTGTAAGCTACATCATAGTTGCAGTTATTGCTGCACTTATGTCCTTGAATCTCATTGCCAATCTCGTCTTTGGATTTATTGCGCTTGGTGTCTGGGTGCTTTTCCCGATTGCACTGGATTATTTATCCCTGAAAAGCAAGTGGATGCATGAGCTTATTAACGGTAAGGAGACTGTATTAATCAAACACGGAAAAATAATGGAAGAGAATCTTCTCCAGACAAGACTAACTGGAGAGGAACTTCTGCGAGAGCTTCGCTCTAAGAATGCATTCAATCTTGCGGATGTAGAATTTGCTGTAATGGAAGATACCGGCGATATAAATGTTTTTTTAAAATCTGATAAAGAGCCAGTATCCCCTCATGCCTTGGGAATAAAAGTCGCCCCGTTGGCAGAACCACAGACAGTGATACTGGATGGTAACATTTTAAATGAACCCCTGTCTTCTTTGGGATTTAACACAGAATGGATCGGGATCCAATTAGAAACCTTAGGAGTGTCGCTTGATAACGTTTTTATCGGGCAAGTAGATTCGTCCGGTGATTTATACCTTGATTTGTTTGACGACACCGTGCAGCTGCCGCAGCCTAAGGTTAAGGAAATGGTGTATGCAAATTTTGAAAAGGTTCACGCTGACTTCATGACCTTTACGCTAGAGACAAAGAATGCGGAAGCTAAGCAAATGTACGCTCAGAATGCAAAAAAATTAGAACAACTTATAAAAAGACTTAAACCATATTTATTACGCTAGAGGTGGATTGATTGTCAAGTATTAAAAGAAAGAACCTAACCCCGGTACAGCAACAATATCAGGACTTCGCCCGTGCAAGGGAGCCGCAGCGCCCCATACTGAAAAACTGTATCCGCGCTTTTATTGCAGGTGGAATTATCTGCACGATAGGGCAGGGAATACAGCTGTTTTTTATAACCTATTTTAACTTTGATGAGAAAACCGCTGGGGATCCTACAGTTGCGATTTTGATTTTAATTTCTGTAATACTAACCAGCCTTGGTATATATGATCATATTGCGCAATGGGGTGGTGCTGGCAGCGCCGTTCCGGTTACAGGGTTTGCAAACACCATCGCCTCGGCATCTCTTGACCATAAAAGCGAGGGGTTTGTCTTAGGTGTCGGAGGGAATATGTTTAAAATCGCCGGGCCGGTTATTGTATTCGGCGTCTTTTCAGCGTTTATTGTTGCTATTGTAAAGGTACTTATTACATCGTTAGGTGGAATGTAAATGCTGCAAGGTCATCAAACATGGGTTTTTAACTCTAAACCAGTCATCATTGGTTCTGCAGCGATTGGCGGGCCTTTTGAAGCGCAGGGCAACCTAGCAAAAGATTTCGATTTGCTTCACGGTGATATATGGCTCGGACAGGACAGTTATGAACAAGCAGAAAAAAAGCTTCTAGAACAAGCTTGCGAGACTGCAATCAAAAAAGCCGGACTAAAAAAAGCGGATGTGCAATTTTTCCTCAGTGGTGATCTAATCAACCAGATTATGCCTAGCAGCTTTACTGCACGCACCCTGGCCGTTCCCTATTTAGGCATCTATGGAGCATGCTCCAGTTCAATAGAAGGTCTTGCTTTAGCCTCGCTTATAGTCGATAGTGGTTTCGCCCAAAATGCACTTGTTGGTACATCGAGTCATAACGCAGCTTCAGAAAAGCAATACAGATACCCTACTGAATATGGTGCGCAAAAGCCGCCCACAGCACAGTGGACTGTTACGGGAGCAGGTGCTGCCGTTGTTGCAAAACAAGGCAAAGGTCCGCATGTTGTCGCTGCCACAATAGGCCGCGTAATCGACATGGGGCTTTCCGACCCTTTTAACATGGGAGCTGCCATGGCTCCAGCCGCAGTTGACACCATAGAAGCCCATTTTAGAGATTTGTCTGTTTCTCCATCGCACTATGACCTCATTACGACTGGAGACTTAGGCAAAGTTGGGCACCGAATTGCCGGAGATTTGCTTACCAAGCACGGCCTTATTATCCCTATCGAAAAGCTGACTGATTGCGGCATTTTAATGTACAAGGAAGATCAACCAGTTTTTGCAGGTGCTAGTGGCTGTGCCTGTGTTGCTACTACTACCTTCGGACATCTTTTGAATCGTATGCGTAGCGGGGAGTTAAAGCGAATTCTCGTTATCGCCACGGGTGCTTTGCTCTCCCCTATGTCGTACCAGCAAAAAGAAAGCATCCCATGCGTTGCCCATGCAGTATCGATAGAAATGTAAATAGGAGGCTTATCTTGGAGAAGTTTATTTTGGCGTTTGTCGTTGGTGGATCTATCTGTGTGATTGGACAACTCCTGATGGACGGGCTGAAACTAACTCCTGCACATACAATGGTTACAATGGTAGTGGCCGGAGCTGTTTTAGGGGGCTTTGGCATCTATGATGATTTAATTAAGTTTGCAGGCGCTGGAGCATCGGTTCCGATAAGCAGCTTCGGCAATCAATTAGTAAAAGGTGCCCTCCAGGAGGCAGAAAAGACCGGCCTTGTCGGTGTATTAACAGGGATCTTTAAAATCACCAGTGCAGGTATTTCAGCGGCAATTATATTTGGGTTTTTGTCAGCTTTGCTATTTAAACCGAAAGGGTAAGATAGCTTGGTCATCGGATAAAGGAGGTGAAGCAAATGACAGTAGGCACCCAAATGACTCAAGCCATCGCAACGGTTCAGAATGCTGCGGCCACTATGAAGACCTTCTCATTAGAAACCCAGGATCAGCAGGCAAAAGAAACATTTGAACAATTAGCAGAAACCCTTGATAATGCTATTGAAAAATTACAGAGCCGACAAACGTATGTCGAACAGCAAGAACCCCAATACAAACAGCAATAGGCCTTAGTAAAACAATAGGAATATGGCAATCTCCTAAGCAAAGGAGGTCAGCCACATTCCTATTTGTTTTACGGAAAATTACTACTCTTGTTGATTCAACGCATTTTGCGCTGTAACTCCCAAGCGGCTGTTGATCTGACTGATGTGGCGATCCATGTCCGAGGCCATTTGCTCAAACATATTTTGTGCGGAATTATCATCAGTTGCTTGAGAAAAGGTAGCATAGGTACCTTTAGCAGATTCTGCAGCAGCAAGGGCCTTCTTCAAATCACTTTGTACTGTCATAATAACATCGCCTCCAATTATTTTTAGCCACCAATTATATTTTGCCGCGCTGATAGTTTTATATGTAGCAAAATAACCTTTTGTTGCAGGAAGGAATAACGAAGACGAGGAACATAATGGAATAGAAAAAATTAGTGGAGGTACTAAAATGAGAAAAATAAAAATGTCAATTGTATTAGCCGGATTGATGCTCTTTGTATTAGGAATCTGTGCGCCAAATGCTTATGCTGCTGATAAAACACTCGATGTACGGATCATCGTGAATCCCGATTTTTGGGACAGTAAAGTTACATTCCCCAACGGTAATAGAGCAGTAATCAATGGCATCGGCATAGTCTTACTCGATAAGGGAATCCCCCAAATATTCAAGACACTTGCCCCAGGTCAAAATGAATTGTCCTTTACCTACACGGGTGCCGAAGGCGCAGATTACCAAATAAAAGTTCCTTTTTTAGCCGGTCCTGGCGCTGCAGTCTATCAGACTATCGAAAAAATTGAAAACAACGGGCAAACTCTCACTTATACAATCGGAGTCGATACCAGCATTCGACCATTGACCACCGAACTTGTACAACAATAACACATCTCATAGCTTCCTATAACCTAGGTAACCTTAACTAATAAGGTAGCCTAGGTCTTTTTGTTTAGACCTCCCTTTCTGCTCTTGGGCCTGGAATTTATTTTAGAAAACAGTTCTGGAAAAGGTCAAAAAATCGTAATTATTACAAAAGGGGGGATGGCAATGACAGATCAGGAAAGCAAACCAACAACCAGCTTTTCCAAGAAGTTCCCATTATGGCTACAAATCATCGTCGGTCTACTTTTAGGTTGTTTGATAGGATGGCTTTGGCCCAAATTCGGTGCCTCATTACAACCTATTGGTACAGCATTTATTAAGGCCATTAAAATGATTGTAATTCCTCTGGTTTTCTCGGCAGTCACACTTGGCATTTATCGAATGGGTTCCGATATTAAGCAGCTAGGTCGCTTAGGATTGCTTGCCTTTGGCTGGTTCTACATCGCAACTGGTATATCGGTTGCTCTGGGCATCGGATTGAATGCCATTTTTCATCCAGGAGCAGGGGTAGCGCTTCAAGCTACTGGCAGCATCCCACAGAATTTAGCTACATCGATTAATTGGGCAAAATTTTTCCTTGATATCATTCCTGATAACGTAATTAATGCTGCTGCTAATCAAAAAATCATTCCCATATTGTTCTTTTCCATTACTTTTGGTCTCAGCCTCGCGTCTGCCGGAGAGAAAGGTCGCCCAGTTGTCAAGGTACTCGAAGGAGTTATGGAAGCGATGTTCAAGCTGACTAAAGGGGTCGTAGCAACTGCTCCACTGGCCGTAGCTGGAATTATGGCTTGGGTTATTGCAACACAAGGTGGAAAAATGCTCTTAGCCATGGCTAAATTGATTGGCACACTCTATATAGGGTTAATTGTCATTATGCTTATCTTTTGGGTCATTGTTTACTTTATGGGACACAATCCTTTTGCTACAACGAAAAAAGTCATGGAACCCTTACTGCTGGCCTTTACGACTTGCTCGTCTGAAGTTACTTTGCCAGTCCATATGCAGATTCTTGAGAAGGCCGGCATCCCTAATAAGGTTGTGTCGTTTGTCATCCCGCTTGGTTATAGTTTTAATCTGGATGGCGCTGCGCTTTATCAATCGCTGGCCGTCTGCTTCCTTGCTGAAGCCTACGGCATTCCACTTAGCGGTCCTGCCCTTATAACCATTTTAATAACAACATTAATTGCCAATAAAGGAACAGCTAATGTTCCAGCAGCTTCTTTGGTCGTTCTTGCGGTTATTTTGACCTCGATCGGACTCCCTGTGGAAGCCATCGCGATACTGGCTGGTGTGGACCGTTTCATGGACATGGGCCGCACAACGGTAAATGTCTTTGGAAATACAATTGCGGCGATGCTATTACACAAATTCGGCGGAAAAGGAGTTACCGACGAGGCGTAACCCCGTGGCGAATCATCGGAGAAAAACCTCAATCCCTATACTACATAAGGATTGAGGTTTTTTCGCGGTTTAATTCACCCTGCTCGCGATCCCCCAAGATAAGCATCCATAATTTTAGGATCGTGAACAAGATCTGCAGCTTTACCCTCAAGTACAATCCGCCCAGTCTCCATGACATAAGCATAGTGAGCCACCTTCAATGCTTGGCGAACATTTTGTTCAACAAGCAGAACCGTCGTCCCTTCACCGTTAATTTCCTGAATGACCTTAAATATATCCGCAACAACCAAGGGAGCAAGCCCCATTGAGGGTTCATCCAAAAGCAGCAACTTGGGCCTGGCCATCAACGCTCGCCCCATCGCCAGCATCTGTTGCTGACCACCTGAAAGCGTACCGCCAAACTGCTGCTTTCGTTCCTCTAAAATGGGGAATCGTTTGAAAATTTTATGGATATCAACCTGAATATTACTATCGTTACGCTGATAGGCACCCATCTCCAGGTTTTCCAATACAGTCATACCTGCCAAAATACTCCGTCCTTCAGGCACGAGTGATATTCCTTGACTCACTATCTTATAGGGCGCCAATCCAGTAATGTCTTTCCCCTCAAAAGTTACTTGGCCGGAATTCGGCTTAATTAAACCCATGATCGTCTTCATTGTGGTAGTCTTACCTGCACCATTAGCGCCAATCAAGGAGACAATCGAACCTTGCGGTATAAAAAGGTCAATCCCTTTTAGAGCCGTGATATTGCCATAGCCAGCTGCCATTTGCTTAATTTCAAGCATCTACTCTTCCTCCTTGCCTAGGTAAGCCTCAATAACCTCCGCGTTTTCTCTAACCACATCCGGCGTTCCCTCGCTAATTTTCTTGCCGAAGTTCAGCACTACCAACCGGTCACATAGATTCATCATTAAGTTCATATCATGTTCAATTAGAACAACTGCTTTACCAAGCTTTTGGATCTCTTTAATTAATCCATGTAAATCTTCGGTTTCACTTTCATTCATACCAGCAGCTGGTTCATCTAAAAGTACAACCTCCGGTTCAGCCGCTAGCGCCCGGGCAATCTCCAAGCGCCGCTGTTTCCCGTAAGGCAGCGAAGCCGCTAAAGTATTTTCTTCGTCGGCAATACCGACTAACTGCAGCAAAGTCTTGGCTTTTTGCCGCAATTCCCTTTCTTCCTTTCGTTCCACTTTTGTCCGCCAAAGGCCTTGCCACAGGTTGGCTTTTATCCGACAATGCGCTCCAGCCATTACATTTTCAAGCGCACTGATATGACCAAACAAACGAATGTTTTGGAAGGTCCGAGCGACACCGAGCTCGGTAATCTTGTGCGGCTTTAAACCGTTAACAGCCTTATCCCGATAGCGGATAGTACCAGAACTCGGAGAAAAAACTCCAGTGATAAGATTAAACAATGTAGTTTTTCCAGCCCCGTTGGGGCCGATAACTCCTACGATTTCGCCAGCATTGACATTGAAGCTGATGTCGCTTAGAGCTGCCAAACCGCCAAAATTTTTGCTGACGTTTTCAAGCGCTAGAATCATGTTTACCGGCCTCCTTCTGGCTCAGGCTGGGAATTGTCATCCTCCGCTTTTGCGCGCCAATTAAATTTGGCCCATAAAAATCGGATTGTTCCTTCTTTTAGCAAACCCTCTGGCCTAAATGTCATCATAATAACAAGAATAGCACCATAAATCATTTCCCGGAACTCTGCCACCGGGCGAAGCACTTCTGGCAATAAAGTCAATATAAACGAACCGAGCAATGGTCCCCATACAACATTACTGCCCCCCAGTACAGCAAACAACAAGATTTCTACGGCTTTATGATAGGAAAAATCCTGCGGACCGATGTAAAAAGTAATGTGAGCAGCCAAAGCACCCGCAAGACCAGCGACAAACGCCCCCATGAAAAAGGCCACCAATTTGTAATACGTTGTATTAATCCCAGAAACTTCAGCCGCCTGTTCATCTGCTTTGATGGCAGCAAACGCCCTACCCATTCTTGATTTGCTAAGGCGCAGAGCAAAGAATACTAAACAGGCCAACATGAGAGCCAATACCACAATTACAATGATATTACTCAGCTGCTGAGCGCTTAAAATACCAACGCCAGATCCTAAACCCAGCTCGGATAAGCCCTTTCCGGTCATAACACTCATCGAAGGAATCCCTGATAACCCAAGCGCCCCATTAGTAACTTTAAGGTTTAGCGCGACAACTCTTACCACTTCACCAAAGCCTAGTGTCGCAATTGCCAGGTAAAGGCCTTGCATACGCGTTGTAGGGACCCCAATTACAGCCGCCAATAGACAAGCAGCAATACCCCCGGCTGGCACTGCCAGAAATATTGGCACTCCAACTTTCAGCGTTAAGAGAGCGGACGTATATGCGCCAACACTCATAAACCCGGCATTCCCCAACGATAACTGCCCTGTCGCCAAGGTTAAGTAAATACTTATCCCCAGCATCGCATTAATCATAACAAACATAACAATCTGCAGGTAATAAGGATTTAATAAACTATCCATTGCCTATCTTCCCCCATTCCCTGGGCTGCCAAATAGCCCTTGCGGCCGCAAAAACAGCAACACCATAATCAATCCAAAAGCAACCGCTTCACGATAGGAAGAGGCACCATATGCCACACTGAAAACTTCGGCAATACCAAGTAACAGCCCTCCGACCATTGCACCTGTAATATTGCCAAGTCCGCCCAAAATCAATACAGCTAAGCCTTTAAAGCCCATGGGTATGCCCATAGTTGGCTCAACAGCATTAAAAGCCAAGCCAACAAGCACACCGGCAACAGCTCCTAAGCCGGAAGCAAGCATGACCGTTATTGTTATCACTCGCTGGGTATTAACACCGAGTATCGCTGCGGTGTCAATATTTTCCGAGGTTGCCCGGATTGATTTACCCATTTTTGTCCGATCAAGCCAGAACTTCAACACCAGCATTAACCCTACTGAAATTGCTAAAATAACAACCTGAATCACTGAAATTTGAAAGAGACCAAAATCCAGGAGTTTACCGGAAAACATCGGCGGAAAAGATTGCGACTGGGCCCCAAATAAATTAAGTGCCAAGCTCTCCAAGAAAATCGAAACACCAATTGTACTAATAAGCGGAGCCATATGTGATACCGCCCGCTTGCGCAAGGGGCGAAGAGCAGTAACCTCTAACAAATACCCTAGCACTGCTCCCGCCAGCGCAGCTCCGGCCATAGCCACAAGCAAGTTAACTTTAAAAGTTGTAACTAGCATCAAGGCGACAAATGCCCCGAACATAAATATTTCGCCATGAGCCATATTGACGATATTGAGCACGCCGAAAATTAGAGTGTACCCCAAAGCGATCAGTGCATACGTACTACCCAGAGTAAGGCCATTGACTACTTGCTGCCAAAGCATTTTGTTCACCTCTCATCATTAAATTATTACTTTAATTCGACAAAATTCCCTTCCTTAACTACGAGGACAGTTACTTCCATTGCAGGATTACGTTTCTCATCAAAGGCAAATTTGCCTGTAACACCTTGGAAGTCCTTAACAATTTTTAAACTGTTTTTCAGCTTAGCACGATCAGTTGTAGACCCAGACTTTTCAAGCGCATCTGCCATAATATACAGCGCATCATAGGCTTGAGCAGCAAACTGATCTGGTTCCTTGCCATATTTAGCTTTATATGCTGTCACAAACTTCTTAACTTTCTCATCATCCTTGCTAGGGAACCACGGGCTTGCTACTATTGCGCCTTCAGCTGAAGCACCGGCGATTTTTACTAATTGCGGCGAGTTAAAACCGTTATTGCCGACAAAAGGTACTGTGATACCCATTTCCCGGGCCTTTTTCAAGATGAGCCCTGCTTCTTGATAGAGACCGGAAACCATGATTGCATCAGGTTTGAGTGTTGCAATTTTAGTCAGCTGCGCTGAAAAGTCAGTATCTTTATCAGCAAACGTTTCAATTGTCAAAACCTCAATACCATTGTTTTTCACGGCTTGTTCAAAAGTTTTAAAACTAGATACAGCCCAATCATTATTATTTGAATACATAATTGCTACTTTTTTCAAGCCCAACTTTTGCTGCGCCTTTTTTACTGCTTGCGGTATTGCTAACGATTCGGGCAATGCATTACGAAATACATATTCACCAATTTCAGTAATACCTTCTGCTGTTGTTGATGTTCCCATAATGGGTACTCCACTCTGATTCGCAATAGGTCCGATGGCAAACATATCACCGCTAAGTGTCGGTCCAATAATTCCCACAACATTATCTTTGTGAATAAGTTTGTTGGCGGCATTAATCGCCTCATTCTTTTCGCCTTTTGAATCTTCAATAACAAGTTCGATTTTTGTTTTACCTTTGCTATTGATTTCGTCCCTAGCAAGTTCTAGCCCCTGCTTAATTGCTTCGCCATAAGCTGCGCCACCGCCGCTCAATATTGTCACAACCCCTATTTTGGCTGTGCTCCCTGCCTGCGTTCCTCCGCTTTGCTGACTGCCTCCGCAGCCAGCCGCTACCGCCATAAAAGCTGCCGCTACCAGCCCGGCCATTACCTTCTTTGCTACATTTTTCATAACAAACATACCTTTCATCCACCTTTCCCAATAATAAATAATTTACCAACGCACATTATTAATCCATAATTCCAAACAATCTCAAACGCTTCGTTTATCACCTCTTTACAATAAAAAAGCCCCTACCGCTAGACTTATAATCTATCGGTAGGGGCGCCAAAACGCGGTACCACCCTACATTATACTTATGCGCCCGACTATTGCCGGACTTCCGCGTAACGCGCGGCAACGTTTTTGCCTAAAGTATACATATACACACAGTATACACTTCAGAAAAATAGTTCATGGGCGAGGTAACAACAATCCTAGTGCTCCGACTCGCACCACCCGCCGGCTCTCTGCAGCACTTTATTAGATTGCCTTAATCCCAATCATTACCTGTAACATTATTTTGTTTTCCAAAAGCAGAAAGACTCTGCAGAAGGTTCTTTAAAATTGCAAGAAACCTTCCGCAGAGTCTTTTATACTCACGGTGTAATGCGCAACATTGCACATCTGCATCGCTTGGACCAGCCTGCCGTTGTAACAGCGGAACCCTAGATGCACTTTCTTATTTATCATTTTGTAACTTTTATATATTATCGCAGGAATATTGTCCTTTGTCAATATCAGTTGCAAATTTTATCAGCCCGGTCCCCGCTGTTTTTCGACAAAGTAAAAACACTCCTGACCTGATGATTCTTTAACAACTGTCGAAGGAATTCGATGACTTTTAAATCCCATCGCCTTACAGCCATAAGGAAAAGCCTTATCCCAAGTAATATAATAATGCTGACATTGTATGCATTTGGGTTTAACGCTCATTTTTATCACTTTTTGCGAAAAGTTCTTCAATAAAAGCTGCGCCTTTTAACATAACAGTACAACCAACGACATTATACAACAGAAATGCCAGCGATCCCAGCGCGCTATGAATAAGCTGAATTGCGTAAAAAAGCATTGCCGCTAAGAAGAATCCTGCTATTCCTCCACCAGCTAAAGAAACAACCCGCGCTTTTCTTTTGAATAATAGCCCCAGCGCAATTCCCAAAACTAAACCATAGGACGATCCATATAACGAATCTAATATGACTTGTATCGTACTAGAGGAAGTGCTGCTCCCTTGTGTGATCAGATAAGCCACAACTACAAGCGGCAATGAGTATAATGCCGCCTTCCTTCCGCCATTAGGAATATCTGTCCGTCTCCCTAATAATGCCGCGTTGGCTAACATGGTAACAATCATAAGAAGCATATCTTTCATGCCTAACTGATAAGCCAATGAACTGACAAAGGTAGTCATCAAGCCAATCATGACTCCATCCCTTAGGCTAGGTAATCTCCCAATATTGCGCTCATCATCCATCCCGCGTACCATCATCGGATAAAGTTGGTCACTATTTGCGGCTCTTTTTCTGGTAATGTAATTCCTGCTTCTCTGCCTGCCTGTATTGATTTTAAAAGCCAGGCCATATTTTTACCCAATGTTCTCATTGTTTGCATGCCTTCTAAATCTTGTTTTACCTCCTCGGGAGTATGTCCATGAACCATATTCCAATATTGAGAAGATACAATAGGCATATTTGCAATCGTAAAATACTTATTCAACTGCTCAAAAGCTGCTGTTGCACCACCACGGCGGCAACTTACAACTGCAGCACCCGGTTTATATTGAAAACCACTCCCAGCATAAAAAAACCTGTCTAAAAAGGAGGTGATTAAACCCGATGCACCTGCATAATGAACAGGAGAGCCAAAGACAAAACCGTCTACTTCCTGCGCTTTTTCTAAAGCATTATTTACAGGATCATCATTAAACACACACTTACCGGATTTACTTCTCGAACAATCGCCACAGGCTATGCAGCCGCGAATCGGCTTGTTTCCAACATGGAAAATCTCTGTTTCAATCTTTTCATTTTCTAATTCTTTTGCTACTTCACTTAAAGCAGTATAAGTACATCCATTGGCCTTCGGGCTCCCATTAATTAGCAATACCTTCATTTTTGCACCTCTTCCTTATTTATGGCTTTCTATACATTACGCATTAAAAAAGCCTACTTCTTTTATCTTATGTAACTTCCCTTTTATCTTTGTTGTCCCAAGCGCTTCCTTGACTAATTCGCCTTTATCCGCAAAGATTTCAACATAGGAGCATGTATCTTGGACATCAATAATGCCGATATCGTCTCCACTAATGCCTGGAATAGCACCAATCGCCCCTAATATATCGCCTGGCCGCATCTTGGTCTTCTTTCCCGCATTTATCCTAATTCTAGTAATCTGTCTATTTAATTTTTCGCTTTTATCAATTTTTACTGACTCAATTCTATCGCGATGAGTAGAAATTAATTTTCCTTCTTCCACTTCTTCCATCGTCGGAGTTGCTTGTTTCGGTATCTTATGATTTATATATTCCTCGATCTCATGTAAATTCCTGTATTCGCTCTTAGTTGCAAGAGTAATCGCCGATCCTACATTTCCGGCTCGCCCTGTTCTGCCAATTCTATGAACATAGCTTTCATTATCCAACGGCATATCATAATTGACCACTAAAGATATATCATCCACATGAATACCTCTGGCCGCCACATCAGTCGCAATCAAAAATTGAAATTCTCCCCTTTTAAAATCCTGAATGGAATGCAGCCGATCCCTTTGGTCCATGCCGCCATGCAAAATCCCACAGGAATAGCCTTTATAGTTCATCTTTTCAAAAATACTTTCTACCTTGTCCCTTGTATTGCAAAAGAGAATACAACTCTCCGGCCGTACAAGATAGATTATTTTAGTAAGCAAATTAAACTTTTCATTTTCCTCAACTTCATAATAAACTTGCCGGATATTTTCCAGCTTAGGGTTTTCCGAATCAACTTCTATGTTTATGGGCTGCTTCATGTATTGCTGGCATATTTCCTGAATCTTGTCTGGCATAGTGGCCGAAAACAACATCGTGATTCTGCTGACAGGCAATACCTTAATGATCGCTTCCACCTGTTCGATAAAGCCCATATCCAACATTTTGTCTGCTTCATCAATAACAAAATACTGCACTTCTTCCAGATTGATATTTTTTCTTTCAATATGATCTAAGGTTCTCCCTGGTGTCCCGACAACAACATGCACTCTTTGCCTTAATTCTCTTCTTTGTATTTCCATCGGCTGTCGGCCAAAGACAGCGGCACATCTTATCCCTTTAAATCTTCCCATATTAGAAATTTCTTGTTTTAATTGCACGGCCAATTCCCGCGTTGGCGTAAGAACCAATACTTGCGGATTTTTTTGCGCTATTTTTATTTTTTCACAAACCGGGATGGCAAAAGCCGCTGTCTTACCGCTACCTGTCTCGGATCTCACGATAATATCCTTCTGCGCAAGAACTAAGGGGATCACCGCTTCCTGAACTTTAGTAAATGCCTCGTACCCCAAGTCCTGTAATGCTTTTGCTATTTCTTTACTAAAAACATACTTTTTATTTCGTTGAAACGCCATACGCTTAAAAACCTCATTTTACTTCGATTATTCTAACACTATTTTACCAACGACTCATAAGCCCTGACATAGTTAACTGGGATCATACTTACTTCCCCGTGTTTTACAGTACCAATAAGAGAAAAGGGACTAACCTAAACGCTATTTAAGGTAGCCCCTTTAGCAATTTTGATCAGAAACACGCTAGCTTATAGCAAATAACTCCTTTCGCTCTCAAGTATTGCGGTCATTGTCCCTCGACCATGTTATGTCGTCTCTAAATTGGCTCTGATTGGCCATCTGTCGACTGCGTTCATTAATTTCCCGAACTATATTTTTCATGTATTTCGAACTGCCCGACATAATATCATGCAACGACCTGCTTTTAAATTTAAGTAAGTCCTGTCTAGTAGTGTACCCGATTGCTTCAGTCATCATCAAGTATTCGTCGGAAATATCCGTTGGTATACCCAGACTCAAAACCTCCGATCTCAATTTGCCTGTTTCTTTTAACAGATCAGAACTACTCATTCCTTGCAGGGAATAACCGAGATCTTTCCATAATTCAGTGGGTTTGTATATAGAATACTCATACCTCATGAATGTTGATATAAAATCAGGATTAACGGAAAAACCGTATTCATCAGCCCTTTCCATCCACTGCGTTTTTGGAAATACTCCAGGTGGATTTATAATAACAGTGTCTGGATTCGAAGCTTTTATAAGAAGCATATTTTCGTGGAATACATCCTCAAGCGTTATACCGTCAGTAACGGGGCAGGGATAGATTAGTGACAGACCGATTTTGCAGTTTCTCCCAACATCTGCGGCAGCCAACTTGATACAATTCATCGTATCAATAAGGTCCTTTCTTGTAACACCTTTGTTCATTATCTTCTCATTAATATAATCGTGCCCCGTCTCGCCACCAATAAACACCGCTCTCAATCCGGCTCTTATCATACAGCGATACGCTTCATATACTTTGGGTGTTACTTTTACTGCCCGGGCAAACATAGAAAAATTGATATTTACATCCTTTTTTAATATCTCTTCGGCGATTCTCCTACCGTGCTCAAGAGGAGTTTCAGAACTGCTGAATCTAAAAAAAGATATTCCCTGCCTTGATAACAATTGAATTTCATCCGCAATATTACTAGCAGGGCGCGGCTGATATGGCCTGGTCTGTCTGGTATGAGAACAAAAACTGCAGCGATTCCACGAGCATCCAAATCCGTCAACGAGAGTATGAAAATATATCTTTCCTTCCAAGTCGACCGGCCTGTAGTGTGGAATGGTAAAGTATTTATCGCCGATACTTTCATTCTCATTATAGACGCCCGTTTTGATTAACTTTGAACTATCGTTTCCATTTTGAAAAGCGTCCAAAAATTCTTTTTTGTCTTGAACCTGTCGGCGTAAGACAATCATTTCTTCTAATACCTTTTCTCCAGGACCCATAATCGCAAGATCAAAATCGGAATTTAACAAAAGGTCTTCACCATATACCTTCACATGCGGACCGCCGGCAATAATTACTGTATTGGGACAGTGTTCTCTAACCCTCGCCGCTAGCAAATTACTCCAGCTAAAAGCGTCCCCGTACCATACTTTTACTCCTAAGAATTCAATATCTTTATCTTTAATTGTTTTAATTATGTCATCGATTCTACTTCTAGTATATACCTTTCGGTAGTATAACGAGAGAGCCTGAACAGGCCAAGTCAGAAGCATAACGATGAACCAGAGGAACTTTAGCTTCCTATTATAAATCTTCATTTGTAAATTTATCATGTTTCTTAATAAATCAAGGCACCATTGAGGCACTCCATCCTCGACAGATGTTACCCTTTGATCGTCAACAATTTCAACCAAGCAACCCTTACTTTCTAAATATGTCCTTAGAATGGCTAAGCCATTTTCTAATGCTGCATCTGAAGCAATTCGTTGCCGAGGTGCGACGCTGTTAACAAGAAGTATATCTAGTTTGTTTTTCACTTTATTATCCTCCTAAAGTCAGATACTTTTGATTTAGACAATAAGTTGTTCATAATTTTATATGCAATGTCTGGCTTAGAGCGGCTAAACGAAGCAAACGCTTGACGTGATAACACCAATATATCTGAAATAGTAGCAGCTTTAATATCTACGTCTTGTATTGCTTGGCAAAATAGGCCAATTGCGCCAAAATGCTGCCCGGGATGAATTGAACTCTTTAAGAAACTAGACTTATCGAAAGATATTAACATACCAGACACCAAAATATTTAACTCATCGCTTATCATGCCATAGGTTATTAAGTGGTCCCCGGGGTAGCATTGAGCACTTACGCAAGTACTATATAAAAAGGTTCTAGCTTCTATCTCGGATAATCCCCGTAGAGCGGGTATAATTTCTTGGGGTGAACCGCCTAAGCTATTACATAGGAAATCCCACAATTCTTCTTCTGTAACTAATTGGCTGTTAATTACAGAAGCGGCTTCAGGGAATTCTTGATAAAACCAATTTGTAGCCGCACAATTAGCTAGCCCCCTTTTTCTTGCTATACGGATAAATGGTGAGCGTACTGCTTTCAAATGCTCCGTATCATTTACTAACAAAATAAATGGAGTTAGTAGCCCAAAGCCAGGATCTACAAAATTTCGTCCAAAACGCCGACAACCAAATTGCTCGTAAAGCCGGACCAAATAAAAATTGCAACCACCAAAATTGAACTGGACATGGTGATCGCAATATAATTCATATCCCTTTGCCGAAAGCAAGTGTAAAGCTGGCGAATTTCGATAAGATGGGGCCACCATTAATTTTGAGCTAAACGCAATTAATGGGTAGCCGCTCTCTTTACAAAAGTGTTTAAAACTATCCATAAATAAGAGCTGTGCTAAATCTCGAGGAAATTCTTCGATTAAGCCTATATTAATCCTCATGGTACCTACAAACTCCGAACCAACTTTGGCATACAACAGAAATGCCCATTTATCCATCTCGTCAAATAATAGTTTACTACTATGGTCAATCGTGACTGGTTTCCGACACATTTCTTCTACATAAATACGGTATCTGAGACGAAAAATTTCTTCCTTTTCATGCTCTGTAGAGGCAATACCAATTTCTATACTTCTCCCTTGATCATGGTTTGGTGAAAATACTGCTTGCTGATACTTAGTTTTCACAAATACCCTCTCCTTCTTTCTGTGTTTTAAATGAAACTAGCATCCCTAATCAATAACAACTACATGGTGTCCACCCCCTTTACCAAAGATAAATACGATATTTGTCAAACTTTTCCTACTTTTGGGAATTTTTGTAGTAATATGCTTTTTCAAAAAAAAATAAAAGAGCCCTCATACCTTTAATAAGGAAATGAGAGCTCTTACCTCTGTTGGCTAAACTATTCAGTTCTTAAATATTAAAATGTACGAGAAAAGTAGTGCCTTTTTGGCTTGTTTTAACATTGATGGTAGCATCATGCCTACTGGCAATTCGGTAGCATATCGGTAAGCCTAACCCAGTTCCATTTTCTTTCGTTGTTTGGAATGGTGTTCCTAAATTCTCAAGAATATGCGTAGGGATGCCGCATCCTTGATCTCTAATTGCCAAGACAACCTCGTTGTTGTCTTGGCACGTACTGATGTGCAAAATTCCTCCTTGTGGCATTGCCTCTAGACCGTTGCGTACAAGGTTAAGTAAAAGCTGACGAATCTCATTTTCATCCAGATACAAAAAGGGTATATCGCCAAGTTCTCGAGTTATACCAATGCTACGAGCAATGGCATCGGCCTCAAGCAATGGTAACAAGGAATTAATAACGCTATTTAAATCTTTTTTTTGTAGCTCAACTAACTTATTTTGCGCTAGAGACAGGTATTCTCGAATAATTGAATTAGTTCTATCCAATTCATCAATCATGAGTTCAAATCTTTCTTTATATAAAACAAAATCGCCTTTGGTTAACATCATTTGCAAGTAACCACGAACTGTAGTTAGAGGATTCCTAATTTCGTGTGCTACATTAGCAGCCATCTCACCGATCATATTCATTCTATCCAGACGAGACACGCTTTGTTCTAATTTTTTTCGCGAAGTGACATCCCGAATAATACCTTCGAGTGATACGATATTTCCTAATTGGTCAAAACGGCGGACAACATTCTGTTCTACCCAGCTTATGGTTTTATCCCGCCGAATTATTCGTAACATAAGAGGTACTGTATTTGAATGACGCTGATTTTGAATGAAGTTCTCAAATAGTGGTACATCGTTCGGATGCATAATGTCGAATAGTAGTCTCGCATCATTATAATAATCCTGAGGCGTGTAGCCTGTAACAGCCGTAACAGATGGACTAATATATTCAAATTTAGCCTCGGGCAGGACTTTATAAAGATAAATGACATCAACAGCATTCTCTGCTAACAAGCGATATTGAGATTCCTTTTGGGCTAAATTGGATCTTGTTTGTTCTAAATAAAACATTAGACTAGCAATTGCAACGCCGAGTCGTAAGACGCCCTCTATCATATAGCCCCATGGGGCAAACCAAGGCACATCAATGAAAAAAGGCATATCAAACGTATGTATTCCCCAAAAAATAAACAAATACCCCAGAAAGCGGTTACTTAGGAACTCTGCTTCCAGATAGTTCAAGAAACACATACCAGCCCATATACATACAGTACCGCAGAACCAAGTAAGAGGTACAAGCCTGTAAGAAAGTGGCAAATCAAAGAAATTAAGTATGATACTCAATAAAAAGGTACAAACCCCGCCGATTATCCAACGAATATTTATTGGTTTAGCAGCAAAGAGATATGCTGCCCAAAGAAACAATATACTACTGCAGAGTAAAAGAATTGAAAAAATTGCAAACCCCCATATGGAATTAATCCAATCAAACATACCAGAGTCAAAAAGAATAAGCCGAAGAAAAAGAGCAACCCAACTAACCACCCACACGCCCATACTGAAATCACGGTACATTACGTAAAGATACAAATATACAATTATCATGGCAAATGTTCCAACCGTAGCACCAATAATAATTGTGTGAAAAAGTTCCATTTAGTCACTCCCAGCAAATTAAATCAAAGTCATTTCATAAATTTGCCATAAATTACAAAAATTCCTGCTTTTTTTTGTAATTTGGAGCTTAGTTTCACTTTTATCAACTAGCAAGTCCCCCATCAACTCATGTAAAATAGCCTCACCCACATTAATCGAGGTTGAGGCTATCTATAAAGCGAGACTTTATTTTGATAGAGTTTTAATCCATTTTTTCTTTTTGGGCCATCAACCCGGCAATTTTATTGGCAAAGCTGATGGGGTCTTCCGGCAGGATCCCTTCGATTAATAAAGCCTGGGTATATAATAAGTCACAATAATCTTTAAAGGTCTCCGAAGCAGGATCCGTTTCATGCAAAGCTTTTAATGCGGTAAAAACTGCGTGATTAGGATTTACTTCTAAAATTCGGCGGGCTTTGAACATCTCGTTATTCATATCTGACAGAATGTGTTCCATTGAGAGGCTTATTCCTGTATCATCACTCACCAGACAAACCGCACTTGATTTTAAACGGTTGCTGATTTTTACATCAGCAATTTTATCACTTAATTGCTCTTTAATCGCCTTGACAAGAGCTTCGTTCTCTTTATAAATTTCTTCGGTCTTCTTTTCAACTTCGGCAGCATCAACATTTTCCAGGTTTAAATCACCGCGGCTGACAGATTGAAATTTTTTCTCTTTATAATCCCTTAGGGCTTCAACCACAAATTCATCAACAGGATCTAAAAGGTAAAGAACTTCGATTTCTTTTTCCCGCAACAGCTCCATTTGCGGCAATCTCTCCACAGAGGCACGATCTTTGCCTGTTGCATAATAGATTACCTTTTGGTGTTCCGGCATACGGCTCACATATTCATCGAAACTTGTCGACCCATCGGCTGTGTGCGAAGACGGAAAGAGGAGTAAATCTTTTAACTTATCAGCATTTTGCGGATCCGCATAAACGCCAATCTTGAGAGATTTCCCGAATTCTTTCCAAAATTTTTCATATTTGGGCCGATCTTTACTGAGCAGATTGCTTAAAGTCTTTAAGACACTTTTCTCAAGATTTTTGCCGATTAATTTTAATTGTCTGCTTTGCTGGAGGAGTTCGCGCGAGATGTTAAGCGAGAAGTCGGGAGAATCGACTAAGCCCCGGACAAATCTCAAATATTCAGGGAGCAGATCCTGACAATTATCCATGATGAAAACATGCTTTGAGTAGAGCTGGATTCCGGCCGTATAATCACGATTATAGAAATTGAAAGGTGCACGGGATGGGATGAATAACAGTGATGTATACTCTACAGTACCTTCAGTTTTTGAGTGGATGACTTCCAGTGGGTCTTCCCAGTCATGGAAGAGGTTCTTATAGAAATGATGGTATTCATCCTGTGTGATGTCCTGCTTATTCTTTGTCCATAGCGGAGCCATAGAATTTAATGTCCGCACTTCAACCCTCTGTACCAAGGGAGCATCTTCTACCGGCTTTCCGTCAGCGTCTTTAGGCTGTTCTTCAATCGTAATGTTCATTTTAATTGGGTAGCGGATGTAATCAGAATATTTTTTAATTAAATTCTCAAGCTTGTACTGGCTTAAGAAGCTTTCTTGGGCTTTTTCCGGCGAGCGGTACTCTTCCTTAAGCGATAGAATAATCGTAGTACCACGCTTGTCTTTATCAACTTCTTCAATTGTATAAGTTCCGTCCCCGTTTGATTCCCACTTGATACCTTTTGTTTTGCCAGGAGCGCGCGTGAGCAGCGTAACCTTTTCTGCAACCATGAAAGCCGAATAAAAGCCTACACCGAATTGACCAATCAATTCATTATCCGGATTTGCCTCTTTTTCTTTCATTTTTTCCAAAAATGCTTTGGTGCCTGATTGCGCGATCGTACCGATATTTTTAATAACCTCTTCATAGGTCATCCCGATTCCATTGTCCGAGATAGTTAGTGTGCCCGTCTTCTCATCAGGCAAAATAAAAATTTCAAATTCTGAATTTCCTTCCAGTAATTCATGATTAGTTAGAGATTCAAAACGGATTTTATCAATAGCATCTGATGCATTGGAGATTAATTCACGTAAAAAGATTTCCTGATTTGTGTAAATAGAATGAACCATTAAATCCAATAACTGTTTCGTTTCAGCTTGAAATTCACGGGTTTCCCGAGTGCTTCCTTCCTGAGTCATGTATGTATTCTCCCTTCCAAATAATAATACAATGTTGTTAGCACTCTCGATAATTGAGTGCTAATATATATTATAATAATACCCTAGTCATTAGTCAAAATCAATATTTTGCCTACCCTCACCCGGAACCTTGGTCGTTTAAATGACTTGACTAATGTGCATCACCTTGAATTTGCCGCCACTTCGCGCTGCAGCTTTATTTAACTGAACAAGACAGGTAGGACATTCTGTGACAACAATATCGGCCCCCGAGCTTTCTATATTAATTCGTTTCTTGTCCAAGATGGACTGTGCGATATCAGGATAGTCAACATGGAATGATCCGGCGCCGCCGCAACAAACATTGGCACCCTTCATCTCAATGAAATTGCCGGCTGCTTTTAAAAGCTGCCGAGGCTGATTTTTTATACCTTGCCCCCGCCCCAAGTGACACGGTTCATGGAATGTCAATTTTGCATCGCCGCGCCACTGTGGCGTATAGCCAGCCTGGAAAAGATATTCACTAATTCCCATAACTTTTCGACTGAAGGCAGCGGCCCGATCTTTCCAAACCGGATCATCAGCAAAATAAGCTGCGATGTGCTTCAACGAACCACTGCAGCTAGCGCAATCACTAACAATCACATCGCTTTTTTCAAATAGGCTAATATTTTCTTTTGCCATAGCTAAAAAGTCAGAGCAAAGTCCGTGGGCAAGATGAGGTAATCCGCAGCACAGGTTATCTACAATCTGTGGGTCTGTTAGCGTACGCAGAATAGCAAGTGTCCCCTCTACTGCATCAGGAAACATCATACCCATACCGCATCCCTTAAAATAGGCAACCTTGCTTTTGTTAGACAGAGCAATTGGTGATGTCTTTACCGAACTTCCCAGGATAGCCGGACCTGCAAAAGCAGCGAGATATTGCTTGCGGGTAAATTCTTCTGGAGCCATACCATGAGGGACAATCGTGTTCATACCAATCTTGCGCAATACCTTTAATGCTCCGGCAGAGAATTTTACAAGGGTTCGATTTTTCATAAGGCTACCTAATGCTTTGTACTTAACTCCAGGACTGCCATTTTTATCAGCAAAATACTGTCGAACGGAAATCATCGCATCATCGGTTTTTACTTTACTAGGACAGTTATCTACACAGGTCCGACACAAGAGGCAGAAATTAACCACCTCCAATACATCAGGACTTGGTTTAACAACTCCATTTATCAGGCCGCGCGCTATGTTGTTTTTACCGCGGGCACTTGATGATTCTATATCCTTCACCCCATATAAAGGACATACCGTTAGGCAGGTACCACAGCGGTCACATTGACTCACAATTTCGTCCACATTCTTTAAAAACGGAGGTATATCTGTATTTTTCATTTCAATCTCCTCCCTACCAGACCTTCCCTGGATTAAGGATACCTTTAGGATCAAAGGCTTGCTTGACCATTTTCAGCGCATTAATCCCGGATTCGCCTAAAGCCTTGGCAATATGGGGCCGTTTGGTTATGCCAATACCATGCTCGCCAGATAAAGTACCGCCTACAGAAAGCGCTGCATCGAAAATCTCATCTACGGCGGCATGAACTTTATGCTCTTCTCCAGGCTTGGATAGATCACAGAGTACAGACGGATGGATGTTTCCATCACCCGCATGGCCATAAACGGCAATGGTTAAATTGTATTTTTCTGCTATTTTGCGAATTAAACGAACAGTCTTCGGAAATGCATCGCGCGGTACAGAAATATCTTCGCCCAATCTATTTGGAGCCATAGCACCTATCGCTGAACTCAACCCTCGGCGTATCGCCCAAATTTCATCGACTTCCTGCTGTGAAGCAGCAATCCGAACTTCAGCCACTTCAAATTCATTGGCAATCATGTCAATTTTTGCAGCTTGTTTTTGCAAGTCCTCATTGCTTTCACCGTCAATTTCAACCACAACACAGGCTTCTATTGAAGGATTAATATCAAGTTTGCGGTGTCTGGCGACTGCCTGGAGGCTAATTCTATCCATTAATTCCGCCGCAGCAGGTACAGCTCCTGACATCAGCATTTTATGAATCGTGTTACAAGCATTATCTAATGAAGGGAACATTAATTGCATGGTATTCCTTACTTTTGGCATAGGAATCAACCGTAATATTGCCTTGGTGATAACGCCTAAGGTACCTTCCGAGCCAGTAAACAATTGAGTGAGATTATAGCCAGTTACATTTTTTATTGCTTTACCACCCGTATTAATAATGCTGCCGTCAGCTAATACTACCTCAAGTCCCATGACGTAATTACTGGTCACCCCATACTTAACGGCTCTCATTCCCCCAGCGTTTTCTCCCACATTTCCACCAATGGTTGAGTACTTCCAGCTTGCTGGGTCTGGAGGAAAAAACAAATCTTTTTCGGCACAAAAATTATAAACGTCAACAGTGCGAACACCAGCTTCCACTGTAATCATCATATTGCGTTCGTCTAATTCAATGATTTTTGTCATGCGGTGAAGTGCTAGAGAAATACCGCCTTGAACAGGAATACACCCGCCCGTGCGGCCACTAGCCGTACCCCGCGGTGTTACTGGAATGCTATGCTCATGGGCAATAGCCATTACTGCCGCTATCTCCTCGGTCGTGCTCGGGATTACTACAAGATCAGGAACATTATCTGCCGACATTGGGACAAAAGATGAATCATAAGAATAACCAAAACAATCAACACTAGATTCAAGGACATTCTCCGAACCAACTATATCTCGAACTTTTAGTTTAATTTCCTCTGTAATCAATTCATTACACCTCCTAAATTCCAGGCTACTACTTGTTATTTTATATTTATAAACAAACACTATCATATACTGGAACAAAAGTGAACTACGCTATAAGCAACACAATAAAAAACCGCGAATTCGCGGTTTTTTATTCAACAACATTAAGCAAAGCCTCAACCCCTTACCCAGGAGTTGAGGCCTTGCTGTTACCTTTTAAACACGGAACTTGCTGACAGCTTCTTGGAGGTCCATTGCTAATTTAGCAAGACTCTGACTTGAAGAGGCAATTTCCTCCATGGATGCGGACTGCTCCTCGGTAGCTGCAGATACCGTCTGGGCTTCCCCGGATGCCTTTTTGCTCAAGTTATCGATCCGGTTCACCGCTGTAACAATTTGTTGGCTGCCAATAGCCATCTGTTCAATGGCCGTAGAGATTTCCTTTATCTGATCAGATACTTGGGTGACCAGTTCCACGATTTCTTGGAAAGCTTGTCCGGCAGCGTTAACGACTTCTGCCCCCACCTTTACTTCTCGGGTGCCATCATTCATAGCCGCTACAGCTTTATCGGTCTCTCCCTGGATTCCGCTGATCAGTGCGGCAATCTGCTTGGCTGCTTCCTGGGACTGCTCGGCGAGCTTGCGCACTTCATCAGCCACTACGGCGAAGCCGCGGCCGTGTTCACCCGCCCGCGCAGCCTCAATAGCGGCGTTAAGAGCTAGAAGATTAGTCTGGCCGGCGATCCCCGAGATAGCATCTACAATCTGGCCGATTTCATTGGATCGTTCGCCCAATTCAACTACTACTTTGGCCGATGTATTAACAGTCTGTTCAATTTGCATCATTTGACTAATTGCTTTATTCACCGACTTGCTGCCATCGTTAGCCTTAGCAGCGGCCTGCGCCGACTGTGCAGCTACACCATTAGTAGTGGCCGCTACCTGCTGGATACTGGCTGATATCTGTTCAACCACGGCAGATGTGTCGTTAGCCGCATCGAGTTGTTCTGCCGCACCTGTCGCTACATCGGTAATTGACGCTGCGACCTGGTTAGCGGCCTGGGCAGATTGGTCAGCACTTGCTGTCAGCTGTTCGCTCGAAGCAGCTAGTTGCTCAGACTGGGAATGAACTTTTGTGACAAGCTCACGTAAATGCGTCCTCATTTGCCTGATTCCTTGCGCCAGTTGGCCGATTTCATCTTCTAAAGAAACCTTCGCCTCACGTTCCTGCAGGTCGCCTTGGGCTATAAGCAGGCATTCGTCCCGTATCAGCGCAATGGGTTTGGTGAACTGTTTACTAATAAACACAATCGACGCTGCCGCAATAATTAAACAAAGCAGCGAAATAATCAGCATGGTTCGCGCTAGAGCATCCGTATCTTTTGTAGCTTCAGCCTCAGGCGCCGACACTACCATTATCCAGCGTTGGCCACCTGGAAGATCGACGGGCGTGAATACGCCGTCTCTTGTCACACCGTCAACAAAGCTGTATACGCCGTGTGTCTGCTGGCCAGACTGAGCTGCTGTCGTAAAAAAATTGATTAGATGGTCGTCGAGTTCCTTCTTCGGTAGCTTAAGTTCGTCGTTAACCTTCTTTTCGGCAAGATTCAACTTTCCAATCACTTCAGGCATTTTCGGATGGGCAATAATATTTCCTGAATCATCAGCGATGAGCCCATAGCCGGTATCCAGGAATGTCAGATCCTTAATCAACTCTGTCATTGTCGCAAGAGAGTATGTCCCCCCCACAACCGCGGTAAGCTGCCCATTGTTCATGACCGGCACAGCCAAAAAGACGGATATTTGACCTGTCGCCCTTGAAATCAATGGTTCAGAGACATATGGTTTTTTCGTATCAAGGACCTTTTTAAAATACTCGCGGTCGCCATATTGCCCTGTACTCCCATCGGCACGAATCGCCGAACCATCTGGTGAAATAAACAGGACGGTCTCAAAACCAATCTCATCCTGTATTTCAGTCATTGCTGCAGTAAGCTGAGCCATATCAGTCCCAGCTCGGAAAGTCGGCGTCTTAGCGAGGTCCTCCAACTGAACCATGATTACCCGAATACTGCTCTGCAAACGTTGACCATAGTCAGTTCCAATCGCGTCAGCCGTTTGATTAATGCTATTTTCCAAAGATCGCTGTGAGATATAATAACTAATCCCGGACAACACGCTTAATACCACAAAAACAAGCGGCAACAAGTAAATTAGCAGTCGAGTCTGAACACTTTTAATTTTCATGTGGATAGCCTCCTTTATTGAACCTTTACAACTCTTCCGTTTCTACTCGCAAAAAAAGATCAGGCCAAAGCCTGATCTCATCATACGCAATGGCAACCTGGCAATCGTAGGAAAAAACCCTTAGACCCATAGCTTTGCGTCCTTACCTTTCGATAAGTTTGCCAATTTTTTCTATACTGTAGCATAATTTGTCGCAATTAGCAATATTTTTTTTGCCCGAACATCCTAGTAACAGGACTTTGGGCCTACTACTTGCACTCCTCTATATCTTCTTAACAAATTCAGACTTTAATTTCATAGCGCCAAAACCATCAATTTGGCAGTCAATATTATGATCTCCATCAACCAAACGAATATTTTTAACTTTTGTACCTATTTTTATGGCAGATGAACTTCCCTTAACTTTAAGGTCTTTGATGACTGTCACAGAGTCACCGTTGCTTAAAACATTCCCATTTGCGTCTTTGACAGTCTTTTTATCGCCACTATTTTCGGTTTCTGACTCTAAAGCCCACTCATGAGCACATTCCGGACAAATCAAAAAACTTCCATCTTCATAAGTGTATTCTGAATTACATTTTGGGCAATTTGGCAAATCAGCCATAATTCCATTCCTCCATTCGTTATTGTAATCTTTCTGCGCGTGGGATGGTTCCATAGTTTTGCCAGGTCTCTTTTTTGGTTATAACACCCAGGAAAATTAGGACAGATTGTTGGAACAATAGTATCGAGCAATGCCAACGAGGTGATATATTGTTGTTAGATCAATTCCTTAATCAGCAAAAACTACCAAGAATCCTTATCCTTCGTTTAAGTTCCATTGGTGATGTCCTGCAGGCTTCACCCGTCGCTCGTGAACTTCGCAGGGCTTTCCCTGCTTCATATATCTCTTGGATAGTAGAGTCGAAATCACAAGAAGTCGTTCAAGGCAATAGTAATCTTGACAGCATTTTTGTGTGGCCTCGCAAAGAGTGGACCGACGAGGCCAAAAAAACCGGCAACTATCTTGCCTTAGCCAGAAGGAATCTGGCCTTCGTTAAGCAAATACGAAAAGAGAAGTTTCAAATTAGCATTGATCTGCACGGAATGCTTAGAAGTGGATTCCTAAGCTATCTCAGCGGCGCTAAATACCGCCTATGCTTACCCAACCCCCCGGAGCATGCCGAATACTTTGCTAATATTAACGCGAAGACTAGAAATTTTACTACCGTATTCTCACGGTATTTGAGTGTTCTAAAAGAATTCGGCATTCATAAGACTGAGCCCGAAATGGAAATGCCAATTTCATTATGTAGCAAACGCTTTGCGCTGGAATTTATGGCAAATCACGGTCTTAAGGAAAAAAAGTTCTTTATACTTAATCCTGCGACAAGCCTACCAGCTAAATGTTGGTCTGCCGATAAATTCGCAAAGTTAGGAGATGTGCTCATAGAAACATACCATTTGCCAGTACTAATCTTTGGTGCTCAAAGCGACCGCCTGCTTACTGAAAAGATAATAACTGAAATGAGACACAAACCTATAGATGTTACCGGATTAATAAATCTAAAACAGTTGGGAGCCATAACAAAACAAGCATGTACTTTTATTTCCGGTGATACAGGGCCCCTCTATATTGCTCAAGCAGTGGGAACTCCTACTGTTGCTATATTTGGACCAACTCATGCCAACTACTATAGCTTGGGAAAGAAAAATCATATTGCAATTCAAGGGCGGGATACATGCACGAATAATGTAACTACTATTGAAGTTTATCGTGCTATAAGACAATTAACTACTGTAAAAACATTTACTAACATGCATTCACAGAAAAGAATCAACCTAACCCCCCTGGAATCATAGCATAGAAGCTAGTAATATTACGATACTATAATAAAAAATTCCTAGCTACTGTCATTAGTAGCCAGGAACTTTATTTGATTTAGCTGGTAGCCCTAAGGGGAATTGAACCCCTGACTCCGCCTTGAGAGGGCAGCGTCTTAACCACTTGACCATAGGGCCAAAAAACTTAAGTATTTCCTACGACTATTAATTATAACTGTTTATATTGAAATTTGCAAGATAAAACTTATTGCCTGCTTCAACCTTGCCAGACAACGGTCTTTACCTAATAATGCCATGACGTCAAACAATCCTGGACTCACCGTTCGTCCGGTCAATGCCAGTCTGGTGGGGTGAATAAGTTCGCCCGCCTTTATACCAAGCTCCTCGATGAGTATTTGATAGGTCTCTTCCGTATGTTTAACATCAAAGACCTCTAGCTGTTCCAAACGCTCATGAGCCTTGCGCAAAAGCTCGGCGACCCCCGGAGAAGAAAAGTATTTGCGCTGGCCCTTCTCCTCATATTCAGTAACATCCTTAAAATAATACTCTGCTGCTTCGGTTAGTTCGACAAGGGTTTTGACTCGATCCCGCACGACGCTGACGACTGCCCGGATTGTATCATACTGCTCTGCTGCTTGTTCTTCAGTTACCAGCCCTTTTCGTAAAAAGAAAGGTATTGTTTCGCGGGTAACATCGTCAAGATTCATGCTATTGAGATATTGGCCGTTGATCCAGGTAAGTTTTTTCGTATCATAAATGGCCGCCTTCTTTGAAACCTTATCCAGTTGGAATTTATCCATTGACTCTGCAGGCGTAAAAATTTCTTGGTCACTCCCCGGCGACCATCCCAAAAGAGTCAAATAATTGACAATTGCCGGTGCCAAAAAGCCCTGGTCGCGGAATTCTTCTACCGATGTGGCTCCATGACGCTTGCTGAGCTTACTGCGATCAGGCGCAAGAATCATAGCCACATGTGCAAATTGAATAGGCTCATAGCCCAACGCCTCATAAAGCAATACTTGTTTCGGCGTATTCGAGAGGTGCTCTTCCGCACGAATTACATGGCTGATCGCCATTGCATGATCATCAACAACGCAGGCAAAATTATAAGTTGGCATCCCATTCGACTTCATAATGACAAGATCGTCAAACTGATCAAGAGAAAACTTTACCTCTCCATGAACCAAATCTTTGACTTTCACCTGTCCTGAAGCAGGAATTCGCAGCCTAATCACAGCTTTTTCCCCTTCTGCAATCCTTTTCTGCGCTATAGAGAGCAAAAGGTCGCGACATTTGCCATTATACCGAAATGCCTCACCAGCCTGGTGCTGACTCACTCTGACCTCTTCTAATTCCGTTGGCGTGCAGAAGCAATAATACGCTTTCCCTTCCTGAATAAGCCGTTCCGCTTCCTCCCGGTACAAGTCTAGTCGCTTAGACTGATAATAGGGTCCGCAGGGGCCGCCTGTTTCCGGTCCTTCGTCCCATTCTATCCCCAGCCATCTCATGCTGGACAGAATCTGCGATATGGAATCTTCCTTTAGCCGTTCTGTATCCGTATCCTCAATCCGAAGAACTAACTTCCCCTGATTTTGACGGGCAAAAAGCCAGTTAAACAGCGCCGTCCTCGCTCCACCAATATGTAAATAGCCCGTCGGACTTGGAGCAAACCTTACTCTGACCGTATTCAAACACAGGCACCTCCTAACTTATATGTAAAATTCATTATATCACAATTGACACGAAATATATTTTCCAACTGCCCAATTCATGGAAACGGCCTATCATGACTATGACAATTAGAGTATGGATTTTACTTCTGTTAAAGGAGCTAAAAAATGAAAAAGATTGCAATTGTTATGAGTCTGATTTTGTCCCTTATACTTTTAAGCAGCTGCACAAATAAGAATGCAATACCACAGGATAATCAACCACAACTTACTATTAAAGACTATTTTGCCTTTGAAGAAAATACAAAATACATGTACGAAGGTACAGGGAATGAATATGCTGCTTACAATGTTCTGGTAGATTATTTGAGTGAAAACCGTGTTCAATTAAGATCGAATAACGGCGGCACAGAAACGGTAAAAGTACTGGAAAATAAAGATGGCAAGCTCACACTGCTATTATCAAGATCTGAATGTTATTATAGAGAAAATTTTACTCAAAGCCCTAGTAGTAACGGAGAAATATTATTGCAAGAACCGCTCACAAGCGGAACCGCCTGGACCCTCGCAGACAATAGAAAACGATATATCTCTAATACCGAGATAGACATAATCACACCCGTAGGTAAATATAAAACGCTTGAAGTTACTACAGAGGGTAAAGAATATAAAACATTAGATTATTATGCACCAAAGGTTGGTTTAGTTAAAACAGTCTTCATTGCAAATGGAAATGAGATTTCCTCCTCGTTGAGTAAAATAGAGAGAAACATTGCATTCACTCAAACAGTACAATTCTATTATCCAGCTGCATATGAAGATAGACTGTATTTTGTAGATAAGCAGCTTTCCTTTCATACTAATGATATAACAAGAGCTATTCTTGAAAAGGCTTATAACGATACCCCTAAAGAAAATCTGGCCAAAGTGCTTAGCCGTAATGCTAAAATAAAAAGTCTATATTTAAATAATAATGTTGTTTATGTGGATTTCTCAAAAGAACTAGTTAGGGAAATGAATGCAGGTTCGGGCACTGAAGGTATGATCTTGCAAAGTATTACAAATACACTTGGCACATATTACGGTACCGATAAAGTTTATCTCACCATCGAAGGCAGTCCTTACTCATCAGGTCATATTGTGATGGAAAAAGGTGAGTTTTTTACTGTAAATTTAAAAAATAGTGTTAAACTAGAGAACCCTCCCCGCGAGTCCAATAAGACTAAAAACTAAGAAACGAGGTGCCCTATGTCCTTTTGGCTAGCAAAAACAGAACCTAATACCTTTAGCTATGCTGATCTTGAGCGTCTAAAAAAAGATATGTGGGATGGCGTTCGCAATTTTACTGCAGCCAAGCACATTAAGAATATGCAGCCTAGCGACCTTATTCTCATTTATCACTCAGGCAAAGAGAGAGCTATTGTAGGCGTAGCAGAAGTAACGTCTGATCCCTACCCTGATCCCACATCGTCAGATTCCCGTTTCGTCACCGTCGACGTCATACCTTGCCACCGCCTGCATCGTCCTGTTACCCTTCGTGAGATCAAGGCTTTACCCGCCTTTGCTAATTGGGAGCTTGTTCGCCAATCTCGGTTGTCTGTCATGCCTGTTTCAGAAAGCCATTGGCAACTCATTATGAAATTATCCGCACAGCCTTAGTCTAGAGAAAGCAAAGATACAGAGTCTGTATTTCTGGCCAGTGCTCAAAATCCAAAGCTACGTAATGCTAGCATGGCAGCCATACCTCCCCCCATGGTCACCAGAGGGGGTTGGCGAAAATAGGCCAAAAGCACTGCTATTGTGCCGGCAATAAGATAGCTATTGCCTGTTGAAATTTCAATGTAACCATGTGGCGCGAAGAGTGTCGGAGCAATTAAAGCAGTAAGTATCGCCGTAGGTACATACTTCAAAAAGCGTTTAAGACGCGGGGAAATACCTGCACCTCCCAAAATCGCCTGGCTGGTAAAACGCGTAAAGAAAGTGGCAACAGCCATAACAACAATTGTGATAACAACTTCAGTTCTCATCATTTTCAGCCCCCTCCAAAATCCCACCTGCCACAGCTGCGGTCAAACAGGCAATAATGATATACCACTTTCCAGGGATAGTAACCGCCGCCACTATGCTAACCCCAGCCGCAATCAGACATACCATTAGGTTACGTTTGTCAGTAAGGCGCGGAATTAATAAGGCCAAAAAAGTTGCCGGCATGGCAAAGTCTAACCCCCAAGAGAGTGGATTACTGATGCGGCTGCCGAGAAGAATTCCGCCAATAGTTGATACAACCCAAGTAACATAGCAAATCATATTGCTGCCTAGTTGATAGGCCGCACTATAACCAATTGCTTGTACACGGCTAATCGTTACCGCATAAGATTCGTCAACCATACCAAATGAGAGGAAAGCTTTCTGTGGCATGGATAGTCCATTCATATAAGGCGCAAGAGACATCCCCATTAACAGATGCCGAAGATTTATCAGTAAAGCTGTTAGCGCAATCATTGCCATACCAGCTCCTTCGGCAAACATTGGCAAACTGATAAACTGGGCCGCCCCCGCAAAGACCAGCAGCGACATTAATAACGTCTCTCCTGAAGTAAGTCCGATAGATTGAGCTACAATACCATAAGCAAGCCCAAACGGGAACACCCCAACCATGATGGGAAGAGTGTCTTTAACCCCTGCCAAAAATTCTTTTGTTTTCATTTATAGCTCCCCCACCCAACTTGTTTTATTCATATTAACTGGAAGGAATCCAACTGTAAATATCCAATATAATATAAATAAAATACCAATTTAGATGATTTAGGAGAAATATCGCAAATGGATATTACCAAAATAATAAGCAGTCTACGAATTTCGCCTTCGCATACAGCCCCACTATACCTCCAATTAGCGAATGGCTTAGCAGCAAAAATTCAAAATTTTACTCTTGCCAAGGGCACTAAGCTTCCCCCAGAACGCGAGCTCGCCAAATTACTCAAAGTAAGCCGCACTACAACAATTAACGCTTATCGACTTCTAGAAAAACGCGGTTTGGTTATTACTAAAGTTGGCAGTGGCACTTATGTAAATGATTTATCATTAACTAATCAACAACAACCAACAATGTCTTGGGAACAACTCTTTACTCCTCAATACAAGTCCCCGCTTTCTTCTATATTACGCACCATAATTGCCACCCCGACAACAGATCAAACAATATCCCTTGCAGCTGGTATGCCTGATCCGGCTTTTTATCCGCTTACCATTATTGAAGAAACCTTAGCCTCTAACAAATATCCTTTAGAATCAGCTGACTATGGCTATATTCCAACAGAAGGATATCTTCCGCTAAAACATTCTTTGGCAAAATGGCAGTCCCAACTTGGCATTCATGCCACCCCAGATCAATTCTTGATCGTATCTGGCTCACAACAGGGCCTGTACCTCATTGTAAAAGCCTTCATAGAACCCCGCGACTACGTTATAGTAGAATCGCCAACTTATCTGGGCGCTATTCAGTCTTTAGAAGCTTCCGGGGCCCGCATCCTAACTCTCCCATCATCAGATAATCTTAATCTTGAACTTCTTGAAGATTATCTCATACGCTACCGCCCCAAATTATTATATACTATTCCTACCTTTCAAAATCCCACCGGTCGAGTCATGTCGCTACAGGATCGCCAAGAATTAATCCGCTTAGCCGCACGTTATCGGCTCGTTATCGTAGAAGATGATCCTTACAGTCTGCTATATTACACTCATAAACCACCTGCTTCTTTAAAAAGCCTCGATACTTATGGCGGAGTAATTCATATGAGCACTTTCTCCAAAACCCTTTTCCCTGGACTCCGTACAGGCTGGGTCACTGCTGCCCAACCAGTCATTAATCGCTTAGCACAGGAAAAGCAGCATATGGACCTACATAGCAATAACCTATCGCAAATCATCCTTAATACCTTCTTAGAGAAAGACTATCTTTCAGAACATCTGTCTTTCGTCCGCTCTGAATATAAAAAACGCCGCAATGCTATGGTTCATGCACTTCAGCGCTATTGTAACGATTATATGAACTTTAATATACCCGAAGGCGGTTTTTATATCTGGTGTACTATAAATTCTCCAATATCAACTACTGATCTCACTCGCCGCGCAGCAGCTGTAGGCGTTTCCTTTGTGCCTGGTATAGCTTTCTATACTAACGGAACACACAGCAACGAAATACGCTTATGCTTTGTCACCCACGATGAAGACCTGTTAAAAGAAGGCATCCGAAGAATCGGTCGAATTCTCTCTTCAGATACTGCAAATGATTCGCAGCCACTTCAGGCTGCAGGGTTGCCCATAATTTAAAAACTAAGCGAACGCGAGGAAGGACTAATGCCTAATGAAAATTATCGATGCCCACATTCACTTCTGTCAAGATCCCTATTTTGACCAGATTGCAGAATTGGCAGGTCATAAAAACACCAGTGCACACTTAAAAGAGCAATATGCTGTGCATAACATTGTTCACGGTGTAGTCATGGGTAACCGGAATCTGCAGTTGAGCGACCACGATTACCCTAATTATCTTAGCTATTGTATTGGGCTGGACAGTACCTGCTTCAACGCGGAAGAGGTAATGCAGCAAGCGAATTTGGTAGAAAAGCATTTACAAAGAAAGAATTGCGCGGGAATTAAGCTATATCCAGGCTATAATCACTTCTATGTTTATGATTCATTGCTTGACCCTTTTTATCAACTGGCAATACAATATAAAAAACCGGTGGCCGTTCATACCGGATTGACAGCCACCAGTCATGCTTTACTAAAATACAGTCATCCGCTGACCTTGGACGAGGCAGCAGTGCGCTATCCTCTGGTTCAGTTTGTGATGTGTCATATAGGAAATCCTTGGATCGTGGACGCTATTGCGGTTATGGAAAAAAACAAAAATGTAGCTGCCGACCTTTCAGGAATTTTGGAAGGCTATATTGTCAACATGCCGGATTTCTTTGCAAAAAAGCACAGCTATATTGACTTCATCAAAGGCTGGCTAGAATACCTGGATAATTATGACTGCCTGCTGTATGGAACAGATTGGCCACTGGCTAACATTTCCAATTATATTGAGTTTGTTGCGAATCTCATTCCTTCAAGGCATCATGACAAAGTGTTTTTCGACAACGCCAACCGAATTTACGGTCTTGATCTTTAATACCCATTCGGAGCCAACCTAAAGAAGCCCTTGTTCTAGCTTCTCGACCACAAAGGCATTGACTGAACCAACAGCTTGGATCTCCTGTCGAGTTGAAGCAGAGATTTGAGGATTAGATAATAAGCCATAAATATAATTATCGACTTTTTCCTTTATTTCATAAGGAAGGTGTAAACTAAGATCCTTTTCCCCATAAGTAGGAAAGCACATCTTGACTTCCTTGCCTGCTTCTTTAGCAGACATTCCTTGCTTTTTTAACATCGAATAAATCGCCATTCTCTGAAATTCACTAAATTTTTTAATTAACCCTCGTTCTAGCTTATCCTTATTCCACCATTGCCGGATTTCTTCATCAGAAACACCGAATAACCGACGTTTTTCAAGCATTTTATGAATACGAGGATTGCTTTTTTCAGTCTTTAAAAAATAATCCCCCATATTAGCGGGCAAATCAGATTCAGATACTATATCTGCTTTAACTTCTTTCAGTAGCTTTTGAAATATTAGCTGCGCTTGTTCTTTGGTGGCAATATCCTTCATAATTATTGGCAGGAATTGCCGCTCCAATTCCTGTTCACGCAAGGAAGGTGGACTTTTCTTACTAAACAGTCTAGATAATAATCCCATAAATTGCACCTCATTTCCATTACACTTATAAGACACAGGGCGTTCCTTTAATGTCAACTCTTTGCTACTACTTCCCGCGTCATTTTGCAGGGGCGCATATGTCATATAATTCCATCAGACTTGTGACTTTGTATGTACTTTGAATCTCTGCAGAGCATTTTTGCGAATTTCTGTTAATCCAGCAGGTATCAATTCCTGACAGAAGGCCACCTTTTATATCGGTATTTAATGAATCCCCAATAATAAGTGCTTCCTTTATATTAAATCTTTACTTCGTCTCATCTTACTAGACAAAGAAGGAGCGTCCCTGCTGTCATATAGAGATAGCTAATAAGACGCATTTCTCAAACTTTACAAATAATAACTTGTACTTCTGTGACCGGGCGAGGTAGACTGTCCCGTCTTTCCTAATACCCCTCCCATAATCTATCCCCGTCGTCTCGGAAACCGTCCACACAACATACACTCGTGCTCCCGCATTTGGGACAACATTCTAAATATCCACCATCGCCTATCGGTTTCAGTATTGCTCCCTCTGTATTAAACACTTTTCCACATTTTGTACATTTTACAACTGCCATTTTTCTCTCCTTAAAGTGCATGAATTGTCAAGGGGACGGGGTTGTTGTCAGGATTTTTATGCTTTAAAAACAATTCCTCTATTAATCCCCGTGAGCCTTTCAATTTGTCGAATCGATAACTTATGCTTCTGCTTCAGTATTCTTAAGTACGTATTTCTTGTTTGAGAATCAACCTTCTGCAAATCTATTCCACTTTTTAAGTTACAAACCGTTTTTATTATTGCTCTTGCTTCTTCGTCCGTAATTCGCTGCTTGAACTCATCGTCAATATCTAAACAACATTCATGGTCACTACCATCATTGATGTATTTTATAAATTTTTGTCTTCCGTTTTCGCAATCATCGCTTAGCATATCCATTAGAAGATTTATGGTTACCAAGTTTGCTTGATTTACATATTCATGAAAGCTACTCCATTTATATTCTTCAACGTTTTTTACTAGTCCAGCTTTAACTGGATTTTGATGAATATATCTTAGCACTGTTTGAAAGTATTGATCGTTTTCCACTGGCTCACTCTTAAATCGGTCTTGAAATAGATTCCCAATTCTCTGATATTTATTATTATACCAATACACATAGCTTCCGCATAACCGGCGCATTACTTGTTCCAATGGCTCTATTCCTATTTTCAACAGCAGGTGTACATGATTCCCCATCAGACAATATGCATAGATTTCATATTTACTTTTTTCTTTATAGCGTTGCAGCGCCTCTAGGAATTGGGCACAATCTTCTTCGTCTTCAAAAATTGTCTGACGGTTTATTCCGCGCATGAGTATATGGTAAATTCCGCTGCAACTTTTTTTTCTTGCTGTTCTTGGCATGCTCTCACCCCTAAACTCATTGTATTTTACATTTCTATTGTTGTCAACAACCCCGTCCCCTTGACATTTTGTTGTCAACAACCCCGTCCCCTTGACATTTTAACAGATTGCCGGAGAAAACTCCTTTACAGCTTAATCATTACATCGGCCCGTTTACTCGCTTCCGCCGCAAAGAATTCCTTGGACTTATGATTGGCTCTGTTGGCAATGATACTGTCAGGAAATACGACAATAGCTTGGTTAAATGAGGATACGTTCATATTATAAACCCGCCGCGCCGCCTGCAAATGATCCTCCGCATCGACAATGGCATTTTGAAGTTGCTGGTAATTCTCGCTGGATTTGAGCTCCGGATACGCTTCGGCGATGACCTGAAGCCTTTGCCGCAGAGCGTCGTATTGACTGCTCAGCTCGGCTTTTTCCGTTATGCCTAGGCCGCTGCGCATTTCAACCAGCTTGCCCAGCGTTTCCATCTCGTGTTTAGCATAGGCGCGCACCACATCGAGCAGCTTGGTAAGTGTGTCATAACGCTTGGTTAAGGCCACGTCGATGCCCGAGTCAGCTTCGGCGATTTTCACCAGCAGAGTTTTAAAGCGATTAGAAACATCTATTGACCATATTACAGCGGCAATACCGGCAATGCCAAGAACACCGACAGCAACAATTGTCGAGCTCATGACCGTACTCCTCCTTTTTGCGATTAGTTTTTCATACCTTCCTCTGGGAGAACTTTCTGTTCCCGCACAAGCTGCAGCTTGCCGTGTTCATCTGGCCGGTATTCTCTTTCTATCAACAGCTTTTCGTCGTTGCTATAGCTACGCTCAAGCTTCTGGATTGGCAGCAGCTTACCATTTGCCCAAATATAAACTGCTTCCTCACTATCGGTGGCACTAATATGGGTAAAAGAACGCACAGTATGGATGTTAGGATTAAATACAGGTGAGGCAAGCTGACTTAATTCCTCATGCATAACGAATTGCTGGGTTGCTTTATCCCATAGCCAGCAGTCATCATAACGGTTGGCACCGCCCACTGATGCAGCAATTTTCACATCCATATAACCGTCAAAGTTCATGTCCTCGAAGCTAAGGAGTTCATTAGCTGCAATCTCGGCGTAAGCCGGAATGCTATAGGGGATTTCCTGCAAGAGCTTATGCTCTTTGTTTTGCTGATAGATAGCAACCTTATCAGCATTGACGACAAACTCCACCGTTGGCGCATCCTTGTCAACCGCCACCACCAAAGTAGAGCCTGCTTGACCAGCCTGCGTTAACGGCAAATTAAGGTTAAACGAACATAATAATACTGCAGTCAGCGTTATGAGTAATCTTCGCATTAAACACAACTCCTTTTATATAACAACGCAATAGTCTATTTTTAATCTCTGATTAAAAGCAGCATGGTCAAGGCCAGATACAAACACATAGCTAGAGCCAACAGCAGTCCGCATGTTACAATAATACGGCGCTGCCAGATCGGTAGCCATTTCTGGCCTATAGTGAGGAATACTACAACAGTCACTACTCCTACGCAAAATAGCAAAGCCGCCAGATAACCCGGCACAGCATTCCCTCCTAAAAAACCGGATATTATCCGCCCAATCTACACTCAGCCCGCCGCGCTACTCTGCTTCCATCGAATATAACCGCGTTTTACATCATAGCTTTCCACAGGCCAAATAATTTCCACATTTCTAACTCTGAAGGTATGATTAGATGATGAGCTATAAGGCTCAATCATTTTTTCAAAATCCCAAAAGGTACATTTAATGGTATCGGTATAGCCAACATCATTGGTAATCGTTGCCTTCAGGTTAAGTTCATAGAAATAATTGATATATTTGTCAGTGTTATTGACAAAAAAACCTTTAATAATCAAGATATCTTCTGGTGTACCATCTTCATTTACTTCATAATATAAATCGGTAGTAATCCACTCGACCTTTTGTTCTGCCGCTTCTGCTGCCGGCACCATACACACAAAAGAAACCATCATGATTAAACAAATTAATAATAAACTGCTGCCTTTTCTCAACTTTCGTCCTCTCCCTTGTGGTTTTAGCTTAACTATATACCTCCTTCAATCAATGAAATAGACCCGAAAAGTTACCTTTTACCAATTAACGATTTTAATAAAAGAATTCCTTTACCGCGCTGCGTTTATCAATATCCAGGCGGTCAAACAATCGGGACACTACTTTTTTTACATAAGCGGGCGAGTAGCTCAATTGCTTGCCAATTTCATAATTGGTATGCCCGCGCGCAACAAGCAGGGCAACGGCAAATTCAGTGTGTGTCAGCAGTTCTTTCATGTGCAGCAATTTAGCCGGCTGTACGCCGCCGACCTCCAGTTGCTGCGTCTCCACCAGCTTGAGCTGGCGGCGTTTATCGTCATTTTCCAGATGAAGAGCAAGACGAGCCAGCAGCACTTGCTTGTTCACCGGTTTCCTTATGTAATCGACAGCGCCCATCCTGAGGCCCCGCGCCTCGCTGCCGGCATCAATAATACCAGTCAAATAGATGACAGAAATCTCGTGCCCAGCGTCTGTGGCGCGCAGTGTGAGCAGCGTTTCAAAGCCATCCATGTCCGGCATGTCAATATCGAGTAATATCAGATCAGGCGAACCGCCCTTCTCCAGAAAGCGGACAGCCTGCGCTCCTGATTTAGCAAGGCTTACTTCATATTCTTCCCGGAGCAGTTCCTCAACAACGGCCAGCGAAGCGACATTGTCATCCACCACAAAAATTTTCCGTTTTGGTGTCACAGGCTATCCCCTTCCTTTCGCACTAGTATCAGGAACTTCTGCAAGATTTCCTCCGCTTCTTCAAAATTAAGCTCATCAATAGCAGTACCTAACTTCACCAGAAGTAACCGGCATTTATCATCATATTCCATTGAAAGCAACTGCGTCAGCACTTGTTTGCTTGCCGCGTGCTGATAATTGGCGATAGCTGCCTCGGCGCGTGCCAGCAAATCCTCTTTCGTCGCACCAGGCGCTGTCTGGGCCTCATCCTCGGCAGACGTTTCCTGCAAAAATCGAGCCAGCCCCTGGCGAATCGTTTCAAGCTTATAAACAAACAGCAGCAAGGCATTATCGATATATGCCATTTGCCCGGCGGCACATTTCTCTTCCAGTCGTCCAGCAAAGACGGCAAGATCGTTAGCGCCAACAGTTCCGGCAAGGCTTTTTAGCGAATGGACGATGCGAGCGAAAGACTGATAGTCCCCCTCCTTAACCAGGCTTTGCAGACGATGGGAAAGCTCTGCAGTATGAGTGAGAAAAATACCAACAATGGTCTGATACTGGTCTAGATTGTCGCCAACAAAGAAAAGTCCGTCCGCCAAGGAAATACCATATGGCTTTAGCAACCGTGCCTGCTTATCGGCCATCCCGTCATGATGCTCGCCGCCCCCACAGGGCATAACGATGGTTACTAGTTCGGCCGGCAAACAAGTCAGCAGCACTTGTTCCAGACGTGACGGGCTAACAGGCTTGGTGATATAATCGGTAAAACCTGCTTCCAGCAGTTTTTGCCGCGTATCGAGCGTAGCATCGGCAGTCAGAGCAATTACCGGCGCCTGACAGCCCATTTGCTGCAAACTCCCCAATGTCGTTATACCGTCCATTTGCGGCATCATATAATCCAGCAAAATAACATGATATTGATTTTGACGCGCTTTGACTAAACACTCCTTACCGCTCAGCGCTATATCAATCGAGAGCATCGTCCGGGCCAACAAAAACTGCAACACACCCAAATTCCCCTCATTATCGTCCACTGCCAAAATTCGTCCCTGCGGTGCGATAAAGCTCCGCTCATCCGCCGAATCATGAACATTGCTGCAGGCGGCTGTTTCGTCAGCATAACGCTGGGGAATTTCCACGGTAAAGGTGCTGCCATGTCCGTATTCACTGACGACTGACAGTCGTCCACCCATCCGCTCGGTCAATTCCTTAACAATGGCCAGGCCAAGCCCCGTGCCTTCGATTTTGCTGTTGCGAGCCTCTTCACTGCGGGCAAAGGCCTCAAAGATGTTCGGCAATAGCTCTGGCGAAATGCCTTTACCGGTGTCTATTACCTTGAGGGTAAGCAGGATGCCGCTTTTATCCGATGCTTCGCAGCCGGTGAGGCTCAGACTTACCGATCCGGCTTCGGTATATTTCACGGCATTGCTGATTAGATTAGCGCCAATTTGACGCATATGCAGACTATCACCCCAAAGCGCAGCTGGCAGTCCAGCGACTTCGACAGCAAATAGCAACCCTTTGTTTTCTGTCTGCTCCCGACCCATCTGCACCAAGCTCTGCACCAAGTCATCGGTAAGATAGACTTCTTCCACAACCTCCAGCTTACCTGATTCGATTTTGGCAACATCCAAAATGTCATTAATCAGCGCCAACAGCATCCGCCCCGCATCCTGGGCCCTGACAGCGTAACCGGCAATCTCCGCCGAGGCGCGCGACCTGATAATCATTTCATTCATGGCCAACATAATATTGATAGGTGTACGGATTTCATGACTCATGCTGGCGAGAAAAAGGTTTTTTGCTTGATTTGCCTGGATGGCTTCCTCACGGGCCTGCTCAAGCTGACGCTGCTGACTGTTGTACAGATGAAAACTCAAAAGCATAGTTATCCCTAAAATGACACTGACGGTCACAAAGCCAAAAACAATATCGATAATTGCTTCTTCTTCAGTCTCAAACCAAATAATCTGTGACGGCACCGAATAGGCATACAGACAAAGCAGACTGTAAAAGATGATTTCCAAAGCGGCGACAATCAGCATTTTCCGCCCTTCCAGCATAAACACAGTAAACACAATACTGAAAATAAAAAAGGATGGCATACCACTGTAATAACCGCCGCCAGCCAGGAACAGCAAGGCAAAGCCTACAAAAAAGATAACAAGAATGGTAATCAAATAGCAGCGCTGATAATTACCGCTCTTATTTGAATAGTAAAGCAACCCGCCAGAAAGGCAGGCACTGAAAAAACTAATAACTGCCATTTGTAGGCCGTTAATCAATACCAATGAAAAAACCACACTAAGCAAACTAATAATAATACCCGCCATGGCGAGCAGATTAAACAATCGCACCCGAAAAGCTAATTCGGGCCGGAAAAAGGCACTGATCACTGGGGACAGCGAAACTTTCATAGCATACCTCCGTAAAATTATTACATTGGAGTTGCTGTATGAATTTGCCTAATTCATAGGCTCTCTTCTGTTCGTGCTTACCTTAAGTATCGCCGGGTTGAATCACACCTCCGACTAATCCCCCTTAGCTTGTCTATATTATAATACAAAATTAACCAGTTTTAATGATTTTTTATATAGCAGTCACGCGGTTAATTGCAAAATCTAATAAAAAAACCGATAGAGTTAATACCTCTATCGGCCACGCTTCGTGAATGATAAATATTTCGTAGGGAATCAGCGAAAACTCACAGGCATAATTACTTGCTCCGAACAACATCCCTGCTTTGCTGCTCAAATTTAAGCCTCTTGCAAACTTTGTGTAGTTTGAGCAATCATGAACTACTAACATGACCTATACTTTAGTTTTTGACAAGTCTTCAATTCTTTTTTTTCTTTGCTTCATACATGAGTTTATCACTATGATGTATAAGCTCATCTATATTATTATAAATATTATCAAATATCGCCATGCCATAACTAAACTTGATACTATACGGCATTGGGTTGCCTTCGTTGTAGGCGTCAATCTTATTATTTAGTATATTTATATATTTTTCTACTACTTCCTTTTTGTTTTCGTTAATCAAAATCATAAACTCATCGCCACCGGAACGAATAGCAACTCCTTTTCCTACGAAAACATCTTCAAGTTGCCGGGCAAATAACCTTAATACTTTATCACCCTCATGATGCCCATGAACATCATTAATACTTTTAAAGTCATCAAGGTCAATATTTAACACTGCTAACATAATATCATTCTTCCTGCGCAAGTTTGCAAGATATTCATTATAAGCTACTCGATTACCTAACCCTGTTAATGGATCAAGCTTTGTTTGGCTGTGTACAATATAAATGTAATTAATCACAATAGCTATCGCTACACTATTCCAAATCGTTAGATAGACAAAATAGTACAATTGGATAATAGACAGCAGAAATGGGATGACTGTAAGCAAACTAAGGGTAAGCAGCTCTTCTCTATTATGTTCTTTTCGAACATTGTATAAAAGCCATAGGTTGATAAAGTAATAAAAATAACTTGTTAGTGGTGAAACAAGCCATAGTGGTCCGCGCATATAGCTATTTTCATTAGTTACAGCAAATATCCAATTAAAATTATAGCTGCCTAAAGATATGACGCTATTCACAACAAAAGGCACGCTCAGCCAAATAAGCGTATTGAAATTTATTTTTTTGTATTTATTCGTTCTTCTATAAACATATAGTAATGTACAAATCGGAACCAACGGAGCCAAAAAAAATCCAAGAATATTAACCAGCTTATGTACAGTAATAAAATTAATGTAATTACTGTTATTTAATAATACGCTCAAAATTTCTAATATCAATATTAATGTCGTTAAGGAAATTAGCGTTAAAAATAACCGATTAACCTGCTCCTTGCTATTCATTTTATAGCAAGCATGTACAAGAATACTTGCCAATAATATAACCATAAAAATATTTACTTGAATCGTAAGTAATGTATTAATTTTCATCTACTCCCTGCCCAGTTACGTTACCGATTGTTTGCGGCGGGATACAGTCAGAGCTGCCATCCCTGACGGCAAAGATTCCTCGGCCTGTTTTCTGGAAGCGGAAAATCCGAGTGTTATCCTGGTATTGAGGTCTGGAGACGCTCACTGATAATTTTTGCCCGTTCATAAGGTCAAAAATCGCCGACTCGCACTTTAATTGCGTTCTATAAATAAAGACTAAAATCCTGTATATTACCACAATACATCAGGCATTTTACGAAAAAAAACAATTAAATAAGTCCCTTGAATGAAAACAGGGGGAACCCTCCCCCTGTTTTCATTCAAAAGCTTTGTGATTTTAACTCTACCTGAACGCTAAGAAAAAACAGCAATTATTTCAATAACATCATCACTATCAAAGAAATAGCCGCAGAAGCGGCTCATCTTTACCGATAATCAGGGACTCCAATAAACAACGCCATTTTCCGTATACCAGCGGTCAAAAGATACCTGACGTCGGTTACTCCCCGCCGGGCATGACTCACCATCATAATATTTAAAGGGTTCCTTGATTACCGTTCGCTTGACCGCATTTTCACCTTCGCCACCCCAGCTTGCCTCACTAGTATAAGCATAGATATAGACAGAATCCCGCTTAGTTGAAGAAGAGAAATTCAAATTTCTTGTATTGTACGGCTCAACCTTGTACCAGCCTCTTGTTACCCATTTGCTGGCCGAATCCTCATAATAGATGACAGCCGCCCACAAAGTATCTGAATAGGGATTTTCAAGATTGATGTTGATAGCTTCCGCCTGTTGCGGAATAATCATAACCAAAAACAAGAGACATAAGCCCAGCAGGAACTTTTTTACACGTACAGTCATTGAAATTCACCTCTACGTTTTATTTTTTCTTGTAAGACCTAGATAGCCAGACATATCTTTACTTCTCCTCCAGCCTCAGGGTGACGCTGCGCAAATTCATAAAGTATTCGGTACCGATATAGTCTGTGGCAAAGCTTGGCCGAATCGACAAGGTCAACGGGCCCTTTTCCAAATTGCTGCCACAATTGTCATTGATAGTATACACCGACCAGTCCCCGCTATCTTTACCAGTAGGATGTGCGGAAAACTTCAGTCGTTGCACCTCTTTGCCGGGTGAACTAAGGACGAGTAAGCCGCTTGCTTTCGGCTCGTTTCCTGGTCGAGAATACTCAATCAGAATCTGATACATGCCTGATCGGGGGATATCCACTTTCCAGCTAACCTCGTTATTTTCGAGCCAACCGCCTAAGTTATAAGGCGCTTTTTTAGGCTCAATCACAACATCAGACGCTTTTTCCAGATTAGCATCCTGCGGCAACAGTTTTACCTCCACCTTCTCTCCACCACAGCCCGCCAGCATAGCCAGCATAACAACAGCGGCAAGAATGATAAGCAACATTTTCCCTAACCCTTTCATTGTCTCACTCCTTCTATTGTATTAATGAATGCTAGTTTTTTAAGTATAAAGTGTCGACGAGCTCAAGCATAGCCTTAATCTCACTAATAACGCGCTGGCGCTGCTCGGAAAGCGTCATATCGCCGTCAGCGGCTTCAAACGAATCACCGCAGCCCAACGCCACATAGAGTTTATCATCGCGAAATGAAAGATATAACGGGCATCCCAGCTTGTCTGAAGCCAGCACAATGCCTTCCAAAACCGGCGGAGTCAAGATACGCAAAGCCGCCATCGGACTAGAGGCGACAATGGAAAACTTCTGGTTGAAGGCGTCCATCTCGGTTTGGATCGCCTCATTGCTTTTGAACTTGCCGCCATGCCGGTCATAAACAGATACCGGTTCATTGGAGATGGCTTCGTAGTCAAAGACCACCAGCCGCCCACGAAAAACGCTTTTCAGCACCGTCCTTGTCTGCAATTCATCATTGTCATCCCGGTACGTCTCCCTCCCTTTCCTCCTGCAAATTTATATCTGACTGGATAAAGTAACGCCCTTGATAATCTGCCGCCAAATAATCGTTGCCGCTGTAAATGTCATAATGCGGAAACAGCGCCGCTGCTTTGATTATGGATTCATCCAGCTTTGCCTCGGGCTGAAAATCCACATTATCCAAAACAGATTCCAAACCCTTAGCCACAACCTGTTCCTTGAAAGCTCTCTTATAGCGCATGTTAACAGGCACTTTCGCCAGCCAAAAGCCGATAAGGAAAGTCGCCGCCAAGATTGCATAACCATAAAAACCCGCCTCGCCGAAAGCGTCGTAAATATCTTCCAAGAAGACAAAACCCAGAATCGACAAAATAATCGCTGTAACAAAAAAGAGCAAATCAAGACCCTGTGATTTCATCCGCAGCTTCTCCAGGTCCATCAGAGCCTCGGAACCGGTTTTAGCGGTGTCCTTAAAGCTTTGCCGCTGCCTAATCCCGCTAAGCGTACCGCCAACCAGCGTGCCAATCAGCGCGGCAACTCCCAGCATAATAGCCAAAATCGGAGCAAACAATACAAAAAAGAGAATAAGCGCGATGATTGTGCCGATGATGTCGCCGTCCATCACCAAGAACTCAAAATTCGACCAAAAGGCTGCAGCAATAATTAAAGCGACGACGGCAAAAGCCATCCGCAGCCACTTAACCCAGGAGTACGGACTATCAAAGCCTAACACTTTTTTAATCAGTTTCATGTATTACCCCCAAAACAATCTCGCTGCTTTTTCGCGGAAACTGAACAGGAAGAACATCAGGCTTTCAATTACTATCTATCCGCGCAAACCAGATTTAGCCTAATTATATATACTAACTATACGCCCAGAGGCGGTAACCAAAATAGACCCGAAAAGTATCCTATTTATTAAAAAATTCATCTCATTGTCTGATATAATAAAGTGTGGGTAAGAGCTGCTAGAAGTACGGATAAGAGTAACAGTATATTACCTGACAGAACTACGAAAGGCTTAAACATGGCAAAATATGATTATTTAATTATTGGCAGCGGCTTGTTCGGCTCAGTATTTGCTCATGAAGCAGTAAAGCTGAAAAAAGAAGTTTTAGTGTTAGAGCGCCGGCCTCATATTGGCGGAAATTTGTATTGCCAAAGAAAAAATGACATATGGCTTCATTGCTATGGTGCACATATATTTCATACAAACAGTAAGCTGATTTGGGACTATGTTAATCATATTACAGAATTCAAGCAATATATCCATATGCCCTTAGCAAACTATAAAGGGCAAATTTATAACCTGCCCTTTAACATGCATACCTTTTATCAAATGTGGGGAACAACCACTCCAGAGCAAGCAAGAAAAAAAATTGACCATCAAAAGAAAGTCTTGGCGAAAGAGCCGCAAAATTTAGAAGAACAAGCCCTTGCTTCTGTTGGTGAAGAGCTATATCTTAAACTGATTAAGGGCTACACAGAAAAACAATGGGGACGCCCCTGCAAAGAACTTCCGCCTTTTATCCTAAATAGAATTCCTCTTCGCTATAGATATGACAACAATTACTTTAACTGCTCCTATCAGGGAATACCTCTTGGCGGCTATAACCCTTTAATTGAAGGCTTGCTGGAAGGAAGCGAAATAATCTTAGGCGAAGATTTCAATGAGCAGCGTTCAAAATATGAGCATATGGCACACAAGCTTATATATACTGGCCCAATAGATGCTTATTTTAATTACTGCTATGGACAGCTTGCCTATCGGAGCTTGTCGTTTAAGTCGGAGCTGTTAGAAATAGAAAATTATCAAGGCACTGCGGTAATGAACTTTACCGATAGGGAAACTCCCTATACACGTATCATTGAGCATAAGCATTTTGAATTTGCCAATCAACCTGTTACATGGATTACAAAAGAGTATCCTTTAGAGTGGACCATAGAAAAAGAAGCATATTATCCAATTAATGACTTAAAAAATCAAGCCTTATATAAAAAATATGCTCAGCTAGCAAAAAATGAAAAAAATGTACTCTTTGGCGGACGTTTAGCACAATATCGTTATTATGATATGGACCAAATTATTGAACAAGCACTTACTTTAGCCCACTTAGAATTAAAAGGCAAAAAGGAGAATATGGATGCCAAAAATATCGGTAATTGTTCCTATTTTTAACTGTGCAAACTATGTAAGCGAGGCTTTAGACAGTGTATGTCAGCAGACCCTAAAAGATATAGAAATTATCTGTGTCAATGACGGTTCCACAGATAATTCACCAGAAATAATAGCTAATTATAGCCAAAAGGATGCACGTATAAAAGTAATACATAAACCTAATACCGGCTATGGACATACCATGAACATCGGCATCAATGAAGCTAAAGGCAAATATATTGCTGTTTTAGAAGCAGATGACTATCTTCAGCCTGATTTCTATGCCTCACTTTATGAAGAAGCGGAAAAAAGCGGTGCACAGCTTGTTAGATCTGATTTCGGCAGATTCTATGACCATGAAGGGCGACGAAAAATTGAATACTGCCAGGTTACCTATGACGATTTGTATGGAAAAATTTTAAATCCTCAAACCTTGGATATACGAATTTTTCGTTCGGCAATGATGTCTTGGACGGGAATTGTCTTACGAAGTTTTTTAAATACATACTGCATACATCATCATGAAACTCCCGGAGCTGCCTATCAGGATAATGGCTTTTGGTTTCAGATGTTTTGTCAAGCCGATAAAATTTTGTATTTACCTAAATTAGGCTATATGTATAGGATTGACAATCCCGCGTCTTCAGTGCATAACCGCAGCAGGCTCTTTTCTATGAATGAGGAATATGCCTTTATTTATGGGTTTTTACAGCATCGTCCAGACTTGCATAAGTTTCTGGGCATATATTGGATGAAGAAATATGAAAATAATTTATTTACACTTCGCCGCATCGATAAACAGTATCAGGAGATCTATTTAAAGCATTTTCAAGAAGAATTTAAAGCTGCCGAAGCAAAGGGCGAGCTGGATAAAAAGTATTTTCTTCCGGAAGAATGGTGTGATGTAGAAGTTTTATTGAAAACTCCAGAATTGTATTTAGAAAAAATATACGCTGCCCAGTATGGTTATCCTTATGACCAAAACCTGCCTTACCCAGCCATTTCTATAGCAGTAATAACCGGCCAACATGTACAGGCTTTACATAAAAGCATCCAAAGCTTATTAAACCAGACTTTTGGCAGCTTTGAAATTATTCTTTTGGATGATACCACATCAGAAGCCGTTACCCAATACTGTTTAAGCTGCTGTAAGCATGACAGGTTCGTATATGTAAACACCGTTTCTGCGGCTCGTTATCAAGAGGCTTTGCTAAAAGCGCGCGGCTGTTACATTACCTTTATCGATGCCGGCGACACTGTAAAACCTGAGTTTCTGGACATCTTGTACAGCTTCACTAAGCAGGAGCAAATTGAGCTGGTAAGCTGCAGCTATGAATATAATGAGGACAAAGCAAGAACACAACGTCTGGCTTCATCGCCGCCAATTAAAGTTACAGGAGAAATGAAGGAGCGCATGCTCTTTGAAATGAATTTCAGCGCCTGGGGTGTTTTATGGGGAAAATTATACAGCCGCCAGCTATTGACAAGGGTATGGTGGAGCTTTTTAACCGGCAAAGAAATCTATGACAATAGGCTGGTGGCTTTTTCTGCTGCTGTGCAGGCAAACGGGTATATCATACTGCCTCAATGCCACTATCAGCGCCAATACTCGCAGGATGAATGGGAGGATGAAAATCTGCCTGCAGTCTTGACCTTGTTATGGAAAATGGCAAAAGCATTTGGCAATACAGAATTATTGCCAAAATGGGGTACATATTTTTTAGGCTCCTATTGGGAAGAAAAATTAGAAGCAAACTATCAACAAAGTACATTAAATAAAAAATCACTGGCAGAAACAAGTTATCTCGAATTTATTAAAGAAATGCTATAACTATTACTCAATATAAGGCTACCCTCCAAAATACAAAGGCGTGTCGCAAAACGTTTGTTTAGTAATAAAACGTTTCGCGACACGCTTTTTGTTTGTAACTTTTTAAAAGCTGTGCCTATAGCCTAAATTTGCTTTCCATTTTTCCGTCACTTTATCTGCTCCGGCAGTTTTAGTGATTTCACCGTAGAGATTGTTGTTTTTGCTAAGCTTGGTGTTAAATCCGATGCCGTATTCGAACCAGGTGTCTTTCATGTCCTCGTTAGTATATTTTTCATAATTCTGGTAGCTTGTTGTTACACCTGTATCACCTGAAAATTCACGCATGAGTGAGAGTTTGGCATAAACATTCCCGTTTTTTGTATTTTTACCAGCATTTATTCCCAGTCTGCCGATAAAGGAGTTTATAGCATTATTTTTAACATATGCCCCATTTACTCCATTCATTTTCATAGTATAATCGTTGCTGTTTATGTGCCCATAATTTATTTCTGCCTGCGGCTCAATATACCATCCGTCTTTTAAATCCTTATGATATCCATATTCTATAGACATATTAAGTCCATTGGCCGCGGTATCGCTTTCGTAGTTAGTAGTAGATGACCAGGTATTCATTTTACCGCTCATTCTTCCGTATTTGATAATGGCATCGGCAAAATGCCCTTTTTCTCCTACATAGCTTCCATAAATGCCAAACATGGTAGAATCAGTGTCACCCTTGCCGCCGTATGAAGCTATATCTCCATCCATATGCGATAGGGCAAGGCCGGTGAATAGTTTGCCTTGCTTTATTTCTACCTTGCGGTCATAGCCCGCCTGTATTCCTCTATACTGCACCGTTGATGACAAGGAGCTGTTTATTTCTGTTTCACCGCCGTAAATTCTGGCCCAGGTACCTGTGCTGTTTTCTTCCTGGCGTAAATCACCCATCCGCCTTAATAAGTCATTGTTTTCTAACCGCCATGTGGATAGAGCTACATTTCCTAATCCTGCTGCTGTATTGGCCATTTGCTGTCCTGGTCCATCGCTAAGGCTGCCATTGCCTTCAATTTGGACTGCGGTTAGTTTTGTCACACCATTTTCGGTACTTATAGTAGGAGTAATTGTCAGGGTTTTTGTCAATAGTCCTGCGGCTACGTCTTTTTCTGTCTTATACGGTTTGGCCTGTACCGTATCATTTACACCATTATTTGTTGTCAATACAGTAGCTCCGCCAACATATGTACCATCAATATCTTGGCTCGCATCATGTACAACCTGAATATAATAGGTGTTAGAATCGCCCGTAACGCCCTGTAGCGTCACACTGTCTGCTTGATTATTTTTTATGTCGCTGGCTATAGCAAAGGTTGCACCGTTGAGCGCACCTTCTGCATTACCAATTGTGAAGCTTCTGTCAATGGAGCTAGTTCGCACTTTATTCGGTGATTGGTGATAGAGATCGATAATTCCGCCGTTTGCCGATAGATGAATACCGTTGTTACCTAATGTCGCAAGCGAATAGCTGTCATCGCCTTGCTGCACATACCATACAGCACCATCGCTGAGCTTCATAGATATATCTCCACGGCCTGCATCGCCTTGCAGCAACATTTTGCCTGCAAGATATGAGTTTTCATTTGTTAAATTAAGCTCTACGTAACCTGTGCCGTCGTACCCATGCTCCTTATCAGTCGTATTGTGGCCTTGAGCTATAACATTACCAGAAATCTGCACTGTTTTTGTTTTATCAGGATCTGTTTCTGAAATAGGATTTATTTTTAAAGTGGCCCTTGCACCAGATCCATCAGCAAGTCCATCCACAAATAATGCATAACTCTCACTAGCATCTTGCGTAATAGCAACATTTCCCTTTAACTGTACAGTACCCCACCGAGATGAATAAGATATATGTCCTTTAGCAATCGCAATATTATCAATTATTTCACCTGGATAATTAGACTCCGTGTAATCCTGCGATTCAGTAATCGTATCCAGCTTTGCCTCAGCAGGTGCCGGCATTAAGGATGTCGATAATACTATCCCGCCTGTGCAAAGCATATGCAGCAGGCGCTGCCGTTTTTTTTTACTTAGTTTTTTCAATGTTTTGTCCTCCTGTTACTTGATTTGTTTTTTCCAGAAAAAATTCCATTAACTGGTGCGCAGCTATGCCAAGATAATAGGCCGCCGCTTTATATTCACCGCGTCCTTGGGCATTTTGGCCAGCCAAAAAAGCAGTCTTCACATCCCAAGGCTCACTCGGCTCCATAGTAAACCATAAAGAACGCCGCACATAGCTCCAGTAGAGCTGTTCGATTTCATCGGCACAATAGCGAATCCAGGGCTTACCCTCATTGACAAAATGAATAATCGCATCTTCAGGCAGAATTTTGGCCTGAAGAGGATTGAAGGCTTCCAGCATATGGTTAAAACAAGGTGAAATCTCGATAACCTGCCCCTCTAAAATACAGTTTAATGTATCCTGCTCCAGTAAGACAAAGTCTTTGCCGTGTTTTTTATACACCTCAAGTACCTGCTTGGTCAGCTTTTGCTGCCGCCAGATGGGAAGATTCATCAGCATCATGCCGGCATTAAAATACTCTTCACCCTTTAAATGTAACCGCAAAGCATGTTCACATGGCTTAGGATAAAAGCTTACTGCCACAGCCTTATTGTTAAGCTCAACCTGCCAAAGCTTGTCCAACCTGCCAATACAAAGCATATCCGCATCAAGATAAATAACTTTTGTTAGCTCTTTTGGCAGAAAGTTAGGCAGCAAAATACGCAAAAAGACAGTTTTATTCATTCTTTCCGGACCAGCAACAATTTCCGGCACACTTTTTAATAGCTCGCGTACATCATAAATCATGATCCGCGTATTACGATACAGCCTGGTAAATTCATCAAGTTTGACTTTGTCAGCTTCATCAATTCCGCTACAAGCAAGATGAAAACAGACTGGCTGCCCGGAATGATTTAATACAATAGAGGTCATCATCACGCCAGCATATTTTACATAGTTTGCATCTACACCAAATGCAAATTGCCACTCTTCCAAATGCAACTCCCTTTCTTTGATTTCAAGTAGTTGTTAAAATCAGCCCCCGTTACTTCCACGACTATGTCCATGTCTCATTCATCTATTTTAAAAAATAATTCAAAGGAAGACATTTCAGACAAGCAATGATAGCTAAAGCTTTGATAAATGCTTTAAAGACGCCAGCAATAGAGCTTTATGCTTACATCTCACTTCACTACCCTCCATTTCTTAGTAATGCAGCAACGCCCTTATCCAAAGCAGATGGCAAGGGTCATTTGGTTATGGTGATCCAATACGTTTCCTTAGTAATACCTTCGTACTGTATTTCAATCAATTTCCTTCCGGCGCTGGTAAACGGAATCGGACGGCCTTGCTTTAGTTCAACAAACTTCACGCCATCCGTCGAATAACGAAAAGTGAGTTTATCGGTGATATTTGTTGATTTGTCGTCAACACGATTAAGCCCGAGTGTATTATAAACCGCTTTCATCCCGGTGATGTCAAAGTTCTCGCCAATCTTGAATGTGGTCTTTGGAGGAAATGCCTCTATTCTGAAGCCTACCAGCAAACGAGGCTTAGCCAGTTCATCCTTTTTGCTCACAGGGGGCTTTACGACCGTCTGACTTGCGGAATCGCCAGTCACGGTAATAAAGTATCTCGCCACAAGCGTTAAACGGCCATTGCCAATGTCTCCTTTTATTTCAATTAACTTTATTCCGGCGGTCTGGAACGGACGGCCTTGGGTCAACTTAACGCCATCTGAGGTGTAAAAACCATAATCCAAGAGTTCCGTTATTTTCCCTCCGTCATTATCATCCTTATATACCAGCTTAAACCCGGTGCTGTCAAAGCCCTCGCCGACCCTATAGGTGGTTTTCGTGGGGTATGACACTAGATTCCTTCCGTGCCTGAGCATGGTTGCCACGGTCGGCGTGTGGGAATTTACGCCACGCACCATATAGAAGTTGAACTCGGCATTGTGCGGATAATCGGGGGCGCTGTTTTCTCTCCATTTATTTTCACTGTACCAGGTAATGATGTGTGTACCGTCCTTACTGCTTCGGCCCGCAGCATTCAGGTACTGGTCATGAAAGTCGGGAACTTTTATCGTAGCTGTCTTCGCGAGGTCGTTCATTCGGCTAGTAATCCACCACAGAAACTCTGCGTTCCGGGTAATCAGGCGGCTGCGGTTTGACGGAAGTCCTTCGATAGCGAGATATTTGCCTCCCTCTGTTTGAATCGTAAACAGCTTCATGGGTATAGTAAATGAAGCATTTTTCGGGTCGACTGCCGGGACGGTTTTCTTGTAGGTGACTTTGAATTTCTGCATTCTTGTGTTGGAAAGCTCTCCCTTGCCGTCTGCGCCGATGACAACGTGGGGCTGATTGGGATATTTCCCGAGCGATACATCCATAACAAAAACACCTGGGTCCATCAAGGTGGCTCCTTGCCGAGTCCCGCGCACCAGCCAATACTGCTCATCAGTCCAGCATTTGTTAGCGTCGCACAGGATTCTCGCCTGTTCCATGGTGATTTTCGCACCTGCGCTCGTGTCGCCGCCGACGGCAAACTCCTGGATGTCGGCCTCAGAGAGTGCCCCGAGGTTGCCGTCGTATAAATATTTATTGCTATAGGCTGAGAGCTTGAGGAGGGCTTCCGTAAACTCTTCATAGGTCACGCTCGCCGCCGCATTGAAATTCCCTCCGCTAGGGATGACGCCCATACTGGCAAGAAAATTTGCAGCCGCGCCGATATTCACGCCGCCAATCTTTTGGTTAAACTTTATGTCAGTGAAGTGCTCTGCTTTGTAAAAAGGCATATCGCCTTCAAATGGCGCACCGCCGTTCCGAAAGAGCAAGAAGAGCATTTCTGCCATGTCCGCACGGGTGATGGGCTTTGTCCAGTCGTTTGCCGCATTCGGCCACACGTCCTTCGTGCCGATATAGCCATTGTAGTATGACAGCCGCTCTTTTGCCCAAGCGGAACACACGATGTCCGGCTGGCTCACCTTTGACAGTTTTGCCTGATAAACATAGCAGTCGCGGCCGCCGTATTTCACCTTTAACCATGTCCCGTCACTGGCGGTCGCCGCCAGCACCGTCCCCCAGGGGATTTCACCCTGAACGGGACCGCCCGGGGACAGGCGATACGGTACATTCCAGTTGTTCCATATATCGGGGATGGTAACACTCGGGTGTGACTGCGGATCGCGTTGATTGACCTTGTACAGCGTCACTCCCGCTATTGGCGTCATGCTGCCAGCCGCCAGTGCCGCCGGCGGCAGCAGGGTCAGTACCAGGCACAGGGTTAGCAGGCTGCTTATCAGTCGCTTTTTCATGGCTTTGTTCCTCCCATAAGTAGATGGCAATACTGCAATTCATAGATACATTAATTATAGTTTAATCTTGCGACTGCTCATTCCATATGTGGAAAATTGCAGGTTTTTTGGTGAAATTGGAGAAATACGACGATGGCGCACAAGCAAAATGTACGTCCCATTGCTTCTCTAAAAGCAAACCCTTGCCTCGGCATGAGATACCGGGGCAAGGGTTCGTGTTTGTTCCTGCCGGGTTTAGCGCCACTGCGTTTCTACCGGCTGCGATGTCAGCAGGACTTTCAGACAGTACCGCCGTCCCTGCGAACAAAACTCCGCTCTTTTTGCAATTGCTTTGGAGCGGAGTTTTGTTTTGCTGATTCAATTTTACAACAGTTTGCTATGAATGTGGTAGTGTCTTATAACCCGGTTTTTAATTAGCTTTTTTATTACTTAAACTTGTTATACGCTACAGTACTGTTTGTAGAGCCCATATTTACGACTTGATCAAAATCAGAGCGGTAAGCTCCGTTAAGCTTGCCGATAATTGTGTAAGTACTATTTGGTGCTAAACCGCTAAATATCATTTGACTGCCTGTCCTACTGCTGGCAGTTATTTCAAAGCCTGCTGAATCTCGAAGGTATAACACTACACTAGCTGCAGCTGGATCGTAGTTCGAATTTACTGTAAGGGTTACCCGCGTTTATGGATCTAGTGGTGTTAGCTTTATTTCAACAAGGGTATATGGATCATATGTGCCGGCTCCGGGGGCAATCGTTGCCGTTACGGTATTACTGGCATAGCCAGTCATGCTCGCTGTAAAGGTCACTTCGCCGGACGGAACAGATTCAAATCTAGCATAGCCGTACACGTTCGTGGTTTTTGAAGTTCCACCCTCCAGAGTTACCGTAGCGCCTTGGAGAGTATTGGTGCCGCTTTTGACTGTGACCTGGGCTTTACCTGGTAACCTATCCAGAACAATCACCTGCTCATTAGTGCCTTCATTGACTGTCACCCCCTGCATCATGCCTTGGTAACCATCTTTGAGTGCGGTATAGAAGTAGCTTTGTGTCGATACGTTAGTCGGCACTTTCGTTAATGTAAACTTACCATCTGCGCCTGAATACCCTAATACTTTCTTAGGATTAGAGTAACTTTCGCTAATTTCTGCTCCGCTGATCGGCTGACCCTTGCTGTCTTTAACTATCAAAGTTAAATCGCCGACCTTGTGAACGATAGTCAGATTAACGGAGTTGTTCTCCTCTGATATAGAAATAGTCTTACTGTCATCGTTATAGTTGTTACACGTTGTGGTAAAAGTATAGTCTCCGGCGGGCACACTAAAGGATACATTCCCATAGCTGTCAGTTGTTTTAGTTTGGTCAACGCCATTACCTGTAACGCGCACGCTTGCACCCCACACATTTTTCTCAGCGTCGTCTTTGACATTAACTTGAGCAGTAATTATTTTATTGATCGTCAAAGAAATGTTGCCAGTGATACTTCTGGAGATTGTCACGCTTTGGGACTTACTTTCATAACCGGTGCAAGTTATATCAAAGGTATAGTTACCGACAGGGAGGTTTGTAAAAGAAACTTTACCGTCAGCGCCGCTATTTTTATCAATCTTACTGCCGTTTACAGTTACAGAGATTTTAGCTCCGGGAACCGGCCCTGAGCCGCTAGTCACTATAAAGTCCACGCTGCCCATTGCCGGCAAAGTTATTGTCGTGCTCGCCGGAGTATCGGCTGCAATTGTTACGACAGCAGTCTTACTGTCATAGCCTGATGTGGCGGTAAAGGTGTACTGACCGGTGGGGATGGAGGTAAATGTTGCTTCCCCTTGTGCATTAGTTGTTTCTGTTTTTACTTGACCATTCACTGTCACGCTGACAGTTATGCCGCTAATGGGGTTATCGCCGTCCGTGACCGTAATCTTCGCGCCGCCGGTCTGGCGGGTTAAGGCGATGCTTGAGGTCGCTGTGGCTCCGTTTGCTATGACTACGTCACTTGCTGTACCGCTGACGTAATCCGCCTTAGTGGCTGTGAAGGTATATGTGCCGGTCGGGATGTTTGCAAAGATCACCTCGCCGTTAGCGGCGGTAGTCGCCGTTTGCTCCTGACCGTTTAGCGTCACTTTGACAGTGACTCCGCTAAGCGGTGCTGTGCCATCAGTAACCGTGATCTTTGCATTACCTGTCTGGCGTGCTAGGGCTATGGCTGCAGTCGCTGTTGTTCCGTTTGCTATGACTACATCGCTTGCTGTACCGCTGCCGTAATCCGCCTTAGTGGCTGTGAAGGTATATGTCCCTGTCGGTATGTTCGCAAAGGTCGCCTCACCGTTAGCGACGGTAGTTGCCGTTTGCTCTTGGCCGTTTACAGTCACTTTGACAGCGACTCCGCTAAGCGGTGCTGTGCCGTCAGTAACCGTGATCTTTGCTCCGCCGGTCTGGCGAGTTAAGGTCACATCGGCAGTAGCTATTGAGCCGCCGGTTATGGTTGTGCTTATTGTGTTGCTGTTATAATCTGCCTTCGTTGCTATAAAGGTGTAGGTTCCTACTGGCAGATTCGTAAATGCCGCCACACCGTAATCATCGGTAACAGCCGTCTGGGGTTGGCCGTTTACCGTCACGCTGACGGCTGCTCCGCTAAGCGGTGCATTAGAATCATCTTTAACAGTAATGTTTGCTCCGCCGCCCTGTGGTGTCAGAGCAATCGCCGCAGCTACCGTCTCTTTGTCGGCAACAGCTGTATTTACACTTTTGCCGCTGTAGTTGGCAGCGCTGGCAGCTACTGTATAGGTTGAACCGGCTGTCAGACCGCTAAAAACGGCTGTGCCGTCGCTGCCGGTGGTTTTTGTATCAATAACATTGGAACCGCTTTTCAGCTCGACTGCAGCGCCGTTTATGACTGCTTTACTGACTGCGTCGATAATCATTGCCACAATGTTGCCTCCGCTGGCTGGTAATACGACGGTAGAATTGCTTGTCGAGCCGTCTGCTACGCTTACCGCCAAGCTTTTCATCTCTTTGCCGCTATAGGCAACCGTGAATTTGTAGTTCCCCGGCGGTAAATTCGGGAATGTGGCTATACCGCTTGCATTGGTAACTGCCGTCACTTTGAAACCGGCAGCCGCATAGGCTGTCTTAACTCCGAGAATTCGGTCAAAGAGACTCTTGTCGGCCGCACCATACAGCCCGTCTGCAGTTTCGGCGGTAACTGTCGCGCCGCCAACATCTGCCCCGGCTTCATCCAGTACATGGATAAACGCTTTGCCGCCAAGAATGGCTAAAGCAATAGGAGGAACGGTTGTAGTTTGGTCTTTTTGTACAATCACCGCCGAGCTAGTGCTGCTAATGCTGAAATAGGAGGCGCGTACTGTATAATCTCCTGCATCCAGGCCGCTTAACACCGCTATGCCATTTGCGTCGGTTATCGCTACCGCGCCGACCGGACTACCGTTTTGATATGCTTGCACTTGCGCGTCTTGCAGTGCTGCACCGCTGCCATTGGTTACTGTTACGCTTAAGCTGCCGGTGTAAGCGACAAATTTAGTAAAGGTTTCGGTTTTGATATCATTTTCCCGTTGCACCTTTTGCAAGATCTTATGACTGATATCATTCGACCGCTCTTGGGGATTGCCGCCATGCAAGGCCGGCCCTGCCGTATCGGCCAGTTGATAAAGGACTTTGCCGTAGAGACTTCCGCTGCTCAGGTTAGAATTGGTATAGCCCATTTCCATGGATAGCCTGGGGGTAAGCTGCATTTTACTGCGCAGTCTGTAGCCGTTTTCATCTTCTTTGTGCTTGTTGTCATAGTGAAATCCTGAGGCATAAAGGCTGAACCAGGGAACATTCGCTAGCGATGTGCCCACTTCATAATCAAAACCGCTCACCGCCCGAATGTAGGAATACAATATTCCATCGGCAAGGGCGGTTCTGCCAGTTTGCCTATCGCCTGAAGTCGGGATGTAGAAGTTGGCCCGGTATTCCGCTTGCTTGTTGAAATATTCTGCGCCGACTCCAACGCGGGAAAGGTCGTGCTGGAAGGCATAGTCATAAAAAGCATTGACCCCGGTGATGCTGGTTTTATCTTCAGACAGCCATCTTAATCCCATGCCAAGATTTGCTGTGCTGTTTGCCCCGCTTTGATAAGCGTAGCGTCCTTGCCAGAAGCCAAGCTTACCGTCTGTAACTTCCTTTGTAAAAGGTTGAAGGGTCTCAAGCGAGTATATCGGCTTGAAATCCTCGGTAAACGTAAGATTGATATCAGTCGTCCGCAGCCATTCTGGCCCTTGCTGCTTGCCATTTTGCGCGTAATAAGGGATAAGTTGATTGATAAATTGGACAACTTTCTCCTTTGTTGATAAAGTAGCCGTGTCAGCATTCTGCTTGTTTTGGAACTGATCTTCTACCTGTTTATCTAGTGTAATTTCCGGTAGTTCGCTAGTTTGCTCGCTAGTATTTGCGCTGGCGGCTGCGTACACCGGGACTAGCGCCACCGTATTGGACATAAGCAACAGTGCCGTCAGAAAACAGGCCAACAGCTTGTTCAGTCGTTTAAAAATGTTAAACAAAGCCAATCCTCCTCACTTTCTTTAAATGAAACTGCATTTTTATTGATACATCACAAAACCCCTCTACAAACTTTAAGTATTGCAATCCATAGTTAAATTAATTATAGCTAAATCTTGCAGCTATTAATTCCATATAAGGAAAGTTGCAGGTTTTTGGGTGAAATTGGCGAAATAAGAGAAAGAAAAAAGCCATGCATGACGCATGGCAACTAATTGTGATTATATATACTATTGACTATTTAGAAGAGCATAGAAGGCTTCCTTCACTTTATCTCTATTTGTTCGACTAATTGGTATCACTGTTCCGTCAGTTAATACAAACTTGTCATTTTCATATTTCTCGATGTAGAGGAAATTGACCAGATAGCTTTTGTGTGACCGGATAAAAGTGTTTAACTGCTGCATTTGTTCGAATTCGTCCAGTTTAGCATAAACAGTTATTTTCTCCGCTATCTTCGCTAGGACAATATTAACTTTATTATTTTCACTTTCTAAGTACAGGATATCTTTTGTCGGTATTTTTTGAGTTACACCACGGTAAGTGATACAAATACTTGCTTTATCTGCACTTTCGATCTGCGCTATTGCCCTTTCCATAACCTTGGCTAACTGATCTAGCTTTATCGGTTTTACCAGATAACCCGTTGCGTTGACTTCGTATCCTTCATAAACGTAATCTGTTGAACTTGTCAGAAATATAATGTTAACTAATTTGTCCTGTTTACGGATTATCCGTGCACATGTCATTCCATTCATGTCACCCATAATAATATCCAGAAATATGATATCAAAACATACGGTTTTACTCTCGATAACTGAGTTTAATTTATAAGGGTTATCGTAAGTAAAGATAGTAGCATTGACACCCTGCTTGCATAAATATCTCTCAATTGTTTCATATAGCTTTATTCTGTCAGCAACATTATCGTCACAAATCGCTATGATTATCATTGGTTGCCACCTCGTAACCAGATTCACCTAAGGCGTGGGATATAAAGGCTCTGTCAAACCTTGTATCTGTAGGAAAGTTGTAAACAGCGTGAAACGCGACATAAATAATAATTCTGCAATATTATATGTAATCCTTTTTAGTTGGCTTGATTTAATGTTGCAGCAGTAGGAGGGTTATTTTGCAAGAAAGTATAGTGTTTATAAGCAGAGGTATGTTTTTAATAACAAATATTTTGCTGCTATATATATTCTTAACGCCAAAGCGGCCTTTCTGGTTTCAAATTACTGCCTTATCTGTTACCTGGATCGCTATTTACTTTTTGCGCGACATTTTGCAATCAATTATCCCTGATCCCTTTTTAGTTGGCTACCTAGTGGGCTCATTGTATATAATCCCTTGCGCACTGATTTTTAAAGAAACAATTAATGCTAAGCTTTTTGTCTTTTTTATGATTTTTTCACTTTCCCAGTTTACTTTTCTTATTTTTTTATTTCTAGAGCAATTAGTATTTAACCATCTTGTAGGCAGTTTGATTTTGGCAGGTCTACTGCTTGAAGCTGCATCACTGCCTTTAATAAAGAAATATGTGTCACCCCATGTCAGCAATATTATTGCGATTATCGATCAGCGAAATTTCGCTTTTACCTGTTTTCCCCTTTTGTCATTTGTACTGCTGGCGTTTTATGGGGTGCAAAGAACATATTTGCTATCCAACTTCATTCCACTAGTAGTAAGTACCTTATTGATTCTTTTTACCTATTACCTGATTGCCACAGCAATCTATCAGACAATGCGTAACCAGCAAGCAGAAAAACAACTGGCCTTGCAACGCGAACATTATCGCAGCCTAAACGATAGTATTAACGCAATGAAAACAATGCGCCATGACTTGCGTCATCATCTTGTGACGTGCTTAGAGTTTTTAGTGAAAAAGAATTCGGCTGCAGCAGAAAATTATCTGGGTCAGCTTTGCAATCACTATGACGATATTGCTATCCCTAAAGTTTGTTCTAACCAATTTGCTGATGCTCTTATTTGCCATTACCTAAAGGTGGCGAAGGAGCAAGGTGTTAATATAAATACAAACTTGCATTTGCCTGACGATTTAGGTATTGATGATCAAGACCTGTGCGTTATTCTTGGCAATTGCTTGGAAAACGCTATTGAAGCCTGCAGTAAAATACCTAAAAATCAGTTGCGTTATATTGATATTAAAACCACCATAACTAAGAATCATCTAGTAATTAAAATTGCTAATTCTTTTTGTGGTTCCGCCATCCGTCAAGGCGACAGTTTTGTATCCTCAAAAAACGGTGATAGTCACGGAATGGGGCTTTCCAGTGTAAAAGCGCTAACTTCCAAATACCACGGTTATTGCTCTATCAATTGTGAACAACAAGTATTCAAAGTTGCTGTCTCTTTGAAACTTCCGGAAACAGTTGCCGAGTCACAATCATTAAGTATTTCTTGAATTTAGTTTACCCAACTTTATATTTCGTTTGGTCCGGTTCATTTATAAGTTCATAACGACTTACAGCCTTATCAAAGGTAGGAACTACTGTTAGTGTTTGTTTAAGGATTCACAGGGACGGTTCTTCCGATTCTAATCGTCCTATTAAGCTTCACAAATAATGAATTTACCGTAGAAATACCAAGTTCCTGCAAATTGGTATAACCTTCTGCCGGAACCTTGACTATTTTTGTAGTTGTCACGGGAAGTTGTCCCCTTGACAGCTTTTCCTATTTAGGGGTAATTTAGGAGGACAAGATCGTAAAAGGTTGAATTATATATAATACATTATTACATTGGAACACACACAGGGAGGGTATTTATGCGAAAAAGTTGGATTGTGGTCATATTAACAGCTTTATTGTTATTGACAATTTCTAGTACCGTTTTAGCAAATTCCACGAAAAGAATCGGTGTGCTGACCTTAAATAACGACAGCTCATACACACAATTTGGATCTATTGCCGCTGAAACAATTACTGCTGATTTAGCGAAGCTAAAATCTTGTGTTGTCGTTGAACGAAACGAGTTATCTAGCGTTTTTGCTGAACAAAGCTTTGGTGCCAAAGGATACATTGATGAAGCAACAGTTACAGAATTAGGCGGGATCCTTGGTCTGAACTACCTGCTAATGGGTTCTGTTGATTGCGATTCGGTGAAAGAACGTGGGCACTATTATTATAATAAAAAACATAAGCGAAATGAATGGATAGACGGAACCCAAAAGACAACTGTTATGCTTACTCTAAAATTAATTGATGTCAAAAACGGACACATCGTTTGGTCAGATCAATCAAGCGTTACTAATTATAACGACGATATTAACATCACTCTTGCCGAAGCAGCGTATGATTCTGTACGAAAAATATATAAATTTATTCCCTTGCAGGGTTATATAATTAAAAACGACGCTGGCCAATATATTATTGATTTAGGCACTAATCACAATGTTACTACTGGTGATATTTTTGAAGTAAATAGCGTCAACAGCACTATTCACCATCCTGTAACTGGTGAACTTATTGTAATGAAAAAAAATGTTGGCGAACTTAAAGTAACAGAAGTTTTTGATTCCATTTGTGCTGCTAAAATCAAAGATTCAGATGACGAAAAAGCAATGGAAAATATTCAACCTGGAGATATTGTAGTAAAGAAATTAAAGAAAAAGCCACGTGGCTTCTTGGGGTTAGGCTGGTCAGGCAAACACGATTTTTAAAAAAATAAGGACAGTTGCAAATTTGCAACTGTCCTTATTTTTTGTTCACTTAAGGGAAATGGTAATACAATTGTTGGATACTTCGATGACTTTAATAGGTAATTGAGGCATAGCTTCTAGCTGTTCAGCTAACACAGTCGGAGATCCCGTGTAGTTAACATCAAGCATAGCAACTCCTTGTTGAAAATCACGTAAAAATACATTGGCAATGCCTGTTTGCTGCTTAATTGAGCGATTTAATAAATTGACAATGGAATAGTCATTGACTCCCATAACTTTAATTTGAACACCCTTTTCTGGGTTGGCTGCATAGGTTAGAAGTTTTTCGGCAAAATATTTGCCTGCAGCTTTACCGGCATTGTTTAGAGACTTTTTAGCGGCCGTTAATTCTGTTATATCAATACCGCCAAGCTGAAAACCTTGCGCAGCTATAATCTCGCCTGTATCCACCTTGATCATTCTGGCTTCTACTCGGGCGCGACAGGATATAATACTGCCTCCCATATCCCGACCGGCATACTCGGCAAAACCTTCTCCTACGATTAAGTAATCCATCCTGTCTTTTAGCATCATCAGAAGAGCTGTTTGACTATCTCCTTGAATTATTGCCTTTACAGTGTCCGACTGACGGATTTGAGCTAAGCTATCGGGATCTACAATCCTACGAAATCCGGCTTCGGCTAATTGATCGATAACTGCTGTTTCGGCAGCTGAATCAGAGATAGGCCGTATGTAGTATTCTTTAATTACGACACCAATTCGCGGATCACGCAACCCCATATCAATTAGTTTTAAACGTTGAAGTTTTGTCATTAAGGTTGAGTTGGGCTGTGAGTCAACTGTTACATGGGCCTGCAATGTAAATACACCGTTCGCTTCTTTCTCACTTATAATAGTATAGTCACGGATATATCCCTGTGATTTTGCATATATCTCATCTTTTAACACCATATTGTTTTGCACCAGCGTTTGAGAGTCAATTAAAGTTCCCACCGCTTGCTCAACGGCCTGGCGCATGGCGTCATGCAGCGCCGCCTCACGCGTTGGCCCTTGCCCGTCTACAAGGACTGTCTGTGCTGATACCAACAGGCATTGTGAAATTACAATTAATGTGATAACCATGATTTTTAATGCTTGCAAATTAAACCACCCTTATCCTGAAACTTTACACATGCAATCAATACTGTTTGGCTGCTGTCGAAGCTTATTGAAGGAAAACTACAGGACAGTTCCGAAAAAAGCCAGATTCCGCATTTGCTGATAAAATTATGTCCGCATCTTCTCTGGCAATCACAGGATTCCGATTAAAATCATTAAGTCTTAACGCTTTTACATAAATTGGCTGATCCCCAGCCCGCGAAACATCGCCGGGATTATCAGGACCGGCATAGCCAACCGCGCCATAGTTAATAATGAAACTCGAGTCAATAAATTGAGCTCCATAAATAATACGACCCAAATCATCTATAATTATCGGAGACATTACCCGATCAAGATCTAGACCGCGACAATCTACAATCACTCCGGTAACTGAATTTAACGGTACCATTCTGTTTTGCATCTGAACAGTTTCAACGGACTCGACTGGCGCCGGAGCATCTATAACGGCTGGCTTATGAGCCCAAATACTAGCGGCCAAACTATCTTGGGCACCAAATATATTGACGCTCAATGTTACTAGGTATGTACCATTAGGCATTTGTTCTTCTTTTAAAATCTTAGCATTTTTGATTAGCCCTGATACTGCTATTTTTGTATTGTCTTCTACTACCATTAACTGCTCAACAGTTGTATTACTGTCAACCTGCACTCCATAAATTTGCTCGGCAAGTCCCCGGTAAGCATCTACTATGGCTGCTCTGCGCGCGAGTACAGCTCCCAAAGCATCACTTGCAATGTTTTGTGGTCGAATGCCTGTACCTGTTGCCGCAACTATACCTTCCTGCCATTTCACACCATTGCTGATTTCGGTAAGGCTGTTTGGTGCAGCAAAAGATACACTTGTCATTAGCATCATCACGACTGCAAAACTGAATATAAATAGCTTTTTCATTTAAGTCCCTCCTTTTGAAATCAAAGAATTTGGTAATTATATGTATCCATATAGATTCCAACGAAATACAAAATATCCTGCAATTCTTAAAAAAATTGCAGGATATTTCCGTGTGTCACACCCTACACCTCATCTTTTGTTTTTCACCTCTGTGAATTTTTTACGCCAATAGGTACATGCCCGGTTGGGACTACTTTTGATGCAGTTATGCAGTATGTATGTTGGTCGTCAAAGAAAATGTGCGGATTAAAGCTCTCTAATATTGGCGCCTTGTCCAAGCCACCTAAAAAGAAAGCCTCATCAACGCCAATTCCCCATTCACGAAGCGTCTTTATTGCGCGCGCATGGGCAGGCGCTTTATTAACGGAAAGGCTACTCCATGTCCCAGCACTTCATTTTCGTGCTCTATCTGATACGCCGTATATTCATCCTCGCCTTTTTTATCAAAAATTCTATTACTGTCATCTAAATCAAAAAGTGCCCGCGAAGATATCGCGATTACTAATTTACTTTCCAATGTAACAGACATCTTGGCTACCTCCCCTATAAAAAATAGGATTGCTTACAACTAGCATTGTAAAATCCCCTTCCTAACAAAACTCTCACTAAAAGTTACACCAGCAAACTCAAGGCTCAGAGACTCATAGTAGCGACTTTTCCTATTTTCTTGAAAGCCGTGAGCGATTAAAAGAAGAAATTCGTCGCATTATATTACAGAATACAGACGAGCAGGAGCCTTATGAAATTGCAGGCTGGCTTAAAACAAATCGAAATTCTTTAATCCACGATTTTAAAGAAAATGCTAGCCTTTCGATTCGCCAGATTGAGCAGGCAACCGGTATATCTTATGGTGTTACCGCAAAAAGCTGACAAGAAAAGAACGTCAGGCTGTGCGAAAACAAATTCCCATAAATTCCATTCACCACCCAGATATTAAAACCAGGCACTAACATTGAATTTAGGAACAAAATAATAGTGGAATATCGCTGATGCCCTCCACTTTTTCGGTATTTTCCCGACCAACTTGGAGTTTCCGCACAGCCTGACGTCCCTAATTGTCCTAATATAATATTCTTCTTCATCCGTTCATTTTTTTCCACTCATAATAAATAAAGAATAGTCCACACTTACTTCTCCAATCATTTTTTTATCACTATAAAAACTGTATGATTCTATTCTTTGAAATCCAATTTTTTCAAGAACCTTTTTTAGTTCATTTTGATTAAATCCATTATGACCAATAAAATCTTTCTCTGATTCATGGAAACTCCCATCATCCTCATCCAACTCAATAATACATATATATCCATATTTTTTTAACAAGCGATATAAGTTTGTTAAAGTTCTTTCAATGTCTACGATATGGTGTAATGCCATCGACGTATAAATTAAATCATATGTAGGTATTAATAGGCAATCATCATTAATATCGAGCTGATGAGCTCTCATATTTTTCACTTGGTGCTGTTGAATTTTTAAATTTAACGTATCTATCATCCCTTGTGATGTATCAATGCAAGTTATGTCTTTAAGGTTGTCATAGAGATTAAAGCTAACGAGACCAGTTCCAGAACCAAACTCTAAGGCGCTATAATACTGCTCAAGTTTAACAACACGAGCTATCTGGTCCGCAATAATCTTTGCTCTTTTGATTCTTTTTTCATTATCCCAGTTTGTAGCTTGAATATTAAAATCCATTTTTCACCTCCTATTAGATTGCTTTCCATATAAATACAATATTCCTGCCAAATTCATCAAAAAAATTTGACAGGATTTTTTCACCATCACCATACGGTTCCCCGTAACAGGTCAAGGGGTGCAGATTTTTGATTATCTTTCTGCCCTCATTGCCCTCTTCATTTGATAAATTTTTTATTTATACCGGATATGAATCATTTTATTGATTTGTCTTTAAGAGATTATGTAATCGACGTCTCATACCGTCGGGCTACCTCCTTCCAGTCAATTACTTGAAAGAAACCTTCGATATAATCAGGGCGGAGTTTTTTATATTTTAGATAATAAGCATGCTCCCACACATCAATCGTGAAAATAGGTCTCCATTTGGCTTCTTGTTCCATAAACGGATTATCTTAATTGGGAGTGGAGCTTATTGCAAGATTTCCTGCGCAATCGGTAGAAAGCCATGCCCACCCTGATCCAAATCGTGCAAGAGTTGCGGACTTTATTTTTTCCTTAAAGCCAGCAAAACTTCCGAAATCTTTCTCAATTTGCTTTGCCAGAATCCCTGTCGGCTCTCCGCCGCCTTCAGGTGACATAACTGAAAATAGAGATTATGATTATAGTATCCACCCCCATTATTTTGGATGGCAGTTCGTAGTGTTATATCAGAAATAGCGGGCAGATTTGTCAAGATTTCTTCCACAGTCCTGCCAGAGAGTTCTGGCACCTTTTCTCCAACAAACGGTAGTCCTAAAATCATAGCTATCAGTGAAAATGCTGCCACAACTGGTGACACACGACCTACATCCCCAAATTTTAACGCGAAGTAATAGACTAATAATCAAACTGGGTATAATCAGTGTGGCTAGTGGTTGTAATTCCAGCTAAAAAATATGCATTCATCCTTCTGTCCTAGCCTCCTGTTCGAACTATCACATTAAATCACTCTTAATATCATTAAGATTCCCAAAATAAAAACTCCTACTAATATGATCTTTTTAAACAACTCATATGAAACTTTAGGAAGTATTTTACTCCCTAAAATCGTACCTAAAATCGCCGATACAACCACAGCGGCCAGAAGCATAATATTTTCCTGCATGTACTTATAGTTAGAATATGCATAAATAGGTATACGTGTCGAATCTATGATTACGGCAATTAAAGCAGACGACACGATTAGCTCTTTCTTTTCCATTTCATAGTTCAATAAATATAGAGAGCGAATTGCCCCCTGATTTCCTATTAATCCACCAATTAATCCAGATAGAAAACCGCCTATGAAATCTACATTTGCAGATAATGTAATTTTAATCTTATTAGGAATTAGTGTTAGTAAACTATAGACAATCAAGAAGACACCCAACCCGACCTTCAACCAACTGCTGTCCAGATAGATTTGAGCAAACGATCCAATAAAGGCTCCGATTATGCTTACAACTCCGAATCGCCTTATGATTCCCCAATTTATTTCTGATCTGTATAATGCTAAGCGAGACATATTGTTAAAAAAGTGAACAATCGCTGCTAGGAATATGGCTACTTTAACATCAAAAAACAGGGCCATGATTGGCATCATAATTGTACCAACCCCAAACCCAGTAAATAGGGTAATCAAAGAAGTTACCATTGTAACAGGAATTAAAACAAGATATTGATAAAATACTACATCCATACTATCACACCTCATTTTCTTATTTCCTATACGTCTTTCATATAATGCGTACAACGTATAATCTTGATAGATTGCGACTATCTCAATGAGAGTCTATCTAAATCCCTCACATGAACTATTATAACTAATAAATCTTGTGGTTTCCTGTAATTTTTTGAACGAGATGTATAAATTGATCTTTTTCTACTGGTTGCAAAGCCGATATCATCGAGCTAAAAAAAGCCTGATCTTTCTTCGATATGCTTTCTCGCAATATCTTGTCCGCTAAAAGCACAATTCAAATAGACTGCCTTGCGGTCTCCTTCGCTTCTTCCCCGCTTCACCAGCCCCTTCTCCAGTCTAATTACAATGCCTGTCAAGGTAGATTGTTTAATACAATAATTCTCGATTATCTTCACGTATATGCTCAAGAACATACGGCTCTTTCCCAGAAAGTCCAGTGATCTCAAACTGTCGCGCTTCCTTTTCTTTAAATAAGTGAATCAATCTATGAAATATCTGAAAATCATCCATATCAAAAGAGACTCAACTGTATGTCTCCGTTAGAGTACAGACGATATATTTCAAATACAGCTGCATAAAAAATGATGTCAATCATAACTTAATGATTGACATCATAAAACTTTTATTTTTTTCTACTGTCTACTTGACAGGGGGCACTTCATTGTGGAATGGTTGAGGCTGTTTTTCGCCATTACCAGTGATACGGTTCTCCGTATCAGGTATAGCGGCGAACTTTCACTACATTGTTTCGCACGCAAACTGTCCACACTTATTTAAAAGCTCAAGCCTGACACCTAGCATCTCTCGTATTAGGTATATCTCATTTACGGACTAAACAAAAAGCTCTCCCTCTCCAAAAAACGACACTTCTCCGCGTATAAATATTCTTTTGCCTGATTCCATTTCAGTGGCCCAACCTTGAATAAGACTAGGCCTACCAATATATTTCCCCTGATAAATATTAATTATCTCGTCCAATTTCTTAAAGCCATTTTTGATTAGGTATGCACATAACGGTCCTGCCGCACTTCCTGTAGCAACATCCTCTACATTACCCGCATTGTCCCAAGTTCTACATTCTAATAATTGGGGGTCGAAAAGATATACAAATTTTGCTCCAAATTTATTAAGTAATCCTTCAAAATTTGGAATAATTATTTTAGTTTTACCTAAATTTGTCTTTAATGGAACCAGCATATATGGAAGGCCGGTAGATACTACCTCGACTGGATATTCTTCATGAAGGTCACCTATGTTTATATTCAAAGCAGCGGCAATATCCTGATAATTCTCTCGTGCGACTGTCAACAAAAATTGCGGTTCTCCTTGGTCCATAATAACATTATAGGTATTTTGCATTCGCTCTGATTTTGTATAAATTTTTCTCCCGGACACGGTAAGGTAAATTTCTACAGCTTCTTGTTCGGGATATAAATATCTATGAATAACAGCACTTGCACCTAGTATCGGATGCCCCGCAAAATTCAGTTCTTCCTCTACTGTAAAAATTCTTACAGGATATCCGCCCTTCGACTGTGGGAAAATAAAGATAGTTTCAAATTGCTTAAACTCCTGGGTAATATATAATAAGGTTTGGCAATCGAATTCCTTATTAATAAACACAACTGTTAACCCATTACCACTTAACGGTTGCGCAGAAAATACATCCACGTGAGCATAGTTCATAGATATCCCCTCTATCTCAATTTCTATATTGTCTATAATTAGTATTCTTCACTGATTTGCCACTCCCTTCGTCTTTTAATCATATTAAACATCTATCATAAACAGTTCAATACTTTCCATGATAGAAAAAGTCATAAATCCTTATTGCATAATGATTCAAAAGGAAGCAACGGGACGGTTCTTTTGCTTCCTCATAGAACCTTTTTTCCTAAAATCCAAACGAAATGAAGCACCAGAACCGCCCCATTGCTTTTACTTGCTTTAAATAAAATACGGCAAATCCCGATAATAGTTTCTAAAAAATCCACCCTAAAACCAAAAGAAAAACGCTCTGACCACAAGTGTCAAAGCGTATTCCCGAGGCCGTTCAGAATTGCCCAGATGCTAGGCGGCTGCGAGGAAGCGCGCTCCCGGAGCACCAACAACGCAGGTGGTTAATTATGGGCGGCCTCTTTTCGCCGTTACCAATGATACGGCTCTCCGTATCGGGTTAAACGACAAAACAGGACAATGAGTTGACCTCATTGCCCTCATGTTTATGGCAATCCGCGCTTAGTAAAGTAACCAAAACTTAAAGCGATGCCAATTTTTATATATGGCTATTATTGACTTTTACCTTTAACTGCAGTAAATCCGTAAAGAATTCTACAGGAACAAGCGTTTTTCCATTAACGATTTCTGGTGCATAGTCTAATTGAACAGCCATTTTAAATTTGCCATACGTGTTTCTGCCTATTGTCATAGTTGCCATAGTACGCGCGCCATTTTGCAGCTCAACTGTTTTAGTTTCATCATCCCAAACAACGTTATAGCCCTGGCTTTCTGCAATAACCCTCAACGGCAACATGAGCGTATTTCCATTGCTTTCTATCCTGTCATCTACGCTTAATACCAGTTCCTTCCCATTTACAACTATGGTGCCTGCGCTCGGATGAACCGTGATATCTGCTTGATCGTGAAGCAGCACCACCTTAGTTGCCGTGGCCTGTGCAGGTATACTCATAGTCATCATATCATACCAAACAATTAATTCCGAACCCTCTTTGATATCTGTAGTTTGTGCAAATACGTCAGGACTAATTGTTACCAGTCTATCAAAGTTCGTACAAAGTACCTTTATACTTCCGTCTCTATCCTCTTCTACCTTAGCAACTTTCATATACATCCCCGCACTACCCGTTTTGGGCGTCCCTACAATTAAAGCAATCGCATTGCCCTGTGGTGGGATACTTCTTGTAACGCTTGGACCATAGTATGCTGTTATCGCATCACTTTTTTTCAACTCTTTAAATGGGATCGGTGTACCATCTTGTGCATTTAGAATATAGGTGCTATCTTGTATATTTAAAACTATTTCACTATATGCTCCTTCTCCAAAAACTCTTACTTGACCTTTGTTGATTTCTTTAATTTTGCCTTTTGTAGAAATTACATTGTGTACAGACCTTTCGATTACTGGTTTTGCAGAGATAATACCTTCCTCCTGTGCGTAAACTATGGACATACTTAACATCATTGTAATTGCTAAAATTGTTGATAAAAGTTTTTTCATTTTTTTCCTCCTAGTGTTTATGTGTCTTATTTTACTTCTTAGTATTCCAATTAACTTCTATATACTATTAAACGCCTATATCAGCATAAAGTAACGCTAGCTACACCAAAAAACTACTCAAAATCGATAATTACAGTAAACCAGCCGACCTCAAGATGTATGACTACATACAAAAACAACCTCAGCCCTTATTTTGATATGCTCCCCTTGTGGTCAATGTCATTAAGTTAAGCAAAATAGAACGTTTACATCCATAAAAGTAGATGTGAACGTTCTATTTTTATATTTGCTAATCATATAAAAAAACACTCGACAAATAGCAGAAAGTTTGCGGCTCTGCCCTTGAAATATAAAGATTCGAGGGAGGAACGCATAGAAACTTTATTCAAAGAATTAAAATATGATGTTGGATTAGCGAGCCGCAGTATTTCGGTCAAGCACACCGACGCCAAGATAGGCGCGAACAACTCGACCTTTTTCAATAACAGACTGAAGAATCGGCCGGGCGGTATTGATGGGAATTGCAAATCCGATGCCTTCAACGCCTGCCACGGCAATCTTGGCGCTATTGATACCAACGACAACTCCGTCAGCATTCACCAATGCCCCACCTGAATTGCCGGGATTGATGGCTGCGTCGGTTTGAATGAGTTTAAATTTACGTTCACCGATTTCAATTGACCGATTCAGAGCGCTAATAACGCCAACAGTGACGCTCCCCCGAAATTCCATACCCAGCGGATTACCAATAGCAATAGCAGGTTCGCCGATCAGCAAACCGTCTGAATCACCTAAGACAGCGGTAGGCAATCCGGTTGTGTCGACTTTAACCACCGCAAGGTCAGTAGCCGGGTCAACTCCTAAAACCTTACCGTTAAAGGTCCGTCCGTCGGCCAGATCGATTTTCAAGTCATGCAATACCCTCAGTAAGTGGGTATATCACTCTTATCTGCAAAAACGTGTTGATGATTAACGCCTCGGAACACTATATGATAAAAGCCGCTGCTGCTTAATTGTCGCGATTGCCTTCCCATTTATCATCACCGCTGACGATAGCATATCAAAATAATGACAAAAAAGGAACGTCCCCTACTGTCCTTGTCATCGTGAAAAGGTTGCGAAGGAACTGGGCATCTCTAGGCGAACACTCTAATACAAGCTGAATAAATTCGGTTTGAGGACAAAATAGAGCAATATCTTTAAGTGAAGACAACCCTTCGCGCAGTCTAAAGAGTGACAACGCGCAAGGGCTGTCTTTATTTGCTGGAGGTGTCTGTATTTTTAGTGCAATAATTGCACTAAAAATAACGATGTTTTGGTTTGGCTGCTCTTTGAAATGAGCATCTTTTCACAAACCCTCTTTTAAATCTTCTGGGTTATCCAAACTCCACGTAAAGGTTAATTGTTTTAAAATGTCATAAAATTCTTAATTGTCACGTACTATGCAATATAGTTAAATTTACTTTGATAATATACCGTGGAGCGCTTACCGGCGGTATACTTTTAGGAGGTTAAGACATGAAATTGGAAAAATTGCAGTACACAGTGGAAGACGGCATCGGCATCGTAATTATGAACTACATGAAGAATCTAAATGCCATTGACGAACAGATGGCTGATGAACTCATGTATATCGTGGAAACCCTGGAGAAAGACCCCAACGTTAAGGTAGTCGTATTCAAGGGCTCCGAGAAGGCATTCTCGGCTGGCGGAGACATTGGATATTTCTATCAACTTATCAAGGCTGGCGGCGAGGTCAATATGGACGGCCTGATCGAAAAGGTCGGCGTTGTCACCGACGGGATTAAGAAGATGAGCAAGCTAGTTATCGCCTCCGTCTGCGGCGCCGCAGCCGGTGCCGGCGTCAGTCTTGCGCTCTCCGCCGACTTCATTGTCTGCGCGGACAACGCCAAGTTCATCATGGCTTTCGTAAATCTCGGCTTGGTCCCCGATACCGGCGGAACCTATTTACTGGTCAAGGAGCTGGGCGAGAAGCGCGCCATGGAGCTCTGCGCCACCGGGCGTCCTTTGGGTGCCGAGGAAGCCAAGGCTGCGGGCATAATTTACCAGGTCGTTCCCAAGGAGGAGCTGGACGCCACTACCATGAAGCTTGCCAAGAAGTTTGCCGCCGGCCCGCTGCTCTCCTACAAGAATATCAAGAAACAGATATACGAAGCCAGCTTCCCAGACTACAAGAAGTATCTCGACGAGTGCGAGATCCCCACTCAGCGCGAATGTGCCGCCTCCACTGATTTCCAGGAAGGCGTCAAGGCCTTCATGGAGAAGCGCAAGGCTGCCTTCGAGGGCAAATAGTCAAAGACGGAACGAGCTGTTGACTGCCTGGCTGATTGGTGGTTCTACTATGCAGATTATTGGCGCGAGCAAGGAGCTTGATCATGGCGAGTTCTCGGCGACAACGTGTTCTGCTTCTTTCAAGGCTTCTTCACGCTCACCGGCGCGGTCAGCAGCTTTATGAAGTTCCTCTGCCCGGTAATAGGTGCGACCTATGACGTCAGAGTTGAAGACCTCGGTTTGAGTGTGTGCATCTTTGCGCTCATTCTGCCCCGCATACTTCAAGAATCCCAACGGCACCTTCGACATCTATGTCGCAAGCGCAGTGCAGCTCAACGCCGCCTTTGACAAGGCTGTCCCTGCCTCTTCTTCTGCCTCTGATCAAAAGCAAGGCAACTGAAACAACCTGATTCCTGATGGCTCAAGATAGCATAATACGGAAAGGTGGTAACTAAATTGCGATCAAAAGTTGTGACTAGAGAAGAAGCCCTAACAAAGATTAAAGATGGTCAGACAATAATGTTTGGTGATTGGCACGGCGAGCTCTCCGCAGAAGAGATCATCACCGGAATGCTCGAGAAGGGTATTCAGAACATTTCTGCCATAGCCGTTTCCGCCGGTATGCCCGACCAGGGCGTTGGCAGGCTCATCAAAGAGCATCGTGTCAAGAGTATTGTCACGACACATATCGGTCTCAATCCCGTCGCCCGCGACCAGATGTTTGCAGGTGAACTTGAGGTCGAGTTCATCCCGCAGGGTACTTTTGCGGAGCGTATTCGTTGCGGCGGCGCCGGCCTCGGGGGCTGCCTCACCCCGACAGGCATCGGCACCGATGTTGAGATCGGCAAGCAGAAGCTCACCATCAACGGTAAGGATTATCTTCTTGAACTGCCCCTGTACTCGGATGTCGCGCTCATCAAAGCATGGAAGGCCGATACCGCCGGCAACATCGCTTTCAGACTAACCGGCAGAGCAACAAATAGTTATATGGCCTTTGCGGCAGATATTGTCATCGTCGAAGTCGAGGAACTGGTGGAGGTCGGAGAGCTCGGACCCGAAGAGATTGACGTTGCGGCTCCTATCATTGATATGGTATATGTCAGAACCGGTGAGAAGAAACCTTTCTGCCTGATGTGGCAGCGTGCTAAGGCAAAAGCAGAAGGAGGCAAAAAGTAATGGCAGGACTGACAGGACGCGCACTTATTGCAGCTCGTTGTGCAAAGTTCTTTAAAAACGGCGATTTTGTAAATCTTGGAATCGGCGTTCCTCTGATGTGTGTCAACTATTTGCCCGAAGGCGTCGACCTCTGGCTCGAGGCTGAGATTGGCATCGTTGGCTGCGGTTCCTCCCCCAAGTGGGAAGACGCAGACCCTGATCTCATTGACGCTGGAGGACAGCCGGCATCCATAATCAAGGGCGGCAGCGTATGCGACCACACTACTTCTTTCGCCTTGATCCGCGGCGGTCACATCGACGCGGCCGTACTTGGCACTCTCCAGGTTGACCAGGAGGGCAATATAGCAAACTGGACAATCCCCGGAAAGCTCGTTCCAGGCATGGGCGGCGCAATGGACCTTTGCGCCGGCGTAAAGAAGATCGTTGTAGCCACCGACCACTGTGAGAAGAGCGGCGAGTCAAAGATACTCAAGAAGTGCACCCTTCCTCTGACCGGCGCCAAGTGCGCAACTGACATTGTCACAGAGAGATGTTACTTCGAGGTCGGAGCCGACGGGATAATACTCAGAGAACTGACTCCGGGCTACACCGTCGAGAAGATCCGCGCATGCACCGAAGCCGATTTCATAGTCCCCGAAAAGATTGGCGTAATGGAATAATTCCGGGCCGGTAAGGAAAAAGCGGGGTCAAAAAAGTGGGGTCAGGCCTTACATTGTTGCATTTCTTGATGTAACACAATAACACAACACCTACTGAACGTCCAACGTCCAAAGGTGTCAATAACCCCGTCCCCTTAACACCTAATCACATACTCCCTCGAAAATATGTTGATGGTTAATACCACGGAAAACTATATGATAGAACCCTGTACTGCTTAGTTGCCTCACTTTCCTACCCACAGTCCCTCACCTCTATCCACAATTATGACAAAAAAAGGAACGTCCCCAGCTGTCCCGAAAAGTTTGTGTAAATATGTCTTCCTGAATGGCAAGAATAGGAATAAAACTATTCAAGTCAGCAAGGAAGATTTTTTATGTCAGCGATTCCAAAGAAAGTAATTAACGAGCTAATTCGAGAGCAAAAATTCAGCAATACTACCGAAGTCATGAATCCATGCTGGCGGATTTGTGTGTCATGGGGAAGGGGTTACCGACAACCTTTCTCTATTGTAATGTCAATAACCCCGTCCCCATGACACCTATGTAAATAGACTTTCAGAGTAAAGGGCAATATCATACAAGAATGCTATTACCTCTTATGTTACACTAAATATTAGATAATCAGGAAAGGGGGAAAGTTTATGAAACAGGAGATAAGAGCAGTAAAGTATGACGCCCAATTGAAAGTGGAAGCCTATCATTTTCAAGGAATTATGCAGAAATTCCCCAATCATTTTCATGACTATTACGTGATTGGTTTTATTGAAAAAGGTCAACGTTTTTTATCTTGCAAGAACAAGGAATATACTATAGAACCGGGAGATTTATTACTGTTTAATCCGCGTGATAATCATGCTTGCGAACAAATCGACGGTAAAACGCTGGATTATCGCTGTATCAATATCCAACCGGAAATTATGAGCAAGGCACTCTGTGAAATAGCAGGAAAAAAGCATTTGCCTTATTTTACGACGCAAGTAGTTTTTCATAGCGAATTGGTTGTTGTGCTTCGAGAATTACATCAAATGATCATGGAGGAGGAAAGAGATTTTAGAAAAGAAGAAATCTTCTTTTTCCTCTTGGAGCAGTTAATTGAAGAATATACCGAACAGGCAGTACCATCAGGAAATATAGAGCAAAGTATGGAAGCAAGGGCAATCTGTGAATTCCTAGAAAATCACTATATGGAGAACATTACCCTGGATGACCTTTGCAAGCTGACGGGACTAAGCAAATACTATCTTCTCCGCTCTTTCACCAAGCAAAAGGGAACCTCTCCTTATAGCTACTTGGAAACGATACGAATTGACAAAGCAAAGAAAATGCTGGAACAAGGCATTTTGCCAATCGATGTGGCTTTGCAGACAGGTTTCACCGACCAAAGTCACTTTTCCAACTTCTTCAAGAAGTTCATAGGGCTAACTCCAAAACAGTATATGAACATTTTCAAGGATACTCGCAGTTGAGTTTTTGCATAGAGAGGGCTTTCATGGACAGAAAAAAAGAGAAAATATTGCCCTGACTTATACCTTCGCCTCCAATGTAGGGGGCATTATTTCCATAGCACCTTTTTTTACTGCTATCTTTGCACACTTGTTTTTAGATGGAGAAAAATTGAGATGGCAATTTTTTATAGGTTTCGCGGTTGCTATTATCGGAATTTTTCTCATTAGCTTTAACGGGAGCAGTCATTTGAAGTTGAACCCAACGGGAGATATCCTGGCTGTTTTAGCCGCTATGGTATGGGCCGCCTATTCTGTTCTTAGGGT